>NZ_BAABCK010000012.1:0-145777 GCF_039538805.1 Salinicoccus jeotgali | reverse complement strand
CGTCCGTGGTAATATGGGTGTAGGTCATGCGTGATCACTCCTATGATTTTCTTTGGTCGGAAAACTCATTTTGAGTGTATCACGCGTGACCCTTTTTAGGTGTCTAGCTTAATTTTACAATCGGCGACTATTAAAAAAGTAATTCCACTATATATTCCGAAGACCCGTTTTTATATGTGCATTTCATATCAGTCGGCATCTTGCTGGTGATACTCTCATTCCTTTCGAAATGAAAGTATCACTATGTGCCTCAATCGTCTACGCAGGCATTTGTGGATTTATATCGATTTCCATACACAAATTATTTAAGTCCCAAACCCCTTTTGTGCATTGATTTTTCTTTGGTCCCCGCGAATACTACTGGAATATCATTTATGATGCGGATATATATATATTGATGTGGCACATGTGCTTTGATGGATGGATAAGTATGCCATCACAAGTAATTTCGTTGATGTGTGACACCCTAGCTGTCTGGTCTTCCCGTGCTGTGCTGTCTATAATGAAGAATGAATTGGATTCAAGGACATAAATCGAATCCAATTTATTATGTATAATTTAGCTTTTATACCCTAAATCCCTGTATTAAATATATAGACAAGTTGTGTTTCCTAATCATTGAACTGGGGGAGGGATGAAAACGCGGAAAGAAAACTTTCATCTTGCGTTCCCTTGCGCCTTCTCTGATGACGGATTCCTGTACGCTGAAAGAACCAGTTTATACATATTCTTGATTTTATGTTCTTATTCCTGAATATGGGAGGAAAAAAGAACAGACTTATATGTTTAAATATAGAATCATCTTTCCAGATCATTACCTTGAATTTATAGCCTACTTTACAAGGATCACTGTACTTTCCTGCTCCTTTTACTGCTTATGATCGCGTTAATTTCACCGCCTATTAAAATTATCAGGGAAGATAAATATAACCAGATCAGTAGAATGACGATGGTCCCAAGGTTTCCGTAAATAATGGAATAATCAGCGATGCCCACATAATATGAGAAACCGAGCGAAGCCAGCTGCCAGCCAATCACAGCAAACAATGTGCCAGGGAGGATGTCGAGAAAACGTAATTTCTTATTTGGTACAAAGTAATACAGACCTGCAACCAGGACCACTAATATGATAAAACTGAAAGTCCAGCGGAATGTGTTCCAATTCTGCAGGAAACCAGCGTCGACTCTTAATAAGGAAGAAATGGACAATCCGATCTCTCGTCCAAACACCAGTAATATTAAAGAGATGATCACCCCGAGGATCATGCCGATGGTGAGCAGAATTGCAACACCAAACGCTCTCAGGAAAGGCCTGCTCTCTTCCACCCTGTGTGCACTGTTTAATGTCCGTGCCAATGCACTGGCACCCATTGCGGACAACCATAAAGTCGCTACCATACTGATCGACAATAAATCTCCTCTTGTAACCTCGAGCACATGATACAAATTGTCCTCAATCAACTGCATTGACCCTTCTGGTGCATACGGTCTGATGATATCCAGTACTGTACCGGTTGAGAGCGGCAGGAATCGCAATAAGGTGAATATTAAGATCAAAAACGGGAATATTGCAAGCAACAAATAGTAAGAGAGTTGTGCTGCCATATCAAACACTTTATCTTTTAAAGAATAGTGGATTAAATTTTTGAAAAAACCTTTTATCCGGATTGTCATTTAAACTCCCTCCGGTCCCATTGATTTCACAGAATATACAGAATGAAATTCGAAAAATATGGTTATGGATCCTGCTTTGCCATAGGAATTACAGCTTATTTATACATACCCGGCTTTTGATGGTTCTACTCTAGACAAGTAATTGGTACCCATCATGCATATTAAAAGAATATAATTCTATTGAGGTATTGGAGAAATATAATTTGAAAAATAATGTTTCGCCTGCCGGAATAAGGGGAAAACAGACACAGGGCTTATATATTTAAATAATAGAATCATCTTTCCAGATCACCATCCTGAATGAAACAAGAACGAGGGGATGCAGTTGAAACATAAAACAGAGGACAAGCAAACACAAAATCCAAAAGATATTTTAGAACAAATCAGAATCATACTTGATAGATAAAACATTTGTAACGAAGGATATTGACAGGATGGATACGGAAAGACAAAAAGGGCGCATCTTTAAGATGCGCCCTTTTCTATATTGAAATCCATTAAAACGCGCGGAATAGTCCAACGACTTTACCGAGTACAGCGACACTGTCCAAGATGATCGGCTCCATAGTCGTGTTTTCAGGCTGCAGCCTGTAGTAGCCTTGTTCCTTATAGAAACGTTTGACCGTCGCTTCATCATCATCCGTCATCGCAACGATGATGTCGCCATTATGGGCAATGTTCTGCTTGCGCACTATCACTCTGTCACCATCATGGATGCCCGCATCGATCATGCTGTCACCTGCCACGTTGAGGAGGAAGATCTCACTGTTGTGGTTCGCTGTGAAATGTTCGGGGAGAGGGAAGTACTCATCGATGTTCTCTACAGCAGTGATCGGCAGCCCGGCTGTAACCTTACCGAGGACCGGAACATGGATTACTGCGCCATGCTGTTCGTTCTCTTCCGTGATGACTTCGATGGCCCTGGGTTTTGTAGGGTCCCTTTTGATGAAACCTTTTTCCTGCAGTTTCGCCAGATGGCCGTGGACAGTGGAGCTCGACTGGAGACCGACCGCGTTGCCGATTTCCCTGACACTCGGCGGATAGCCTTTATCCTTCACTGTGGATTTGATGAATTGGTATATTTGTTTTTGCCTGTCTGTTAGCGCCTTCATAGTTATTACCTCCGCCATATTGTTGTTTAAATTTTATCATAATAGAGAGCATCTTACAAACATTTGTTCGCTATCCATTGACCCGGAACATGCGTTCTGTTATTATATTTATACAAACGTATGTTCTGGAGGTAGTAATGATGACATTGAAGGAATTTAAACTATTGGGTATGGTCTTTATATTTGTTTTCGCTGCTGGCCTCATTTTCATGTTGGATTCCCACAAGGAAGGGAATAGTAATTCTGAAGTTGTCTATATAGATGAGTACCAGGTCGTCACACATGGCGATGCACCCCCGCCTGTAGAAGAGGCGGATCTATCGGCTGAAGAGTATGCCGAGCGCAGCAATATGGAGCAGTTGATGGAAATGATTGGATTCATAAGATGACTTTGAAGTGTGAGAATGGTCTCACACTTTTTTTTATGGTAGATTATAAGAAAGTGGACAGGAGGGCTGCTATGTTAGACAAAGATAAAATTCAGCGGATCAATACGCTCGCTGCCAAAAAGAAGTCGGGCAGCATCACAGGGGATGAACTCTCTGAACTGAAAGGTTTGAGGGAAGAGTATCTTAAAAACTTCCGCTCCTCATTCAAAAAACAGGTGGAGAACACTAAAGTCGTCGACCCTGAAGGCAATGATGTGACCCCTGAAAAAGTAAAGAAAATCCAAGCAGATAAAAATAAGAATTCATAAAGGAGTATGCGTAAATGACTTTTGATAAGACAGATCAACTAGCTATCAACACAATCCGTTCACTATCCATTGATGCAATCGAAAAGGCGGCATCGGGCCACCCGGGTCTCCCTATGGGGGCTGCACCGATGGCTTATACACTTTGGTCCCGCCATCTGAACTTCAACCCGAACTCAATGGACTGGTTCAACAGGGACCGTTTCGTATTGAGTGCGGGCCATGGCTCCATGTTGTTGTATAGCCTGCTGCACTTGAGCGGTTCGCTTGAAATGGAAGAGCTGAAGAATTTCAGGCAGTACGAGTCGAAGACCCCTGGACACCCTGAATTCAAACATACCGAAGGTGTGGAAGTGACTACAGGACCATTGGGTCAAGGATTCGCAATGAGTGTCGGTATGGCGATGGCGGAAAAGCATCTGGCAGCCCGCTTCAATAGGGATGGCCATGATGTGATGGACCACTACACGTATGTCATAGCAAGCGATGGCGACTTGATGGAAGGTGTCTCACATGAAGCGGCATCACTGGCGGGTCACTTGGCTTTGGATAAGCTGATCGTGCTTTATGACTCAAATGACATATCGCTCGATGGCGATCTCGACATGAGCTTCTCGGAAGATGTCGGCACACGTTTTAAAGGGTATAACTGGCACTACATCAAAGTGGAAGATGGCAATGACTGTGATGCCATAGACAAAGCGATAAAGAATGCCAAGTCATCGAACCGTCCGACACTTATCGAAGTGAAGACGATCATCGGCTATGGTTCCCCGAACAAGCAGGGCAAAAGCGCCTCACACGGTGCGCCGCTCGGTGAAGAGGAACGCAAGGCAGCTTTTGAATATTATGGATTGGATCCGGAGAAGACATTCGATGTCGATCCATCGGTCTATGAACGCTTCAATGAAACGATGAAAACAAGAAGCAATGAAAAAGAAGAAGCATGGAATGAAATGCTTAAAGGCTACAAAGAAGCACATCCACAACTGCACGCTGAATTTGAGGATGCCGTCCACCATCGTCTACAGGAGAACTACGACAAGGATATGCCTTATTATGAAGCAGGCGAAGAGAAAGCCACACGTGCAGTATCAAGCGATATGATACAGGCCCTGTCTGATTCCGTTCCGACATTGTTCGGTGGTGCTGCGGACCTTGCCAGCAGCAATAAGACCAATGTGAAGGATGAAGAAGATTTCGGTCCTGATAATTACGCTGGACGGAACATTTGGTTTGGCGTCAGAGAATTCGGTATGGCAGCTGCCTTGAACGGCATGGCAGCACACGGTGGCCTTCGTCCTTACGGTGGCACGTTCTTCGTGTTCAGTGACTACCTCAAGCCAGCCATGCGTCTGAGCGCACTGATGAAACTGCCTGTAACTTATGTACTTACCCATGATTCAATCGCAGTAGGGGAAGACGGTCCGACGCATGAACCGGTAGAACAGCTTGCTGGTCTCCGCGCCATACCGAACCTCAATACAATCAGACCGGCAGAAGGCAACGAAACACGTGCCGCCTGGAAGATAGCAATGGAAGCTGAAGATACACCGACGGCCCTTGTGCTGACACGTCAAAATGTCAAAACGATCGATGTGCCTTACGATGTTGTTGAAGAAGGTGTCAAAAAAGGTGGTTATCTAGCCTATGACGAAGGGGATGATGCGATCCTATTCGCTTCCGGAAGCGAGCTGCCATTGGCTGTGGACACCGCAGAAGAACTTAATGCACAAGGTGTAAAAGTGAAAGTCGCCTCCATCCCGAATATGCAGCAGTTCCTGAAGCAGGATGAAGCATATATCGAAAGTGTACTGAACACGCACATCGAAAACCGGACCGCCATTGAAATGGCGGCAAGTCTGGGATGGCACCGTTTCATCGGCATGAACGGCAAGTTGCACACAATCGACACGTTCGGTGCGAGTGCCCCTGGCGACATAGTCGTCGAAAAATATGGATTTACCGTCGAACGGATATTGGAGACAGTGATGAAGAAATAATCTGTTGAAAAACACCTGTTTTTGATGTAGACTTTATACTGTTCTACGAAGAAAGAGGTGAGCAGTTTGGCTACATGGATCTGGATACTGATTGTTATTGTTGCACTCATCGGTGGCGTTGCCCTTGGTTTCTTCATGGCACGGAAATATATGATGGATTACCTCGAAAAGAATCCACCTATCAATGAAGAGATGCTCAGAATGATGATGATGCAAATGGGACAGAAACCTTCCCAGAAGAAAATCAATCAGATGATGACTATGATGAATCGCAGTGCCGATTCAAAATCAACAAAAGAGCGTATGAAAGCATCAAAAAAATAAAGATGAACCCTTCTATATAGAAGGGTTTATTTTTACGCTTAAAATATTTCAATTTTCGAAATATATGATAGAATTTAAATGCAGTCAACAAAAAGGGGGGATGGCATGAGAGTATTCAAAAAATTGGGGTGGTTCTTTAAAAGGGAACGCAAAAATTACGTCGCCGGCATCATCATGCTGATACTCGTTGCATTGATGGAACTGGTGCCCCCGCAAGTCATAGGATGGGTCATCGACGGGATAAGGCAAGAGTCGCTGACTGCAGAGATACTGGGCCAATTCATCATTCTGCTCATAATGGTCGCGGCTTTGACATACATATTCAGATACTTCTGGCGCATTATGATTTTCGGGGCGAGTTACCGACTTGGGAAGATTCTGCGTTCCTCGCTCTATAATAAATATTCACAGATGAGCCCTTCATTCTATCAGAAGAAGCGTACCGGGGATCTGATGGCCCATGCCACCAATGATATCCAGGCAGTCCAGGCGACTGCCGGTGCCGGGATTCTGACTATAGCCGATTCACTGATCACCGGAGGGGCGGTTCTGATTACGATGGCCGTTACAATCAGTCCAAAACTGACATTGATGGCGATGATTCCGTTACCGTTCATGGTGATATTGACGAGTTATTACGGTACACTCCTAAACCGCGGCTTCAAGAAGGCGCAGGCTGCCTTCAGCATGCTCAACGATAAGACCCAAGAAAGCATATCGGGCATCAAGGTGACCAAAACGTTCGGATATGAATCCCATGATCAGGAAGACTTCAGAATGTTGAGTGATGATGTCGTCGATAAAAATCTGAAAGTTTCAAAAGTCGATGCACTGTTCGATCCGACAATAATGACAGTGATTGGAGCGAGTTACTTCATCTCCATATTTTTCGGAGCGCGCATGGTGCTTGACGATGCGATCACCGTCGGACAGCTGGTCACATTCACAACCTACTTAGGCATGATGGTCTGGCCGCTCCTTGCGCTCGGGATGTTCTTCAACCTGATACAAAGGGGCAGCGCCTCCTACGCCCGGATAGAAAAGATCATGGAGACGAAAAATGACATTGGAGAAGAATATCTGATAGAAGATCAGCCTGAAGGAGACATCCATTTTAATATCGGCGCCTTCAATTTTCCGGGCGATGATTCCGATGGAGTGCGGGATGTCCGTTTCTCCATCGAAAGAGGCACGACGGTCGGTATAGTCGGTCGTACTGGTTCTGGTAAAAGTGCATTGCTCAGACTACTCCTCCGTGAATTCGATACGGTCAACCCGGAAGATATCCTCTACGGCAGCCATCCGCTCAGAGATTATAACATCAGCAATCTGAGGGCGCAGTTCGGCTATGTGCCCCAGGATCATTTCCTGTTCTCCACGACGATCCGGAATAATATCGCGTTCAGCAATCCGGGAATGGATGATGCACATATCCATGAAGCGGCACGCCTCAGCCAGATACACGATGATATAGAAGCATTCGCCCACGGCTACGATACCGTTGTCGGAGAGCGTGGCGTCTCATTATCCGGAGGGCAGAAGCAGCGCATATCGATTGCGCGCGCACTGATTCTTGATCCGGAAGTGCTGATACTTGATGATTCATTATCAGCCGTTGATGCAGAAACCGAAGAGCGCATACTTGAGAGTCTGCAGTCCAACCGGCACGGTAAGACGAATATCATTACAGCGCACCGCATGAGTGCTGTCAGCCATGCAGATCTGATCATCGTCATGGATGCCGGGACAATAATGGAGATGGGCACACACGACACGCTGATGGCAGAACAGGGCTGGTATCACGACACCTATAATGCACAGGCGCTGCGTGAATCTCTGGAGAGTTCCTTGGAAGACATGGCTGAAGGGAGGCCGAATTAGATGGAGAATGACAATTTGAATCTGACATTCAATGATCAGAAGGATGTCCTGTTCCGTCTGATGAAATATACGTTGCCCTTCAAAGGTGTGCTGACATTGGGATTCCTAATGCTTGCGGTATCCACTGCAGCAGGTGTAGCCACTCCTTACCTCGTCATGATCTTCATCGATGATTATTTGACGCCGGGTGTGTTTCCGGAACAGGATATCATGTGGCTGATCATCATTTTTACCATCGTCCAGTTACTCGGGGCAGTCACCACATACATGAACATCTATCTCTTCCAGTATTTGGCGTTCAAGGTGATCCAGCAGCTGCGGATCGATGCATTTGAAAAGATCGGCCGTCTTGGCATGCGCTATTTCGATAAAGTGCCTGGCGGCAGCGTCGTATCGCGGATCACAAATGATACGGAAGCGATCGTCGACATGTTCATCGGTGTGCTGGCAACATTCCTTATGGCGATCTTCATGGTCATCTCAAGCTTTGTGATGATGTTCATCCTGGACGTTAAACTGGCTTTGTTTGCACTGCTCTTCATGCCTGTGATCGCTGTCATTTTGGCAGTATACCGGAAGTATTCAGCCAACTTCTTCTCCCATGCACGCCAGCTTCTGAGCGAGATGAATGCGAAACTGGCCGAATCGATAGAAGGCATGAAGATCATACAGGTATTCAACCAGGAAAGGCGTCTACAAGCGGAATTCAATACTATAAATGAGACACACTACAAATATAATATGAAGAATGTCAAGCTCGATGGCCTGCTTCTGAGGCCGGCCATCAGCATGATCTATGTGCTGGCCATCGCAGTGATACTCGGCTATTTCGGATTCCTAAGCTTCGAATCGACCGTTACAGCCGGTGTCGTCTTTGCATTCCTGCAGTATATGGAACGGTTCTTTGAACCAATCAACCAGGTCAGCCAGAATCTGAACATCTTTCAGCAGGCACTTGTATCCGCAAGCCGGGTATTCACCCTGATGGATGATGAGCGCCTGGAACCGGTCCAAGATAAGGATGAGGAAGCGGAGATCACTGAGGGGCATATCGAATTCAAAGATGTCACCTTCAGCTATGATGGTGAAGTGGACGTGCTGAAGAACATCACGTTTACAGCCCGGCCGGGGGAGACCGTTGCATTGGTCGGACACACCGGTTCCGGAAAGAGTTCAATCATAAACTTATTTATGCGCTTCTATGAATTCAATCAGGGGGACATCACCATCGATGGGCACTCCATCAAGGAAATGCCAAAAAGCGAATTGAAGCATAAGGTGGGGCTCGTGCTGCAGGATCCATTCATCTTCTACGGCACGATCGCCTCAAACATCCGACTGTACCACCCCGACATGACATTTGAAGAAGTGAAGGCAGCTGGGGAATTCGTCTATGCGGATAAATTCATAGACAACCTTCCGGGCGGCTATCAGCACAGGGTGATCGAAAAAGGCGGCGCATTTTCAAGCGGACAGCGCCAGCTGATCGCGTTCGCCCGGACGATGGCGATAGATCCTAAAATATTGATCCTTGATGAAGCGACGGCAAACATCGATTCCGAGACAGAAGAGCAGATCCAGCATTCACTGGAGAAGATGCGCCGGGGACGTACGACGCTCGCGATTGCACACAGGCTGTCGACCATCCAGGATGCCGATCAGATTCTCGTACTCAACCGTGGCGAAATCGTCGAGCGCGGCACACATGACACGCTTATTTGTAAAAGAGGCATCTACCATAAGATGTATCAGCTGCAGAACGGCCAGCAATAATTGTCATACAATGTTCGCATATTCGTCCCGATAGAATATCTAAACTAAGAGGATGTCTGATAGAATGATATCTGATTGGGGGTTTTTCTATGGGTAGTGAAGTGACATTCCTTCTCGCATTTGGTGCAGGCGTATTAAGCTTCGTCTCCCCATGTGTACTTCCGGTCTTTCCGGCTTTCATCTCCTACATAACCGGTATGAGCTATAATGAAGTGGAAAGTCAGAAGTTCAATGTGCGGGCGATCCTTCATACTTTATTTTTCTTGATTGGATTCAGTCTAATCTATATCGCACTCGGATTCGGCACCGCATTCTTCGGCGGATTATTGATAGAGTACTCGAATCTGATCCGCCAACTGGGTGCTATCCTGATTATAATATTCGGTCTTATTGTAACCGGAGTACTGAACTTCAACTTTTTGATGAAGGACAGGAAGGTCCAGTTTAAGAACAGACCATCCGGTTTTTTTGGTTCCATTCTGATCGGCATGGCTTTTGGTGCAGGGTGGACGCCGTGCAACGGTCCGATCATCGGCGCAATATTTGCGATGAGTGCATCCGAGCCGAACAACGCGCTTATGTTGATGGTCGTATACTGTCTTGGTTTTGCGGTGCCTTTCTTCACGCTGAGCTTCTTCGTCTCACGGACACGTTGGATGCTGAAATATTCAAACCGTATCATGAAAGTCGGTGGCATCATCATGATTATGATGGGTGTATTGCTCTATTTTGATGGGCTGACGCAGATCATCATCTGGCTGCAGCCGTTCTTCGGCGATTTCCAGGGGTTTTAAGCCATGAATATTGAAAGCATTTTGTTTACAGCTGCGTCCATCATGGCCGTCATTATGGGGATCGGGGCCATAATCGTCAGACAACGTGCGGCCAAACGGCCGTTGACATTACGTAAGATCATCATACCACCGGTGATGATGTCGACCGGCGCCTTGATGTATGTATTTCCATATTTCAGGCTCAGCTCCTCTGAAATCCTAGAAGCAGTGGCGATGGGGCTCATCTTTTCCGTCCTGCTCGTCATCACTACCCGTTATGAGCAGAAGGACGGGGCGCTGTATGTCAGGCAATCGAAGCTCTTCCCCGTCATACTGGCAGGGTTGCTTGTCTTGAGGATTATTCTGAAGACCATCCTGTCCATGAGCATCTCCCCCGGTGAAATCGGCGGGATGTTCTTCCTGCTCGCCTTCGTCATGATCATAATATGGCGTCTGTCGATGCTGATGAAATTGAAGCAATATGAAAAGCAGCAGATCAAGTCAACTTGATCTGCTGCTTACTTTTTCCGTCTGTTCAAAGATGGAGAATTTCTGTTTCTCGTCATCGGCGTATTCGAAGAGCGCTTCATACGGTGTATAATCAATATCCAATTCATTCAGTTTCTTTTTCATGAACTTATGGTCCCGCTTCGGCGTAGCGATGATGTATCCTTTCATGATGTGGTCCAATGATATCTTTTTAGCGCCCTCATCAAGGGCAATCTTCGAAATCCTGCCTGCAATCCGTTCTTTGGCCACATCCCTGAACAATTCGGGGACAGGGGTGACGAGCTCATTCAGCATGGATTTCGCCTCGTCGTGCCACAGGGGCAGCGCCTTATCTATATAGAACGCCTGCCAATCGAGTTCGCTGTACCCATCTCCTTTTGGCATACGCTTCAAAAACTTCCTGAACATGAAATATCCGCCGATTACCATGAGCCCCAACATGATGAAAGTCCATAGCGCAATCAGCCACATAAATAGATCGTCCATTGCCTCACCTCAAGGCTATTATAAGAAATAAAAAGAATATTGTCCATCTAATCATCCCCTTCGATATATAAGGCGAAGGAGGTGAAGGACATGTTGAAAAACTTAAGTGCGAAGTTCTACTTTTTTGAAGCAGATGGAAAAGGCGGGGAAAAACTGCGCTTCAGATCCGTCAGGAACCTGGAGCTGTCAGCGACGGATGCAGATATCAATGCAGCAGCCGAGGTGTACCAAGTGTTGACGAATGATGTATACGCAATCGTCGAAAAGGAACAGACTTATGTCATCAATTAATTAAGGGGGAATAAACCATGACCAGGAAACTTGTCATCGTCTTCAACACATCGGCAGACCGCCGGTTTACACTGAACATCAGCAACCCGAAGGATAACCTGACAGAAGAAGCGATACTCCTAGAGGCCAGAAAGCTTATGGACACAGGTGTACTGGCACCGTCGCAGGGCACGCCGGTGTCTGTCCATTCGGCTAAAATCGTCGAACAGAATGTTACCGAGATAATCTAGCATGGAATGGGTGCCATTAGTCAGCGATGTTGGTTTTCCGGCAGTGATCACATTCTTTCTGCTCTATAGGATGGAGCAGAAACTGGATGCCCTCATCATATCCATCCGACAGCTGCATTGAAAAACCGTCCCCTGAACTTACTTGGGGGGCGTTTTTCTTGTATAATTAGAAGATACGAGGTGATAGATACAATGAAAATTCTACATACAGGAGATTGGCATATAGGAAAGCGGCTGAACGGCATGGATCTTATTGAAGATCAGCAACACATGCTCGAACAGGTCCTCGATTGCGTAAGGCAAGAGGACATTGATGTGCTCGTCCTTGCAGGGGACGTCTTCGACCGCGCCAACCCTTCCCAATCCGCATTGAAGCTGGTGAATGATTATCTGTATAAGATAAATATAGAGGAAAATGTACCAGTCCTGGCGATCAGCGGAAATCATGACAGCCGCTCGCGCCTTGACTACGGCAGCTACTGGTTTGCCAAGAGCGGTTATCACATGCGCACGGCGATCGACGACATTACCACACCAATTAAAATGAGGGGTCATCACTTCTATATGATCCCTTATCTGGATGTTCTGGAAGCGAGAGTCCATTTTCAGGACGACGGGATAAAGACTCATCATGACGTCTATGTACGGATTACAGAAGAGATATCGAAAGTAATGGACGACAGTGTTTTCAATATAGTGGTCGGTCATATGTTCATTTCTGAGGGCAAGACATCGGAGTCCGAGCGCCCGTTGTCTATTGGTTTATCAGAAGAGGTTAGTGCTGATCTGTTCGAAGCGTTTGATCTCGTGCTGCTCGGGCATCTGCACCATCCATTTGCCATAACCCATGAAAAGATATTCTACAGTGGCTCGCTCCTCAAATACTCCTTCTCGGAAGTGAGTCAGCCGAAAGGATTCCGCATCATCGATACAGATGGCGGCGTGCAATGCCGTTTTGTTCCGCTTGATATGAAGCGCGACCTCATCCACTACACCGGGGCGTTCGATGATGTCATTGAAGAGGCGGTTCATTTTGAGGATAGGGAAGCATATTTCAAATTTGAATTGTCGGGCATGTCGCACATCAATGACCCCATGTCCAAAATCAAGATGATATACCCGAACACATTGGAGTTAAGGCCGATAAAAGAAGTCAGCGAAGAAAGCATGAAGGCGGTCGATGCGGGCAGTTCAACCGACGGGGAGATATTCGGTTCATTCATCGAAAATATTTTCGGTGAACCACCGAACCGCTATCAGACAGAAATATTCAATAACTATTTCAAAGGTGATATAGATGAAACCGATACAGATTAGCATGCATTATTTCGGCCCGTTCGAGAATGAAACGATAGATTTCACTAAAGTAAAAGACAGCATGTTCCTGATCAGCGGCAGGACAGGTTCCGGCAAAACGATGATATTTGATGCCATCACCTATGCGCTCTACGGCACACTGTCGACAAGGGACCGGACCGAAGGCTCGGTCAGAAGCCAATTTGCAACGGATGATGATATCAGTTCGATCCGGCTGCAGTTTGAAATACGCGGCCGCACATATACGGTGGAACGTACGCTGTCCTACCATAAGGCAGGGCGGAAGACCCCGGTCCCCCCAAAAGCGGTACTATACAGCAGCGAAGGTGATGTGATCGACAGCAGCATCAACGGTGTCAAGCAGTCGATTATGGACATCATCAAATTGGATGCAGACCAGTTCAGGCAGATCCTCGTCCTCCCCCAAGGTGAATTCAAGCGGCTGCTTACTTCTTCCAGCGAACAGAAGCAGGAAATATTGCGCACTCTTTTCCGGACGGAGCGCTTCGTCCAGTTTGAAAACAAGCTCAATGAACTGAAGAAAGAGAAGTTGAAGGACACCGCGGTGATGGAAACTAAAATTCAGGAACTCTTCAATTCCTTGAGTGGGGATGAACATGCCGCAGTCAGAAACCTGATGGAAGCAGACTATCCGACATCAGCCAAAAGGGTAGAGGCAATCAACCAAATACAGAATCTGCTAGCAGAAAAACTTGAAGCAGTTGGTACAGAAACTACCAGCCACCAGAAATCATTCGAGACCGTCAAAAAAGTGCTGGACGACAAGGAACTCCATAACACAAGGGTGAAGGAACTGCAGGAGATTGAAGACGGATTGAATAAATTGGAAAGTCGAAAAACTGAGATGGAAGAGTTGGAGAAATCATTGGCAGACTACCGGATCGCCAAAGAGAAGGAGTATGCGCTGAAAAAAGAGAGTGAGGCCCTTGCCGAGAAGAAAAGGCTCGACCTCAGCCTGCAGGAATTGGTCGAAGCGCAGCATGCTTCTCAAAAAAAATACGAGGATCATCTGGCAGAATATGAAGAGTTGAAGGCCGCTGAAGGCCGCTACTCTGAAATCGAGAAATGGCTGAACCGGACAGAACGCTTCATGTCGGACGATCACATCCGGGAGGACATCTCTGGAATTGAAGAGCTGCAGAAGGCTAAAACCGATATCGAACAAGAGTCTAAGAAGCTGGCACGCCAGATGGAAGAACTAAAAGTGCGCATGCAGGAAGACGCATGGGACCGCGCAGCATCAGACCGGTTGGCCCGGGCTGCCTTCGAAAATGAAAAGGAGAGGATGGCACTTGATACTGCCATCAAAGAAGAGCAGGATAACCGCCGCAATGATGAAGAGGTGATCAAGATAGATGATGAACTGCTGCAATTGGAAAAGCAGTCTAAAGAAACGAAAGAAAGCCTGGAGAGGCTGAAACGCAGCGTACAGGACAAGTTCTCCACTGAAGACGGCCATCATATCAGCCATCTTCTAGAGCATCTTGAAGTCGGTCATGACTGTCCAGTGTGCAGGCAGCCGGTCCAGACACTGCCCCATAATGTGGAAACGTTGACCGATGATGAAGAGAAGCGCTTGAACGATTTCAATGACACATTGCAGCGCCTAGCCGGGCGCCAAGCGGAACTGCAGGCGAAGCGCCGGCTGCTGGAAGAGATGACTGCAGATAAGGAGCGGACGGACCTGGCAGTGCTGCAGAGGACTTATGAAGAACTTGAAACCGACTATCAACAGCTTACGCAAAATCAGCAGGCAGATTCCGCGAAGTACCGGAGGCAGTCTGAGTATAATGAACAGTACAAGCGCCTTGAACAGAAGCTGACAGATGGTAGAGTGAACGAAAATAATATCACCCACCAGCTCAACCGGGCCCAGGAACTGAAGGATACGTTCACAAAAGAGACGGGTTACGAGCAGTTTGAAGCATTCGTGCAAGCTTTTAAAGAAAAGCGACGAGAGGTGGAGGGGCACCGCGACCGTCTGCACCAGAACGAGACTGTGCGCCTCGCGACCAAGGATGAACTTGCCAGAATGGAAGAAAAGGCTGCGGCATTAAATGGCCAGGCCGAAAAGGCGGAACAGACACTGTCCTCACTGACACCCGAGATAGACCGATTCACGCATGAGGTATCGATGAGTCGGGAAGAGCTGATCAGCATTTCAGAACGGACTGACATCAGCAAAATCGAGGCGGCCATCAAATCATACCATCGTGAAAAAGAGGTGGCGCTGGATAGGAAGCGCCACCTGGAAAATCAGATGGAGGGCCGCGAATGGGTTGATCCATCAAAGGAACAAGAAGAACTTGCAGTTATAGAGAAGGATCTCGAGTCACTGATGGAAGGTCGCGCGAAGCTGAACGCTCAAATTGAGCATAACAATAAAAACCTCGACAGGATAAACGGGTTGATCGAGCAGCATGAAGCGGCCCTTGAAGAGACCCAGGCCTTATTATCATTAGCGGATGCAGTGGCCGGCAGGAATGATCAGAAGGTCTCCCTTGAGCGGTTCGTGCTGACCTATTACTTGGACCGCATACTGCAGATCGCCAATATCCGACTTCTTGAGATGACCGGGCACAGGTATGAACTGAGGAGGAGCACCTCACGCAGCAACCGGAAAACCGGACTGGATATCGAGGTCTTCGACTTCTACAATAATCAGCCGAGGCACATTTCTTCACTGTCCGGAGGCGAATCGTTCCAGGCGGCGCTGACGCTCGCACTTGCCTTGAATGAAGCCCTGCAGCAGGAGTCGGGGGGCATCAGCCTGGAAACGATGCTGATCGATGAAGGGTTCGGCACGCTCGACCCTGAAACATTGGATGTAGCGGTGAATACGCTCATCGACCTGCAGACGACGGGCAAGATGGTCGGCATCATTTCGCATGTAGAAGAGTTGAAGACGCGCATGGAGCATATCCTTGAAGTCGATGCCGCCAATGAACGCAGCGTTACACGTTTCAAGTAAGCTCCCAAGTTCATTTCTAAGGAAGTAGTGAAGATATGAAACAAATGAAGATGAGTCCAAAGATGGTACTGATTGCGACATTGTTGATGGGATCATTCCTCGTCCTGCTCAACCAGATGCTGCTCGTCACTGCAGTCCCGCCGATCATGAATGATTTCAATGTACCGTTCAGCACCGCACAGTGGCTGACGACGGGTTTCTTCCTCGTCAACGGCATCATGATTCCAGTGTCAGCATTCCTGATCAATAAATTCACTTCGAGGACACTCTATTTGACCGGCATGATGATCTTCATCACCGGCACCCTGCTCGCCGCACTGTCGCCGGTCTATTCGGTACTGCTGCTCGGGCGGGTGTTCCAGGGTCTGTCAGCAGGCATCATGATGCCGCTGACCCAAGTCATCCTGTTGACCCAGTTCCCGCTCGAACAGCGTGGGAAGGCAATGGGCTACTTCGGCCTGGTCATCGGCCTGGCCCCGGCCATCGGGCCGCCGCTTGCTGGATATATTGTAGGAATATGGCCATGGCGCGCACTCTTTTTCATCGTGCTGCCGCTAGTATTATTGAACTTCGTCCTCGCCTTGGTCTCCATGAAGAATGTGACCCAGCAGACGAATCCAAAAGTCGACCTGCCATCGATTGTACTATCTACATTCGGCTTCGGGGGACTGCTTTACGGATTTTCGATTGCCGGTACAAGGGGATGGACAGATCTGCTTGTAATGTCCTCCATCGTGGTCGGTCTGCTGTTGGTATTGGTGTTCGCGAGGCGCCAGCTGAAGCTTAGGCAGCCTATCTTGGAAATGCGCGTATTCAAGAATCGCCACTTCCTGCTGAGTTCACTGATCGGTGTCGTGGTATTCACTTCAATGGTCGGGGCAAACAACATATTGCCCGTCCTTATGCAGGATATGCTCGGCTATTCGCCGTTTGAATCAGGGCTGGCCCTGCTGCCCGGCGCCCTGCTCATGGGTCTGACGATGCCGGTCGCGGGTACCTTGTTCGACAAGTTCGGAATACGGATTTTAACATTTGCCGGATTGACTCTGATTTTGGTCACTTCAATATTGTTGTCGGATCTCACGACCGATTCCACGTTCAGCTACATCACAACCATCTATACCTTCAGATTATTGGGGACAGGATTGACGATGATGCCACTGACCACATTCGCCATGAATGCACTAAAGGATATATTGATCCCACACGGGACCGCCATGAACAATACGATGCGTCAGATCGGCGGTTCACTCTTTACCGCGATGATGGTTACCATCATGACAGGAGTCACTCTCCGGCTCTCAGACGGCACACCAACAGCGATGGAAGAAGTCACAGGGGTGAACGCATCCTTCATCTTCTCAGCGGTGATGGCCGCAGCAGGCATCGTGATGGCCTTCTTCCTAAAGGAACAGACACGGGAGAGCAGTGCTTCAGAAAAACAATAGCCCAGATAAAAATGCATTTTATGATATCCGCCATATTATTTTCACAAATATCCTTTTTTTACAGGTTGTGTGCATCCGCTTCTCTGATATAGTTGGATATAAACGTCTCCGGAGGGTTTTTAATGAAGAAAATATTGGTTACTGTTTTAATGGCATCATTCATACTCTCTGCCTGCAGTGATTCAGACGTCGAAGTGATGTCCCGGTACGGCAATGAACTGGAGGACTTCGAAGTGACGAATCAGCAGGGCGAGACATTTACGCGAGAAGATATGGAGGGCAAAGTCTGGCTCCTCGATTTCATATTCACAAATTGTGCAACCGTCTGCCCGCCCATGACGGCGAATATGACGGATGTTGTCAATGAGCTGGAAGAACGGGGCGTGGAGGACTATGGTGTCCTCAGTCTATCAGTCGACCCTGAAACGGATACGCCGCAAGTATTGGCTGACTACCTGTCCCATTACGATGTGCCTGATGATACTGAATGGCAGCTCGCCACCGGCTATGACTACAGCTTCATCAGAGGATTTGCTGAAGATAACTTCAAGACGATCGTGGCACCGCCACCAGAAGGCAGCAACCAGGTGACACACGGCATCAGCTTCTATCTGATTGATCAGGAAGGCAAAGTTATCAAAGATTATCCAGGAGTGGACACAGGGGATAATGAATTCCCACTCGAAGAAGTGGTCTCTGACGTAGAGACGCTGGCTGACGAAGAGGCAGAATAAAGGCAGAACCCGCCGGGTTCTGCCTTTTATATTCAATTAAAGGACAGACATTGATAGAATGAAGAAGCCAGCAATTTAAAAATGAGGGATATGATATGGAAAATAGGCATAAAAAGGCACAAGTCGCCACTATTATAGGTATGGCCGTCAATATTCTTCTGGCTGTACTGAAGCTGATCGGGGGAGTGCTTGGAAACAGCAGGGCCCTCATTGCAGACGCAGTGCATTCCGCTTCAGACGTGTTGAGTTCACTAGCTGTCTTGATCGGTATACGCGCCTCACGTAAACCGCCTGATGAAGAACATCCATATGGCCACGGCAAGTCCGAAAACGTCGCGACCCTGATTATAGCGATAATGCTCATCGTCGTTGGCTTCGAGATCATATACAATTCAGTGAGCTCGCTGATATCAGGCTCGGTAGGGAGCGAGACGACGCTCATTGCGCTATATATCATCATCTTCTCAGTGGTCGTGAAGGAAGCCCTCTTCCAGTATAAGTACCGCCTCGGCAGTAGGATAAAGAGCCCGGCTCTGATTGCAGATGCATGGCACCATCGCTCTGATGCGATATCGTCCTTGGTGGCGCTGGTGGGCATCGGGCTGACTATAGTGGGCAGCTCGTTCAACATTCCTGCCTTGGCCTATCTGGATCCTATAGCGAGCGCTGTTATCGCCCTGATCATCATGTATATGGGCTACCAGCTGGGAAAAGAAGCAGTCAGTGTATCCCTTGAAGTCGTGCTGAACGAAGATGAGACCCAGGATATGAGAGAGGCAGTGCTTGCTGTCGATAAAGTGCGTAACATCGATAATTTGAGTGCGCGTTCGCATGGGTCCTATGTGATCATCGACATTAAAATCGCCGTAGATGCAAGAATGACGGTCGAGGAGGGGCACCATGTGGCCAGGGAGGTCAAACAAATATTGATGCGCCAGTTTGAAGAGGTGCAGGACGTAAACGTCCATGTCAATCCATACTAATGAATAGGAGAAATTAATCAATGACATACAAAAAAGTGATATTAGATTGTGATCCGGGCCATGACGATGCCATATCGATCATCATCGCCGCTTCAGCAAAAAGCAGCCTGGACATCCTTGGCATCACCACAGTCGCAGGAAATGTCGAAGTCGATAAGAATACAATCAACGCCTTGAAGGTCAAGGACCTTCTGAAGCTTAACGTGCCGGTCATCCAAGGTGCCGCAAGGCCGCTTGTCAAAGAAAGTGAAATCGCAACAGAAATCCACGGCGAATCCGGCATGGATGGTCCCGTACTGCCAGAACCAAAAAGTCAGAAGGAAGAGGGCCACGCAGTCGATTTCATCATTGATCGGGTGAAAAAAGCTGATGGAAAAGTGACTCTGGTGCCGACCGGGCCATTGACGAACATCGCGCTGGCGCTGATCAAAGCACCGGAAATCAAATCGGATATCGAAGAGATCGTCCTGATGGGCGGCGGCACATTCGGCAACTGGACCCCTTCTGCCGAGTTCAATATCTATGTCGATGCAGAAGCTGCAAAGGTTGTATTCAATAGTGGCATTCCCGTTACAATGTTCGGCCTCGATGTGACGCATCAGGTGATCGCCACAGATGAGATTCAGAAGCGTCTGGCTGGAATCAATAATCCAACAGCAAAATTCGTCTCAGAACTCCTTATCTTCTTCGGCGACATGTATAAAGAACATTTCGGTATGTCGGGCGGACCCATCCATGATGCCTGCACGACGATGTATCTGTTGCAGCCGGATTTGTTTACATTCAAGCATGTGCATGCAGATGTCGAAACAAAAGGGGAGATGACATACGGTGAAACAGCAGTGGACCTACTCGGCGTGACGGGGAAACCTGCCAATACGAAATTCGCGTATGAAGTCGACCAGGAAAAGTTCTGGAATCTGTTTGAGAATATACTCAGATCCTACGGTGAGGAGTGATGATCATGCATACTCCTAAAATCACTGTCATCGGCAGCATCAACATGGATCTGATGACCGTAGCAGAAAATATGCCTGAGCAGGGCGAGACCATATCAGGCGAAAGCTTCAAGACCTTGCCCGGCGGCAAAGGTGCGAACCAGGCAGTCGCCGCCGCCAGACTCGGTGCAGAAGTACATATGATCGGCAAGGTGGGAGATGACCCGTTCGGTGCGGCCCTCATCGATAATTTCGAATCACAAGGGATAAGGATAGAGGCTGTAGAGACCGAGCCCGGCGTCTCTTCCGGTCTCGCCAATATCATCGTATCGGATCAGGACAACCGGATCATCATCATCGCCGGTGCCAACGGCGAAATGCACCCCGGTTATATAGACAAGTTCAAAGAAAGGATTGAGGCAAGCGATTATATCCTGATCCAGTTTGAAATCCCGAAACGGACCGTTGAACATATACTTGACCTCTGCGAGACGCTTGATGTACCCGTCATCATCAATCCTGCGCCTGCCATGCAGCTGGATGATGCCTATTGGGGGAAGGCTACATACATTACGCCGAACGACAACGAAGCAAAGAAGCTGTTCGCATACGATACCGATGATCTGCCGAAATTCCTGGATAAGCTGGTCATCACAAACGGGGCCAAAGGCGCCTCCTTCTTCAGAGGGGACAGGATGATCACCGTGCCTTCAGAGAAGGTTGAAGTCACAGATACCACAGGTGCCGGCGATACATTCAATGGCGCACTCGCAGTCGCCCTCGCTGAAGGAAAGGCGCTCGAAGAAGCGGTTGGGTTTGCCAATAAAGCCGCTTCCCTCTCCGTACAGAAACTCGGTGCCCAAAGTGGTATGCCGAAGCGCTCAGAGATGGAGTGATCGTCTGACACTATTCATACATTCTTACTTCCAATCGAAAAGACTCCCCAAAGTTGGACTGAGCTGACTTTGGGGAGTCCATCATCATCAGTGTAATGCTGTTGAAAATGCCGCAGGAAACCTAAAAAGCATTTCACTTCTGGAGGTGCTGATCATGGTCAGCCGAATTGGACAGTGATATGCTTTATTTTAAATATTGTAAAATTAAGTGAATGGAAGAAGAGATGCTGTAATGAATATGAGCAAGGAAGAAAAAAGACGGAAGTTCTGGATTGTTGTACTGCTTGGTCTGCTGACATCCATCGGGCCATTGTCTATGGATATGTACTTGCCGGCACTGCCGATTGTTGCAGCTGACCTCGACACCACAGTTTCATTGACCCAACTCAGCCTGACTGCTTGCCTGATTGGCCTTGCAGCTGGTCAACTCATATTCGGTCCTCTCAGCGACATCATGGGACGGAAGCGGCCACTTCTATATACCCTGGCCATATATGCAGTAGTCTCAGCACTATGTGCCTTCACCGGCAACATCTGGCTTTTCGTACTTCTTCGCTTCCTCCAAGGCTTCACCGGTGCATCGGGCATCGTCATTGCGCGGGCAGCCGCGAGGGATATGTATGCGGGAAAAGAATTGACGAAAGCATTTGCACTTCTGGCCCTGGTCAATGGGGCGGCACCGATCCTTGCACCGATATCAGGCGGGATGATCCTCAACTTCGGTTCTTGGCCGTCGGTCTTTCTGGTAATTGCAGCCATCGGAGTGATTCTGCTCCTTGCAGTCTTTTTCATGTTAGATGAGACGCTAGGGGAATCTGACCGTTCCGAGGGCAGCGTGCTCGCCGTCGTCAAAACCTTTGGCGACCTCTTCAAAGATAAGGTGTTCATGGGCATCGCCTTCACGCAGGCACTGGTCATGTCTGCCATGTTCGCCTATATCGCCGGCTCGCCTTTTATCCTGCAGAACATCTATGAAGTGTCCCCTCAGCAGTTCTCACTCATATTTGCCCTGAACGGCCTCGGTATCATTGCAGCCGCCCAAGTTGCCGGTAAACTGTCTTCATTTATGAGCGAAGTGCGGATATTGCTGATGGGTGTATCAATGTGTGTCATTGGCAGTCTTCTGCTTATGGTGGTGGTCATGTTGGAACTCTCTCTTCTGCCGATGCTCATCGCTCTGCTGCTTGTCGTATCGAGTGTCGGCGCAGTGTCGACGATGGCTTTTTCACTGGGCATGCAAAATCAAAGAAAATCAGCAGGCAGCGCATCAGCGTTTCTTGGCCTATTGCCATTCATAGGGGGTGCCCTCGTATCCCCGCTTGTCGGCGTGGCAGGGGAGGATGCTGCTTGGCCTATGGCAGTCGTCATCATCTTGTGCAGTATTGGGGCGCTAATGATTTACTTCGGCTTTGTGAAGCACCAGACGGTTGTGGATTGAGAGGCGGACAATATGGATGCCGGTGTGCTCACTATGAGATGTGGTAACCTTATAAATGAAATGCATCATAATGAAAAGAATCTTATTAATAGAATTGAGGTGCATCTGAAAAATTCAACTTTTCGGATGCACCTCAAATTTATGTCTGGGATATTTCTTTGTCTGTATTATAATTTAAGAATGATGACTGCCTATCTATTCCCAGTGAATGTAGCAGGGTCTGGACCGTTCCGTTCATTCTTATTCAATTGATTGATACGACTGATCTGGGTTTTACTTAGGGAGAAGCCGAATACGTCTATATTCTCTTCTATCCGATCAGGTGTTACGGATTTCGGTATGGTGACGAGGCCGTTTTCTATATTCCAGCGGATGACCACTTGAGCAGGTGACTTGCCGGTCTCTTCCGCAATCTCCTTGATTGTTTCATCATCAAGTATTTTGGCGTTCATCAATGGTGACCAGGATTCCATGATGATCTTACGGGAATCGAGGTACAGCTTCAGGTCGTTTTGGACAAGATAGGGGTGATACTCCACCTGATTGATGACCGGTTTTACATCCGTCCGCTGCAGTAATGTCTCCAAGTGTGAAACCATGAAGTTGCTGACGCCGATGTTTTTGACACGATCATTGTTATATAGATGCTCCATTTCATGCCATGTCTCGATCATAAGATCCTCATCGGTGCCTGGCCAGTGCATAAGATATAGATCCAAGTAGTCCAGCTGAAGGTTTTCAAGGGATGTGTCGTAGGCCTTCTCCACGTTTCCAAGACCATAGTCATCAAGCCAAAGCTTGGACGTCACGAAAAGGTCAGAACGATCAATGCCCGCCTCCTTGATGCCTTCTTTGATACCTTCGCCGACACTCTTCTCATTTTTGTAGATCATAGCTGTATCAATACTGCGGTAGCCGCTTACAATCGCATGTTTGACAGCATTCTTACAGTCTTCTCCGTCTTCAACCCTGAATACGCCAAGACCTATCTGCGGCATTGTGTTCCCATTATGAAACTCTACTTCTCTCATTTTCTGATCTCTCCTGTTCATGAAATAGTATTATCATGCCGTATTGATTGGACATATAAACATCTACCCACAATTTGGATTCAGTAAAGAAAAAAAGATGTGATTTCTGATGAATGTATCTGAATCAAACTGTCAGTTAATTGATCGTGATATCTATAATTAGAAGAAGCTTCATTAAAGAAGGGTCCTTTTGATAATCATTTCAAATGTTTGTAGTAGACATTAACATCTTTGTATTCTCCGAATGGGTCTTGTGAGTATGAAGGAATCGAACCGATGGGAGCATACCCTTCATCTTGATAGAGAATATTTGCTGGACCATCTTTCTCGGTATCAAGCATGACTAGCCATCTATTTTTACTAAAGGCTGCTTCTTCTGCATGTTTCAGCAATGCTTTTGCTACACCTTTTCTGCGGGCAGCCGGATGCGTCATCAACTTGGCGATTTCCGCCCGATGCTGTCCATTCTCTTTATCGCTGAGGTGCAGTTGGACTGTACCTGCAATAGACCCATCCATCACGGCGACATAGAGGCAGACATTTTCAGACAGGACACCATCCCAATAACGTAAAGCTGTTTCATCACTCATCGGATGCAAATAGTTCATAGAGGCACCTTGGGCTACAACTTCCTGGAAAAGCTGGGACAATTCATCTCGGTCATTTTGAATATCACTTATTTCCTTAATCTGCATTATATTCATCTCCTTTTATAAACTTCTATTATAAAGTGTCAAAGAGGAGGAAGATAGGATATCTGACGATTGAACATAATTCAACTTGTATTCCGATGAATACGATTAATTATACTTTGAAGCGTACTGCTGTTTTTTTATTCCGAGTCGTCATGATTGCACAATATTGCTTCCGTCTGTTAAAGTATTCTTTAAATCGGACAACAATTATCCGATATAAAGAGAAGGACGTGATGCCGCTGTGAAAATGAAGACAGGTGTGGAACAATCTGTTTACGCTGTTATTCTCCTTAATCTGCTGCCTAAAGGTGCTGTGCTGCACAGTGAAGAAATCAGCAGACATATCGGGGCTTCGCCGAGCTACTTCCAAAAGCTGTTGAGAAGGATGGTAAAGGCGGACTTGATTGTATCAGTCCATGGTACTAAAGGTGGCTTCAGGCTAAAACGATCCCCGGAAGATATACGGATATATGACATCTATACTGCTATAGAAGGCCGACAGTCGCTCTATTCATCGAGTGGCATAATGGATAATATGATGGACTCAATCGAGACATCAGAGCAGTGCATATTGAGGGAGACGATGAGTGAGGCGGAGGCATCCTGGAAAAATGTGTTGAAGCGCGAGAATATTGCCGACCTGACTGAAAAGCTCCGTGTCGGGAATTACAACGAACGTTTCAAAGTACTTGAAAAAGAACTGCAGAAAAGTTGCAGTGTGCAATATGAGCATATATAAAAAAGTAAAACTAATATGAAAGAAGATGTTAAATATGATAGTGGGACTCGACCGCATCAATGAACTGGCACAGAAAAAGAAACAAATAGGATTGACGGCAACCGAACAGCAGGAACAAAAGGAACTGCGCGAAAATTATCTACGCCAATTCCGCGGACAGGTGCTCGATAATCTTTCAGGGCTTACGGTCATTGATCCTGTGGGAAATGACGTTACGCCGGAAAAACTGAAAAGGGAACAAGAACTCAATCGGTTATTCGATTACTAGGTCACCATATAAAGAGAGAAGGGTTTTTCAATGAAATTAAGTGTATTGGATCAGGCACCTGTAACTAAAGGCAACAACGAGAAGGATGCCCTCCATAAAGCAGAGGAACTGGCAGTATTGGCCGATTCCCTCGGATACCATCGCATGTGGATGGCAGAACACCATGGGCTTGGCACAGTAGTCAGTTCAGCCCCTGAGATCACCGCAGCCAGACTCGCGGCCAAGACTGAAAACATCAGGATAGGGACAGGCGGCATTATGATGATGCACTACTCACCACTGAAACTGGCTGAAGTATTCAAGACACTCAGTGCATTTTCCCCTGGCAGGATTGATTTTGGCGTAGGCCGGGCACCAGGTGGGGACGGCAGCGCCATGTATGCATTGTCACAGGGCAGACGTCCTGAACTTGATAACCTTTATGAAAAGTTTGAAATAGCGCTTCAGTTGATCAACGATGAAACACCTGAAGGCAGACTTTATGGCTCAACACCAGCATTTCCTCAAAACGTTACCCTCCCTGAGGCATGGATGCTTGGTTCGAGTGGGAACAGTGCAGTAGAGACTGCTAAAATGGGTGCTGGGTATTCATTTGCCCAATTCTTCAATGGGGCATTGAGCCGTGAAATATTGGATGCATATAAGCAGAACTTTAAGCCGACCGATTTCATGGAGCAGCCAGAAATCAATGTATGCTATATGGTGACGACTGCAGAAACACGTGAAGAAGCGGAATTTCAAGCATTACCTCAAGATATTGCAGGACTCATGTTGTCACAAGGCAGGATAATGCCACCCCTTACACCCGAGGAAGCACAGGACTATCCGTTGACGGAAATGGATAAAATGAAGATAGAGCAACGCAGGCCACTCCATATCGTCGGTTCGGCAAAAGAAGTTGCAGCCCAGCTGAGAGAAGAACAAGAAAGATATGGATTCGATGAAGTGATGATCGTCAGTATTCCACACTCCCAGGAAGCCAGATTGAACGTCTATCGTCTCTTGGCAAAAGAATTACTGTAGAATGAAAAGGTCAGGATATTTGATATCCTGACCCTTTATCGTTAGATGTATTATTTTAATATCACATTATCTATTGGAATCAGAATATTCTTATTTTTTGAATTTAAGGTTTAATAGTGTATAATATATATAATAACAAGAAATAGACTTGTCCCTTGCTGTAATCGAAAACACAATATTAGTTTCGTTGGGAGATTATTTTATGAAAAAAATTGAGGTGTATACGAAAAAAGAACTAACTAGTGCAAAAGATGAAGGATATGAAGAAATTATAGTGCGTGGAAAGTTAGCTAAGAAATTAAAAAAAGGTAGCAAGATAACGAAGTTGAGTAAAGTAAAGCTTGGTATTTTAATTGCGGCCTTAGGTGTTTCAATCTTACCTATACCAGGTGGGTC
Organism: Salinicoccus jeotgali; assembly: GCF_039538805.1. Lineage (GTDB taxonomy): Bacteria > Bacillota > Bacilli > Staphylococcales > Salinicoccaceae > Salinicoccus > Salinicoccus jeotgali. Next base: position 119,128 of record NZ_BAABCK010000012.1, on the reverse strand, counting down.
CGCTGGCATTGCTGGTGTTACTCGTCTTGCCCTTCTTAACACTGCTAAGACTGCTACCACTGCCACCACTGCCAACACTGCAACTATGTTTACAGGCTTGGAGATTGCAGCGATGATTACAGCATCAACTATAGGAATTTCTACAATTATCGCCTTATTTAAAGATTATGAAGAAATATCGTTTGACAAAGACAAATTGATACTACGAAAAAAACAAAAAGAGATATAAAAATCTAATTATAAGTATTAAATCAATGACGTGGTCAGGATATAAAACATCCTGACCTTTTGTCATTTCCAATCAAGATTGAAGGAAGGCTTGTACGTATGACCCAAGAAGAACTTAAATATTATGCACATGAATTTTAATGGATAAATTCAACATAGAACTCAATATTCCCATCCGAATCTCAAAGCGCATGATATCGAAATTCGGAGCGTTCCGCATCAAATACATACAGGGCAATCGCCAGAAAATCGATATGGAAATAATCATGTCGCATAACTTCATTGCCCACAATACTGAACAGATTATTTTGGATGTCCTTTATCACGAGTATGTGCATTATGCGTTATTTATTAAAGGCGAGCCATATAAAGACTCCGATCCAGAATTTGTAGACACACTGAACCGTTTAGGCGTATCTCAGACACGTACGCATCAATTCAAAGGGCGACGTCATCTATATGAATGCAGAAAATGCAAGTATCAATTCAGCAAAAATATGAAGGGGTATGAGAAGCGGTATGTGTGCCGGAAGTGTCGGGGAAGGTTTAGTTACTTAGGTTTAGAAAGATATAAAAATCATTAATATTCAAGAGCATGTTAGAGTAGAATATTAAAGCTTAAGTTACTGTCATGACTAAATCATTTTCAGAAATTAAAAAGTCCCCAATACCTGAGGTGCAGATTTGGGGACACGGAATGAAGCATAATTATTAATTTTTACTTAACTGGCTATTTGGGTCACGACTTAAGAAGCTTCTTTCATAATCAGCATTCACATCTTTTTCACTGCCAAATATATAAAAGATAAACCCAATCAGATACCAGCCTCCGACAATCAACCACTCCATTGGCCAAACAAGAGCAGAAGGGGAGAAAGGCATGTAGAAGCCAATAAATAGGATGCTGAGTATTATAGCCATAATCCCTGTTGTTTTCCAATATTTAATCTTGAAAGGTCTTTCTAGGGAAGGCTCAGCTCTTCTAAGCTTCAGGAATGAGAATGCTACAATTAAATACCCTAGAACTATTCCTATACCTCCAGCATTTACGAACCAGTTTAGAGCGGAGTGCCCAAGTAGAGGAGCGACTACTCCTAAAACACCCAGAAATATAATTGCGTGGGTAGGTGTATTGTATTTCGGGTGGATATAAGCGAACCACTCAGGTATCATTTTTCGGATTGCCATGGCATAGAGTATACGGCTCCCCCCTATGATAAAAGCATTCCAACTTGTAACTATTCCAGCCACCCCTGCTATTACTATAATATTTGCCATTGCTTGACTGCCGAAAAGTGCACCCATGGAATCAGCTGTAGCTAAACTTGAAAGCTCTAACTGTCCGACCGAGAGCCCCATTGAAACCCCAAACGCCACCAACACGTAGAATATTATTGAAACAATAATAGATCCAATTAAAATTCTTCCTATTAATTTAGGAGGTGACTTCACTTCTGCTGCAATTTGAGGTATTACATCAAAGCCGACGAATAGGAAAGGAATCATAATCAAGACGGTCATAACGCCACCCACGCCTTCTCCAAACAGCGGTTGAAGGTTTGAACTATCTCCTAACGTGATTCCCCCAAATACTAATACCAATCCCACAGAGACCACGCCTGCTGTGAGCACGTTCTGCACTAATTTGGCAGGTTTTACACCGAAATAGTTAAGCGAGGTTAGTAGAATGGAGCCTACCGAACCGATTAATACCCATGTAAAGAAGATATCAAATCCACCTAAGTTCCAGAGGTACCCTACATGACTGACAGGGATAACATAGTCAATTACAGTGGGAAGTGCAACAGCTTCAAAAGTAATCACAGATACATATCCAAACAGCACACTCCACGCTGCTAGATAACCTAAACTTTTTTGTTTGAAGGCTCTTAGCACAAATACCATGCCACCTCCTGTTTCAGGAATCGCGGCAGCTAACTCTGCATAAGTTAAACCAATGAAAGTAACTAGTATACCCCCGATAATAAAAGCTAAAGCGGTTCCAAGAAATCCTGCACTACTGACCCAGTCGCCAGAGAGCACGACCCATCCCCATCCAAGCATCGCGCCAGTAGCCATAAATAATACATCTACCATTGAAAAAGATTTAATAAATTTTTTGTCCATTTAATACCCCTTTTAACGAAATAATAACATTTACTTATTTCAAGTTACCGATGGAAAGGTACTTGGTTTCAAGATAAGGTTCAATTCCTTCGATTCCACCTTCTCTGCCCAAACCGCTTTCTTTCATACCACCGAATGGGGCGTGAGCTGCAGAAGGCGCTCCATCATTCCAGCCTATAATCCCAAATTCAAGGTTACCATGAATATAGTTTCCAATTCTATAATCATTGGTGAAGAAGTATGCTGCAAGACCGAATGGTGTACTGTTAGCTATTTCTAATGCCTCATCTATACTAGAAAAAGTCGTGATGGGGATAACGGGACCAAATGTTTCTTCCTGCATAATATCGGCATTCTTTGCAACATTTTTTAGAATAGTAGGATGAACAAAATAATAACCATCTTGGTCATCTGAAATCGTTTTGTTCCCAGATAAGATTTCTGCCCCTTTATTTACAGCATCTTCGATTTGAGAAAGAATCTTATCAAATCCTTTTTTATTGATGACAGGTCCTACTTGAATATTTTCATCGAGTCCATTACCAACGTTGAGCTTTTCGACTTCTAATTTCAACTTACTTGAAAACTCTTCAACTATACTTTCGTCGACGAGTACTCTATTGACACAAATACACGTTTGCCCTGCATTTCGAAATTTTGAAGCAATGGTCTGTTCTACTGCAAGGTCAATGTCTGCATCTTTAGCAATAATCATCGGAGCATGTCCGCCAAGCTCCATCGAAACGTGCTTAACAGAATCTGCACTGTCTTTTATAAGTTGTTTACCTACTGGAGTAGAACCAGTAAATGTAATTTTCCTGATTAGATCACTTTGAGTAAAGGTATTGCCAATTTCTTTGCCGGGCCCATTCACGCATTGAATGACATTTTCAGGAATTCCAGCTTCATGCGCATATTCAATAAGCTTAAGCGTAGTCAATGGAGTCTCTTCAGCAGGTTTCACTATAAAAGTACACCCAGCTGCAAGGGCAGGAGCCGCCTTCCGGGTCATCATAGCTGCAGGAAAATTCCAAGGAGTAATAGCAGCTACCATACCCACAGCTTCCTTAGATACTATGATTTTTTTTGAATCTGAATTTGCAGGAATGGTACGCCCGTAAACGCGTTTCGCTTCTTCTGCATACCAATCGATATAACTCGTTGCATAATCCACTTCGCCTTTGGATTCGTTTATTGGTTTTCCACTTTCTAGCGTCATCAATTTGGCGAGTTCCTGTTTATTATCCTGAATAATTGTAGACCAATTTTTCATTAATTCTGATCTTCTGTGAGCATCTGTATTCTTCCAAGTCTTAAATGCAGAATGGCCTGAAGAAATTGCCTTTTCTATATTTGTTCTCGAGTCTACATCTACTTCTTGTATTATTTCTCCAGTAGCTGGATTCTTTATTATGATTTTTTTAGTATCAATCATTTATTCGCTCTCCTTAACTGAATTAAAAGCGTCTTCAAGTATATTTAGTCCTTTTTCAATTTCCTCGTCACTTGCTACTAGAGGCGCGAGGAAGCGGATGACATTGCCGTTAATACCTGCCGACAGGAGGAGCAGGCCATTATCATTTGCGTATTTTGTTATGGCTGCAGTTTTATTTTTATCAGGAGATTTCAACTCACGGTCTTGGACGATTTCTACAGCAACCATGGCACCAAGTCTCCGAATATCTCCAACAAAATCATGTTCTTTTCTCAAGTGAGTCAATTTATTTTCAATAATTACTCCCTGTTTTTCAGCTTGACTAGAGAGCTGTTCTTCTTCCATGATTTCTATAACAGCCAAAGCAGCAGCACATGCCAGCGGGTTACCTGCAAATGTACCGCCTAATTCCCCAGGATTAGATGAATCCATAATTTCACTTTTACCAACTACACCGCTTAGCGGTAGCCCAGCTGCCAATGATTTAGAAACCGTCATAAGATCTGGTGTAACATCAAAATGTTCCATCGCAAACATTTTGCCTGTCCTACCAAATCCTGTTTGTATCTCATCAGCCACAAAAATAATATCATGTTCTTTACAGAAATCAGAAACCGCTTTCACAAATTTGATGGGAGGAATAATGAATCCGCCTTCTCCTTGAACGGGTTCCATGACAATGCAAGCGACTGTTTCAGGAGCAACTGTTTCAATAAAAAAAGATTTGAAGTCGTTGATTATTTGATTCACATAGTCTTCTTCTGAAAGATGATTTGGTTTTTTATACAAATAAGGAAATGGTGCTTGATATATCTCTGGAGAAAAAGGTCCAAATCCAAACTTATAAGGCTTAACCTTACTAGTCATGCCCATTGTTAGGTTTGTGCGACCATGATATCCACGTTTGAAAGACACTACGGCTTGTCTACCAGTATATTTTCTGGAGATTTTTATTGCATTTTCAATTGCTTCTGCACCAGAGTTAAATAAAATCGTCTTTTTATTGAAATCTCCCGGCGTAATTTCTGTTAATTTTTTCGCCAATTCTATATAGCCTTCGTACAACATAACGTTGAAACCAGGGTGGAGAAATTTGTCAGCTTGATCCTTCACAGCCTGTGTAACCTTTGGATTAGTGTGTCCAACATTAAGCACGCCTATTGCGCCTGCAAAATCTATCCACTTTTTACCTGATACATCAGTGACGGTAGCGCCTGAAGCATAATCAGCAACATTTAAATTGCCATTGCTAACTCCTTTAGGAACGTATTTTTCTCTTTTTTTCTGAATATCTAATGTTTTATCATCAGTAGTAACTTTAGTCATATTAAATAGCCTCCTAATATATGATGCTCAATCTTATCCCAATATGCACCATAGCTGATATAATGAAAAGTACCAATTTTCTAATTTATATGGTACCAAAAGGAGTGTGGAATAAACATGCTATTGAATATAGGTGAAAATGAGAAAAAATTTTATAAGTATCAGCAGATATATATCAATTTTAAAAATTTAATTTTGAATCGCAAAATGTTGCCGGGTGAGAAGCTTCCAACGAAAAGAAATCTTTCAAAAGAATTGAATGTCAGTGTGAATTCAGTAACCAATGCCTACGAACAACTTCTGGCAGAAGGATATATTCATGCGATTGAGAGAAGCGGCTATTATGTTGAGGATATTGCACAATATAATGATGATATGGAAGAGTCCGAGTTTCCAGAAGATCTAAAGGAAGAAGGTGCCCCTCGACGCTTTGAAATATCTCTCTCTCATATGGCTACTGATTTAGAATATTTTCCGCATGACAAATGGCTTAATGCTGAAAAACATGTCTTTAAAAATTATAAGGAAGAAATTTCACAAATAAGCCATCCCCAGGGACCATATGAAATCAGGGAGACAATTTCCAGACTTATCTCAGTAAATAGGGGGGTAAAATGCAAACCGGAACAAATCGTCATTGGTTCAGGTACTCAGTCACTCATCAAACAAATACTGACAATGGATAATACCACAAAAACAGTAGGAATGGAGAACCCGGGTTACCGAAGAATGTATGATTTATTCAAAGCTTTAAACTTGAAAGTTAACCCAATAGAGTTGGATGATTCCGGTATTAATATAAATAAAATAAAAGAATCAGATTCCAATATTCTATTCATCACGCCTTCACATCAATTCCCCACAGGAAAGATCATGTCTATATCCCGCAGAATTGAATTATTGAACTGGGCTTCTGAATCAAATGAAAGATACATTATAGAAGATGATTACGATAGTGAATTCAAATATGGGACAGATCATATACCTGCTCTTCAGAGTTTGGACAGACACGACAAAGTAATTTATGCCGGAACATTTTCAAAAACACTTTTTTCGGGACTGAGAATAAGTTATATAGTGCTCCCTCCTGACTTACTGAGAAAATATAGAGAAATGTACTCGAATTGGATTCAAGGCAGTAGTATATTCAATCTGTATACTCTAAACCATTTTATAAATAACGGCGACTATTCTAAATATGTAAAAAAGATGAATTTACATTACGAGAAGGTGAGGGAGAAACTAATTACAACATTAAAGGAAGAGTTCGGAAACAGTATAGTAATTCATGATATACCAGCCGGCTTACACTTTTACGCAGAATTTAAAACAGATAAGACTTATGAGGAGATAGAAAGACAGGCTACCTGTAAAAATATAGAACTTTATACTTTGAGAAGATTCAGTATTAAAGGGATTGAAGAAGGTCAGGATAAGAGAGCATTGATAATAGGGTTTGCGAAACTGAGATTAGGAACAGTAGAAGAGGCTGTTAAGAAATTAAAAAAGGTTGTATTTAAAGTGTCAAAATGGAAATAATCATCTCGCATAATTTCATTGGACAAAGTACTGAACGATCATTTGGGATGTCCTCTAACATGAGTATGTGTGCATTATGCACTATTTATTAAGAATAATCATATAAAAAATCCAATTCGGAATTTATAGAAACACTGAACCGTTTGGGCTCATCTCAGATTCGCACCCATCAATTCAAAGATGCCGTCATCTATATGAATACAAAAAATGCAGGTATCAATTCAGCAAGAATATGAAGGGGTATGAGAAGCGGTATGAGTGTCGGGGGAGGTTTAGTTATATGGGAGAAATAATGAACTAGAGGTTTTAAGAAAAAATTATAATGTGAAGAAACAAATGTAAAACTGACATAATAAATAAAAACTACATGATTATTAATCCAAAATCACCTTTTTAGTGACTTTCAAACCGTTATATATGATTATTGCATTTTTACTAAAAATGATTATGAAGCTAATATAGTGTCAGGAAGAGGTGATGCTATGTTTTTTATAATTATTCTTGGAGGTATCTGCGCATCATTTATATATGCTGTAACTGCATCCGATAACATTTCGATTTTATATCGTAGAAGTAGATGTGATTTATGTTTTCAGAGCTTAAAGCCTTATGAGCTAATTCCGGTAATGAGTTTTATTTTGCTTAAGGGAAAATGTTCCTATTGTAAAGGGAAAATCGATAACAGTTTTATAGTCTGTGAAATTTTAGTAATACTTCTTTATTTACTGCCCATTTATTTTAATCTTTCTCTCAAAGACCTCACATTATATTATTTGATGATTACAATTTTGTTGCCGCTTTCAATCTATGATAGAAAAAATTTAAAAATACCAAATCACATGAATCTTATATTTTTAGTTGCTGGACTATTTTTAACAGATCTTTATTATTTAGAACCATTTCAGGACATTTGTATAATTTTAATTTTGCATCTATTCTTTTATTTATTTTCAGAATCAATAGGATATGGCGATATAAAATTGTTTACAGTAATCACTTTGATTACCCCTGTCAACTTCTTTATTTATAGCTTACTTCTTACCTATTTGATTGGAGGGTTATTTGTAATAATACTGCATTTCTATAAAACAAAGTTACCCGTTAAGATCCCTCTGGTTCCATTTATTACTACGGCTATTATACTTTCATTTTTGTTATATGATGATTTGAATTCTATATATTTTGGAGGCTTCCTATAAGAATGTTAATTAAAGAGATGCACTTTTCGGATAAACCAAGAGAACGACTGATGATTTATGGACCTGACAAGCTTACCAACCAAGAATTGCTTGGGATAATCATCAATACCGGCCACAAAGAGGAGTCTAGTATTGGAATTGCAAACAAAATCATAAAGGATATGAAATCTGTTCGTGAACTGCGTGAACTTACCTATCAGGAGTTAATCAGCATTAAAGGTATTGGGGAAGCAAAAGCAATAACAATATTAGCAGTTATTGAACTAGCAATAAGAATGCATACACATTCATTAGAGGAAGATCTTTACATAAAAAGCCCAGATGATGTTAGTAAACTGCTTATGGAAAAAATGAGGTATTATCAACAAGAGCACTTTGTAGTTTTGTATTTATCAACCAAAAATATGATTATTCACCAAGAAACTATGTTTAAAGGGTCTTTGAACACTTCGATAGTACATCCTAGGGAGGTATATAAAGAAGCAATAAAGAGGAGCGCTGCCGCGATAATATGTGTACATAATCATCCTAGTGGTGACCCTTCGCCTTCGAGAGAAGATATCGAGGTTACAAAACGTTTGTATGAGTGTGGGGAAATGATCGGCGTCGACTTTTTAGACCATATAATCATTGGGTCTGGAAAATATATTAGCTTGAAAGAGATGAATGTCATTAAATAGGTAGAAGGGGATGGAAAAATGGGTTTGGATATGTATTTATATCTTGAAGATAATGAAACAAAAGAATTTATAGAATATAGTTATTATAGGAAATTTAACGCTCTTCAAGGCTATTTTGTAGATAATTTTTCCTTAGACAACTGTGGGAAAGTAAAAATTGAATTAAAAGTTGCTAGTAAGTTATATGTTTTACTAAATGAGATTAGATACAATCCCGAAAAAGCTGAGGTTTTGCTCCCTATTCATAAGGGGCCATTTTTCGGTTCATACGAATATGACAAGATTTATCATAACCACATTAATCAAGCTGCATCTGATTTTTATCACGCTAAATTTATAGATTATAATCGATTCACTCTTTACTACACATCAAATTGGTAATTTTAACTAAGGATCGAATAGTATGATGGGGAGTTAAGTTTTACATAATAAGGATGTTATTCAGATGATGCTACGCAATATTTCTTAAATAATGGTAGTTCCATAATCCTTTGATAGATTCTATATGTTATTTAGAATCTAGATATCATATTTGTGAGTAAAACAGGGTGATGACATCACCCTGTTTAGAAGTCTTCTTGGTTTGAGATTATCAATATCATGATTTCTATAAATTTTTAAATTATAATTCAAGTATTATTAATATATTGACAATTCTAATAATCTCGAGTAAAGTGATATTCACTCAATTAAATACATTTATCCAGAGAAGTGGAGGGATTGGGCCCTTTGAAGCTTCAGCAACAGGCTATTATGGTACTGTGCTAAATCCTACAAGCGGATGCTTGGCAGATAGATATCTTTAAGCCATTTGCATTTAGCAGATGGCTTTTTGTTTTTAATATAAAAAGGATGTGGTGGCGTGGCTATTGAAATTACCGATGTCTCTAAAGAATATTTCGTTAAAGGAAAAAGGATAGAAGCTCTGAAAAAGACGACGCTCTCCATTCGTGAGGGTGAGATCTTCGGTCTGATTGGCTTTAGTGGCGCAGGGAAAAGTACTCTGTTGCGCCTGATCAATTTGTTGGAACAGCCGACTACCGGCAACATCAATGTTAATGGTACGGATTTGGGCAAGTTGGCAGAGCGAGACTTGCGTGCAAAACGGCAGAAGATCGGGATGATCTTCCAGCAGTTCAATCTGATTGAAACTAAAACTGTATACCAGAACATAGAATTTGTGTTGAAGGCGAGCAGTTATGATAAGAAGAAAGTGCCGTCGCGCATTGAAGAGTTATTGTCGCTTGTGGGCTTGAGCGACAAGATGGACAGCTACCCCAAAAATTTGAGTGGGGGACAGAAGCAGCGTGTCGGCATTGCGCGGGCGCTGGCCAATGAGCCTGAAGTGCTTTTATGTGACGAAGCGACGAGCGCACTCGATCCTGATACGACAAAAACAATTTTGAAACTGCTTAAGAAGATCAATAAGGAGTTCGGGATCACCATTGTATTGATCACCCATGAGATGGAGGTCATAAAAGAGGTTGCTGACCGAGTAGGTGTGATGACGGCAGGGGAAATCGTGGAGATGGATGATGTCTACGCAGTCTTCAGCCACCCGGAGCATAAGGTGACGAAGGGGTTTGTTCAGGATATATACGATTTCACCATCCCGCCGCATATTGAACTGAATAGTGAATCTGAAGTGATCACCATCAAATTCTTGAATGAACATGCAGAAGCGAATTATGTCAATCAGCTCTACCGCCACTTTGATTGCGATATAAGCATCTTGAACGGGCGCATCGAATACATCCAGGATATGCCCCTTGGATTTCTGATGCTCCACATTAAAGGCAGACAGGAAGAAATCGCCAGACTGAAGCAATTCATCGACGACTCAAAAGGAATAGAGAGGGCTGAGATATATGGAAAGATTGATTGAAATTACACCGCTGTTATACCGGGCATTGCTCGAAACGACCCTGATGGTCTCGATATCCATATTCTTTGCGGTGCTGCTTGGACTCCCGCTCGGTATATTGCTGTATGTGACTGCGAATCCGTTGCTCTATAGGATAAAACCACTGAACCAGTTTTTAGGGGCGTTGACGAACGTGATCCGGTCGTTCCCTTTCATCATATTGATTGTAGCGATCATGCCGATTGCGACTTGGCTGACAAACAGCTCCCACGGGCCGGTATTTGCGAGCGTGGCCCTTTCCTTGGCGGCCATCCCGCTATTTGCCAGACTGGTGGAGACAAGCTTCAATGGAGTGGATAAAGGCGTGATTGAAGCAAGCATTGCCGGAGGCGCATCACTCTGGCTGATCATTACGGATGTGTTGGTCCCGGAAGCGAAGCGGGGCATCACCCAGGCGATTACGCTGACGATCATCACCATTGTCGCCTTCAGTGCCACAGCAGGGGTCGTCGGCGGGGGTGGAATCGGAGATCTTGCGATACGATACGGATATTACCGCTATGACACCGTGACGATGATTGCGACTGTCGTCATTCTGATTATAATTGTCCAACTCATCCAGATAATCGGGGACTATTTGAGCCAAAGAGAGGAGAGGAACTGATATGCGTGGGATATTGATATTCCTTGCTTCAACACTTGCAGTCATTATAGGAAGCAGCGCACTGCTCTACGAAGGGGAGGGGGAAGTGATCACCATCGGCGCTTCCACCGGCCCCTACAGTGATATGGTGAACTTTGCATTGAAACCGGCCTTGGAAGAACAGGGCTACACGGTGGAGATTGTTGAGTACACCGACTACATCCAACCGAATAATGCTTTAAATAATGGAGATCTGGATGCGAATCTTTATCAGAACAAATCGTTCATGGCTGACTTCAATAAGGAGAACGGTACGGATTTCCATAATCTCATCCAAGTGCCGACTGCACCTATGGGACTCTATTCCAGCGAGTATGATTCATTGGATGAAATAGAAAACGGCAGTGAAGTGGCGTTGCCTCTGGATCCCGTCAATTCTTCAAGGGGATTCCAGACGCTTATGGATGCTGGTCTGATTGAAGTTGCAGAAGACGCAAATCTACTTGCGATAGAAGAGAAGGATATATTAAAGAACAATAAAAATCTGGAATTCGTCTACCAGGATTCAGGGCAGCTGCCTAGAAGTGTCGATCAGATCGGATTATCGCTCGTGCCGGGGAACTTTGCGCTAGCAAGCGGAATGGATCTGGCCGATGCGCTCCAGCTTGAAGATATGAATGAGAATTACAGGAATCAGATTGTCGTAAATGCTTCAGATAAAGACAGCAAAATGGCAGAGGACCTCATCAATGCAGTTGAGTCGGAACACTTTAAACAGACGATAGACGAGCAGTTCAAAGGATTCGATAAACCAGAAGGAGAATGAAGATGAACAAACTACTCTCAAGTATTCCCGACAGCTATTTTAAGACGGCTATGGCTGGAGAGGTACCATCCGGTCCCCTCCCACTGATCAACCTCGCAGTCGGCATACCGGATGCCGAGACACCAGAACCCATTCTGAAGCGAGCGGCAGAAGCCCTTTACCAACCAGAAAATCAACGGTACGGACAATTCAGGGGGAAACAGTCATTTAAGGATGCGATCATCGATTTCTACAAGCATGAGTACGATGTGGAGTTGGATGAGGACAATATCGCACTGCTGTACGGCACCAAGAGTGCCCTAGTGCAGTTTCCGATGATGTTCATCGAGCCGGGGGAAGGGGTCTATCTGCCTAATCCAGGCTATCCAGATTATGCAGCCGGTGTTGAATTGGCGAAAGGGGTGATCTATGATCTACCGCTTCTTGCAGAAAACGAATATTTGCCGGATTACGATGCGTTAGATGACCAAGAGAAGGCCAATGCGCGGCTGTTATATTTGAATTATCCGTCGAATCCGCTCGGTGCAGTTGCGGACCGAGCATTTTTCGATCGTACGATAGCGCAGTTTAAAGGAACAGGCACCTGCGTAGTACACGATTTTGCCTATGCACCATTTTCATTTGATGGGAAACATCCCAGTATACTCCAGAGTGAAGGCAGCCTCGACTGTGCCATTGAAATTTATTCTCTGTCGAAAGGATTCAACATGTCTGGATTCCGTTCAGGTTTCGCTGTAGGAAACAAAGAAATGATTAGGGCAATCAACACTTATCAGGACCATACACAAACGGGTATGTGGGGTGTGGTGCAGGAGGCATCTATTGCGGCACTCCAACATGCTGAAGATATTCTGCCCGTACAGAAGGATACCTTCTCCACAAGGAGCCGTCTGGTTACAGGAGCGTTATTGGATATGGGTATTCCAATCAATCCGATTAAAGGGGGGATATTCGGCTGGATCCATGTGCCGGAAGGGTTTGACGGTGAGACGTTTAAGGCTTACCTGCTCCATGAATGCTCCATCCTTGTCACTCCAGGAATTCCATTCGGCTCGCGCGGAAAATACTACATCCGCATATCCCTAGCTGTAGATGACGCCGAGCTGCGGGAAGTGATTGAGCGCTTCAGAGCGATTCAAAATTTATGGAAAAATGACATTTTACATTAAATAATCTACATTATCCCCTTGAAAGCGAACAATTAAACATGTAACATAATAATTGTAATGAAAATGACATAACAGGCTATTGATGATGCTGTCATCTAAAAAGCCTTTGATAGAACATGTATACTTACTGTTCTAGATATCATATATATTATTATCTTATCTGTTATGGAGAGGCCCTAGGGCCTCTCCTTTTTATTTACATATCCTTTATCAGCAATGCTCTATTGTGGTATTCTTTTAACAGATATCATCAATCAATGGAGGCGCTCGATCGTGAACAGGCTTTTCAACCGTAATCGTATGCTGATCATACTTTTTGGCATCATTGTATTAATACTTTTAATAGGTTTCTCAATGACGGATAGGAATTCCGTCACTAAAGCGGAGCAGTTCACCGGCGATCTGACAGCAGGTTCGCAAGTCGTCATAGACGCGCCGGTCGGATTCATAGGCAACATCATCAATAAGATCTCCGCCAGTTTCAATGCTGTTGAAGAAAACGAGGAATTACATGCACAGCTTGAGATGCTGCCGCAGATGCAGGCAGACCTGGAAGGCCTTGAAGCGGAGAATGAGGAGTTGAGGGAAACTCTGGAGGTCAGTTCCAGACGCTCCTACGAAAGTGTGGATGCCCGTGTGATATCGAGGTCACCTGACCAGTGGATGGATAACTTTACCATCGATAAAGGGGAATCCGACGGCATAAAGGAAGGCATGGCGGTGATGACCACAAAAGGCTTGGTGGGGACTGTGGTCAGAGCCAACGGTAGCTCAAGCTATGTAGAGATGCTGACGACATCATCAGCCGGCAATAACCTCTCAGTTCAAGTGACCCATGAAGACGATACGGCATATGGTAATATTCGCAGGTTTGATGATGAACGCAACCTACTTGTAGTTGAGAACATTAAAAACCGCAGCGGACTCGAACGAGGCGATGAAGTCTTCACGAGCGGTCTGGTGGGAAGCCTGCCGGAAGGTCTGCTCATCGGCAAAATAGTTGAGGTCGAAAACGATGAGTATGGGTTGAGTCAAAATGCTTACGTACAGTTGAACAGTAATATGGATGACATCGATCTGGTACATGTCATCAAAAGAAATCCGGAGTCAATGGAGGAATAATATGAGAACACTTATGATTTTCCTCTGTGCCTTCCTATTCATGTATATCGACTTTACCTTTGCGGAATTCAGTCCAGCATCTATCAGTGGAGTGACGGTCTATTTTGTACCCCGCACCTTGCTTATCTTCATATTGCTGCTGTCGATCTATGCAGGATCGAGGATGGGAATATTTTTGGCGGTCGTATTCGGAGCAATGCTCGACATCTACATAGGGTCCCTCTATGGTATACACACCTTCGGGATGGTGGCGTTCGTCGTATTTATGCACACCGCCTTCCGGGTCTTCCATAGAGATTTTGTCGCCATGGCATTTGTCGTACTGCTGCTCATCTTCTTTTACGATGCATATATATATGCGATTTTTTCCATACTTGGCATAATCGATATGCCAATGTTTGATTATGCGGCCCTACGAGCGGTGCCGAGTGTGCTCATCAATGCGCTGCTCTTCTTGATTGTTTTTGTCGTGGCACGCAAAGTCTCCAGAGTCAGGAAAGAACTCCTCAAGCAGGATTGACAGCACCATCTGCTGCTGGTATAATGCAGAAGTTGGTGATAATGTAGACATCAACCGCTCAGTTGCAGGTTCAAGCGATCACTATCCACCTGCAGATGGCGTGTCTTATTTTATATTAGGAGGTGTAAGTATGTTTGCAATTATCGAAACAGGTGGTAAACAAATTAAAGTTGAAGCGGGCCAAACTATCTACGTCGAGAAGATTGACGCAGAAGCAGGTGCCACATTCACTTTTGACAAAGTACTCTTTGTAGGTGGAGATTCAGTTAAAGTTGGTGCCCCTACTGTAGAAGGCGCTACTGTAGCTGCAAAAGTTGAAAAGCACGGCCGCGGTAAAAAAATCGACGTCGTGAAATTCAAGCGCAGAAAGAATTATAAGCGTAAACAAGGTCACCGTCAGCCATATACAAAACTGACAGTTGATAAGATAGACTTCTAATGATTAATGTAGAATTCCATATAAATGATGATGGACAGGTCACTTCCTTCAATATGGAAGGCCATGCCATGTTCGGTGAGTATGGTAGTGACATCGTCTGTGCAGGTGCTTCGGCAGTTGTCTTCGGTTCTGTAAACGCCATACTCAATATGACGGATGCGAATCCCTCAATCGATATGGAGGAAGAATCCGGCTCCTTCAATTTTGAAGTGACAGACCCAGATGATGAAAAACTCCAGACTCTATTGGAAAGCATGATCATATCACTTAAAACAATAGAAGAAGAATACGGTGAAAACATCAAATTATTATTCAAGTGAGGTGAAAGCAATGCTTAAACTCAATCTGCAATTCTTCGCATCCAAAAAAGGTGTAGGTTCAACGAGGAACGGACGTGACTCCCAATCCAAACGCCTTGGTGCCAAAAGACAAGATGGCCAGCATGTAACAGGCGGCTCCATACTTTTCCGCCAGCGTGGAACTAAAATCCACCCAGGTGAGAACGTTGGACGCGGCGGAGATGATACTCTATTCGCTAAGATCGACGGCGTTGTAAAATACGAGCGTTTTGGTCGCGATAAAAAGCGCGTTTCTGTTTATACCGAAGCGAAATAATGAACGAGTGGACATCAGCAGAGCTGGTGTCCTTTTTCATTAAATGAGTGGTGTACGATATGATATAATATTTTAAGGATAGGGGTGAGACTATGTTTATAGATCAGGTTGGTATATTCATAAAAGCCGGCGATGGCGGAAATGGCCTCGTCGCGTATAGACGTGAGAAATATATTCCGATGGGCGGACCTTCAGGCGGCGACGGCGGCGATGGTGCGGACATCATATTTGAGGTCGATGAAGGACTCAGGACATTGATGGACTTCCGGTATCAGCGCCACTTTAAAGCGAAGCGCGGCGGTAACGGAATGAGTGCGAATGCCCACGGGAAAAACAGTGAGCCTATGGTACTGAAGGTGCCACCAGGTACAGTAGTCAAGAAGAAAAAAGACGGAGAAACATTAGCTGATCTGACCCAACACGGGCAAAGGGCCGTCGTCGCCAAAGGCGGACGGGGTGGCCGCGGAAATTCCCGCTTCGCCACGTCAAGGAACCAGGCACCGGACTTTGCCGAGAATGGGGAACCTGGCCAGGAATTTGATGTAGTGCTTGAGTTAAAACTACTGGCCGACGTCGGCCTCGTTGGTTTCCCGAGTGTCGGAAAATCGACCATACTCAGTGCCGTCACCAAAGCGAAACCTAAAATAGGGGATTATCCTTTCACAACCATCAAGCCGAACTTGGGCGTCGTGGAGACGGGGGACGGCAGATCATTTGTCATGGCTGATCTGCCTGGACTCATTGAAGGTGCCTCGGAAGGCACTGGGCTTGGCCATCAGTTCCTAAGGCATGTCG
Source organism: Salinicoccus jeotgali (assembly GCF_039538805.1). Taxonomy (GTDB): domain Bacteria; phylum Bacillota; class Bacilli; order Staphylococcales; family Salinicoccaceae; genus Salinicoccus; species Salinicoccus jeotgali. Next base: position 102,601 of record NZ_BAABCK010000012.1, on the reverse strand, counting down.
AGCGGACTAAAGTCATCGTTCATGTCATAGATATCAGTGAGGTTGAAGGACGGGATGCAGTAGAGGATTATGAAACAATCCGTAAAGAGATGGGCCTATATAATGAAAGCCTGCTCAAACGGCCTGAAATCATCGTGCTCAATAAAACTGACCTTGTGGAAGACGAGGGCATCTTTGAGAAGTTTGCGGAAGCAGTGGGGGAAGATAAGGAGATATATCGGATTTCGGCTGCCACCCGTGAAAATCTGGACAATATGCTCTACCGCGTTGCGGACATGCTTGAGAAAGCTTCCACGGTCGAAGAAGTCATCGAAGAGACAGATCACCGTGTCGTCTACCGGCATGAAAAAGATCCTGATGCATTTGAGATTACACGTGATGATGATGGCGCCTATGTCGTATCAGGCGATTCCATCGAGCGCATTTTCAAAATGACCGATTTCAACCGCGATGCAGCCGTAAGAAGGTTCGCAAGGCAGATGCGCACCATGGGCATCGACGATGCCCTGCGTGAGAAAGGCATCCAGACGGGCGATACAGTAAGGATCCTCCGCGGTGAATTCGAATTCGTAGAATGATGGTGATTTGATGTATCAGTATATAAAAGGCACGTTAAAAGAAGTTGCGCCACAGAATATTACAGTAGAGACTGGTGGGATCGGCTACTTGATCATGGTGCCGAACCCTTTCCGTTTTGAGAACAGGGATGGGGAAGATGTGACGGTCCATACCGAACTGATTGTGCGGGATGACAGCCACACGCTATACGGGTTTGTGACAATGGACGAAAAGGTCCTCTTCCAATCTCTGCTTCAAGTGACCGGCATCGGTCCGAAAAGTGCACTGGCGATACTTGCTGCTTCGAGTCCGGAAGAGATCATTGAAGCGGTGGAAGCCGAAGATGAGAAATATATGCAGAAATTTCCGGGGGTCGGAAAGAAGACGGCAAGCCAGATCATACTGGATCTAAAAGGCAAGCTCGGACATGTAAGCATAGTATCGCCTACACCCGAAAAAGGTGGCAACAACCACCATATCCAGGAAGCCATGCTTGCGCTTGAAGCGTTGGGCTACAGTAAGCGGGAACTCAAGCGGATTGAAAAGAACCTGAATCAGGAACATTTCGATTCAGTCGATCAGGCCGTTAAGCGAGGTTTGAAGTACTTAGTTCAATAATGGGGTGTTACTATGGACGATCGTATTTTAGATGAAGATAGGCAGAATCAGGAAGAGCAGGTGGAAATGTCACTGCGCCCTGAATTTTTAAGCCAGTATATCGGGCAGAAGACGTTGAAGGATAACCTCAAAGTCTTCATCGAGGCGGCAAAGATCAGGGGAGAGGCCCTCGACCATGTAATACTGCATGGGCCGCCGGGGCTCGGCAAGACGACGCTTTCCAATATAATCGCAAATGAGATGGGTGTAAATATACGTACAACCTCAGGTCCTGCAGTGGAACGTGCAGGGGACTTGGCTGCCATCCTGTCGAGCCTTGAAACAGGCGATGTGCTGTTCATCGATGAAATTCACCGTCTGCCGCGTGCAGTGGAGGAAATACTCTACTCGGCAATGGAGGATTTCTTCCTTGATGTCGTCATCGGTAAAGGTGAGGAAGCGAGAAGCATCCGCATCGATCTGCCACCCTTCACTCTGGTAGGGGCCACAACCCGTTTTGGCAGTCTTTCGGCGCCACTTCGGGACCGTTTCGGGGTACAGCTGCGACTCGAATATTATGATGTCGATAGCCTGATGACGATCGTAAACCGCACAGCGGAAATATTTGAAGTATCCATCGACCCCGACAGCACGGTGGAATTGGCCAGACGTTCAAGGGGCACGCCGCGTATAGCTAATCGGCTGCTGCGCCGCGTACGGGACTTTTCCATAGTCAAGGAAGAGCCATCCATCACTTTGGAAACGACTGATCATGCCCTTAAAGTGCTTGAGGTGGATCCGAGCGGCCTCGACCCGGTCGACCATAAAATTATGAACACAATCATACATACTTATGGTGGCGGACCGGTGGGGTTGGAGACGGTAGCGGTCTCCATTGGTGAGGAAGTGGTGACGCTCCTTGACGTCTATGAGCCTTATCTGATTCAGCAAGGCTTCCTAGAGCGCACTCAGCGCGGCCGCCGGGCCACCGCAAAAAGCTACGAATACTTCAAAGATGACACACAGCCAGATACATCGAGAAATGGGGAATAAGTTTGAAACTCGAAGAATTTGATTTCAACCTGCCACATGATCTGATTGCCCAGACCCCTCTGAAGGACCGGGCTTCAAGCAGACTATTGGCATTGGAGAAGAAATCAGGCACGGTCTCCGATAAGACGTTTGAAGATGTTATCGACTTCTTCAACCCGGGAGATGTACTCGTTTTAAATGATACGAAAGTACTGCCGGCAAGATTATACGGCATCAAAGAAGAGACCGGCGCAAAAATAGAAATGCTTCTGCTGAAGCCGGTCGCAGGGGGATATGAAGTGCTGGTGAAGCCAGCTAAAAAGATCAGCCCAGGTACGGTGGTAAGCTTTGGTGACGGCCTGCTCAAGGCAGTATGTACAGACTCATTCGATGAAGGTATCAAGCATGTCGAACTGAAACATGAGGGTGTGCTTGAAAATGTACTGGATGCCCTTGGAGAGATGCCTCTGCCTCCTTACATCAAGGAGACGCTTGAGGATAAAGAGCGCTATCAGACTGTGTATGCCAAACATTCAGGCTCGGCAGCCGCGCCGACTGCAGGGCTGCATTTCACCGATGCGCTGCTTGAGAAAATCAAGGCTAAAGGTGTACATATCGCCTACATCACATTGCATGTCGGTCTAGGTACATTCCGTCCCGTCAGTACAGATGTGATTGAAGACCATAAGATGCACTCGGAGTTCTATATCATGGACCATCCTACAGCGGAACTGTTGAACACGGTCAAGTCAAAAGGCGGTAAGATCATCAGTGTAGGGACGACGAGCACAAGGACATTGGAGACGATCGTCAGGGATCACGGTAAGTTCACTGAAGCCAGTGGATTCACTGATATCTTCATCTATCCCGGATTTGAATACCGGGCGATCGATGCCCTGATCACAAACTTCCATCTGCCTAAATCTTCGCTGATGATGCTGGTGAGTGCATTCAGTGATAAAGAGACGATCATGGCGGCATATCAACATGCCATCAATGAATCATACCGATTCTTCAGTTTTGGCGATGCAATGATAATATATGAGGATGAAACTTAGATGGCAATCAGATATGAACATATTAAGACATGTAAACAGACCGGAGCCCGTATAGGCAAACTCCATACACCACACGGTACTATAGACACTCCGATATTCATGCCCGTCGGTACCTTGGCGACAGTCAAATCAATGACTCCGGAGGAGCTTGCGGATATCGGCAGTCAGATCATTTTGAGCAATACTTATCATCTATGGCTGAGACCGGGGAGCGACATCATTAAAGAAGCAGGCGGTCTCCATAAATTCATGAACTGGGATAAGCCGATATTGACCGACTCCGGTGGATTCCAGGTATTCAGCCTGAGCGACAGACGCAAAATCGAAGAAGAAGGTGTCCACTTCAGGAGCCATCTGGATGGCTCCAAGCTGTTCCTGAGTCCGGAGAAGGCAATGGACATCCAGCATGACCTCGGATCGGATATCATGATGGCATTTGATGAATGTCCGCCTTTCCCAGCCGAGGAACGATATGTAAAAGATTCCATCGAGCGCACAAGCAGATGGGCTGAGAGGTGTCTTGAGCATCACAATAAAGGTGGCCATGACCGCAACCAGGCGCTATTCGGCATTGTGCAAGGCGGGGAATACAAAAACTTGCGTGAACAAAGTGCCAAAGATCTGGTCAGCATGGATTTCCCCGGATATTCCATCGGTGGATTGTCCGTTGGGGAGCCAAAACCCATTATGTATCGTGTGCTTGAGGAGACTGTGCCACTGCTGCCGGAAGACAAGCCCAGGTATCTGATGGGCGTCGGCTCTCCAGATGCCCTGATAGAAGGTGTAATCAGGGGCATCGACATGTTCGACTGCGTCCTGCCGACCCGTATTGCACGCAATGGCACAACCATGACTTCAAGAGGCAGGGTTGTCGTCAAAAACAAGAAGTTCGAGCGGGATTTCACGCCGCTTGACCCCGGCTGCGACTGTTATACATGCCGGAACTATTCAAAGGCGTACCTCAGACATCTATTCAAAGCAAATGAAATTCTAGGATTAAGGCTTACGACTTACCATAACCTTTATTTTCTGCTAAAATTGATGGAAGATGTTCGAACTGCGATTTTAAATGATCAATTAATGGACTTTAAAGAAGCATTTTTCGAATCATATGGATTGAATGTTGAAAATCCAAAAAATTTCTAAAGAGGAGAAGATTTTTAAATGGAGTTTTTCATGGCCATTCTGCCGTTCCTGGTATTAATTCTGGTAATGTATTTCCTGATGATCCGTCCGGCACAGAAGAAACAAAAAGCAGTGCAAGATATGCAGGCAAATATGCAAAAAGGTGATGATATCATCACTATCGGAGGCATCCACGGAACGGTTGAGTCATTCGATCAAAAACATATGTACATCCGCACCGATGATGTAAATGGTGCCATCCTTAAATTTGAACGTGTTGCACTTAAGGAAATTGTCAAGTAGTATGATAAGCTGGCTCGGTGAGCCAGCTTTTTTTAATTTTAATTTTTAATTTAAGCTCCCAAGCGTTATAATTGAAATATTGATGATTCATAAAATAATCGAGGTGTGTCCTATTGAAAACTAAGAAAAACAGGATAATATCTGCAATTATCCTTGCAATAATATTATTGACGACAGTGGGGCTGACTGCTAAAGATCTGGGCAAAAATGTCAATCTCGGCCTGGATCTTCAGGGTGGTTTCGAGGTGCTCTATCAAGTTGAACCACTGCATGAAGGAGACGAGATCGATGAAGCTGCAATGAGCAGCACCGCACAGACGCTCGATTCGCGCGTCAACGTACTTGGTGTCTCTGAACCGAATATCCAGGTTGAAGACGGCAACAGGATCCGCGTACAGCTGGCGGGTGTGGAAGATCAGACGGAGGCCCGTGAACTGCTCAGTACACAGGCTGAACTGACGATCAGAAACGTCGATGATGAAGTCCTCCTTGATGGTTCGGATCTTGTACAGGGCGGCGCCAGTCAAAGCTTTGATGAAATGAACCAACCGATGGTCTCGCTTCAGCTGAAAGACCCCGAAAAATTCAGGGACATCACTGAAGAGATCTCGAATCGCCCTCCAGGTGAGAATCTGATGGTAATCTGGATGGATTTTGAAGAGGGTGAGGATAGCTTTAAAGAAGAAGTAACAAAAGAAGACCCCAAATTCATCTCTGCACCAAGTGTGGAGCAGGCCTTGAACACATCCGACGTTATGATTTCGGGTGGATTCTCCGGCCAGGAGGGATTGGAGCGTGCCCAGAATATTGCGGCACTGCTCAATGCAGGCTCGTTGCCTGTTGACCTGAAGGAAATCTATTCGACTTCGGTAGGTGCCCAGTTCGGTGAACAGGCACTCGACGAGACCGTAACGGCGGGACTGATCGGGGCGCTGATTGTCTTCCTCTATATGATTGCGTTCTACAGGCTCCCTGGGATCATCGCCGCTGTCACGTTGACGGTCTATATCTATCTTACGGTGCTCGGCTTCAATATAATCGGTGGGGTGCTCACCCTACCGGGTATCGCCGCCCTGATCCTTGGGGTCGGGATGGCAGTCGATGCGAACATCATCATGTATGAACGCATGAAGGATGAACTGCGGATCGGCCGTAACATCAAACAAGCCTATAAGAAGGCATCCCAGGCGTCGCTTTGGACGATTATAGATGCCAACATCACTACATTGGTCGCCGGCATAGTGCTCTTCATATTCGGTACGAGCAGCGTCAAAGGGTTTGCGACCATGTTGCTTCTATCGATACTGATGAGTTTCATCACCGCCGTCTTCCTGACGCGCATACTGTTGTCACTGCTCGTCAAATCGAATTTCTTCAACAAGCGCCTGACATGGTTCGGGGTCAAGGAAGCGGACCGCTTCAGCTTGAACGAAGGCAAGGATATCGAACATCTGACGACACCTTGGGACAAGTTTGATTTTGTCGGCCATGCGAAGAAGTTCTTTACATTCAGTCTAGTGACCATACTCGCCGGCCTTCTCATCCTGTCCATCTTCAAATTGAATTTGGGTATAGACTTCACAAGCGGCACACGGGCGGATATCCAAACGTCGGAAGAGGCTACTGTAGAAGAGGTGGAGACAGAGCTTGAAGATATCGGCCTCGCCCCTGACAGCATCACCACTTCTGGTGAAGATATGGTGGTTGTCCGCTATACCAAAAACCTGGATCAGGAAGAAGTCACCACGATGCAGAATACATTCGATGAATTATACGGGTACGAGCCAGCGGTCAGTACGGTCAGCCCAATAGTCGGGCAGGAGTTGGCGAAGAATGCAATGATCGCATTGGCCATCGCTTCAATAGGCATCATCATCTATGCCTCGATCCGCTTCGAATGGCGCATGGCGCTGCCGAGTGTGCTGGCACTCATCCATGATGCATTCATCATGATCGCCATCTTCTCCATCTTCAGGATTGAAGTGGACATTACATTCATTGCAGCGGTCCTGACGATCGTTGGTTATTCGATCAACGATACCATCGTGACATTCGACAGGGTGAGGGAGAACTTGCGTAAATATAAAGTCATCAATAATGAAAAAGAAATTGATGCAATCATCAACCGTTCCCTGAAGCAGACACTGACCCGCTCGGTCAATACTGTATTCACAGTTGTCATTGTCGTATTATTCCTGATCATTTTCGGCAGCAGTGCAATCTTCAACTTCTCACTCGCTTTGCTGATTGGTCTGATCAGCGGCATTTATTCCTCGCTGTTCATCGCCCTCCAGTTATGGGGCATATTGAAGAAACGTCAGTTCAGAAAGACTGATGGCAGTTTGACGGTTTATGAAGAGAAGAAAAAGAACGACGAAAAAATATTGGTATAAGAGAACGCCCGGGAGTCCCCGGGCGTTTTATAAAGGGAGGATCACATGTATCAGTCGAAGTTTGAATGGAGAGTTCGCAAAGGGACAGAGGAGATACCCGAATCTTTAATCGGTGCTTTCAAATTGAATATGCTTGAACAGACCATCCTCGAAAACAGAGGATATACGACAGAGGAAGATTTGATGAAAATCTATAATCCCACAACCTATGACGCCTCTTTGGTACACGACATGGACAAGGCGGTGGGTCGGATTAATGTTGCTGTTGAGCATGGGGAACGCATACTCGTCTATGGTGACTTTGATGCGGATGGCATCACCAGCACCGTCCTGCTGCTTAAAGCATTGAGGCGAAAAGGGGCTGACGCCGGATATTTCATACCCAACCGCATAGAAGATGGTTACGGACCGAACCGGGAAGTGTTCGAGGAGATCGTCATCGGCCAGTACGACCTTGTCATCACTGTAGACAATGGCATTTCAGGTAAAGAGGAACTGGCGTTCCTCAATGACCACGGCATAGATACAATCGTCGTCGACCACCACACTTTCGGTGAATCGGTACCGGAGACGGTGATCATCCACCCGGACCACCCTGACGGTTCATATCCCTTCAAAAGTCTGGCAGGCGTCGGCATCACATACAAATTGGTACAGGCTCTGGGCGCCGCCGCGCAGGACGATCTTGCACTTGTTGCAATCGGCACTGTAGCTGATCTTGTGCCCATGATAGACGAGAACAAGAAGCTGGTGATGGAAGGGTTGGAAATATTGAATAACGAACCTTCCACAGGGATTCATACCTTACTGCGTGCGGCCGGTCATGAAGGCGGGGTCGATGAGGAAACCATAGCGTTTACGGTTGCCCCCCGTCTGAATGCCACCGGTCGGCTTGGAGAAGCTGAAATCGCCGTGGAACTGTTGCTCGAGGATGAGAGGCATGCAGCATATGAAATGGCTATGACGATCGAGAACATGAATGCCGAACGTAAGCAGCTGGTCATCGATATTTTCGGGGAGGCTGTAGAGCAGATCAGGACAGAGAACCAGATCAATATCGCATATGCCGACGGCTGGCATCCCGGGGTGCTCGGCATAGTCGCCTCGAGGATAGTGGAAGAGTTCGGCAAGCCCGCCATTGTACTGACCCGGGATGGGGACAGTTACCGTGGTTCCGGCCGCTCGATTGAAGGGCTTGACCTGCATGACATAATCACCCGGCAATCGACGCACTATACCCATTTTGGGGGACACGCCCAAGCGCTTGGCATCGAGGTGGCGGCAGAAGACATTGACGCATTCAAAATAGAGCTGGAAGAATACTTCGCAAGCCTCGGACTTGATCTGAAGCCGGTGAAATACATCGATTACCAGGTGGATGGGACCAACATGACCATGCAGGGATTCGAGCGTTTCGAGCGCCTCAAACCATTCGGCCAATCATTTCAATCGCCTGTTTTCCTGCTCCAAAATGATACGATAGGGCAAATACGGCAAGTGGGTAAAGATAAGAGCCATATCAAACTGACGATGCCCCGGGTCGGCATGGATGTCATCGGTTTCGGGTTTGGGCACCTCATCAATGAAGTGTCACAGAATGATGTCATCAGCTTGATTGGGACGGTCAACATCAACGAGTTCAATCAAAAACGCAGTCTGCAGCTGATGCTTCAGGACGCCAATGTGGATAATGTCCAACTGATCGATATGAGGAGTCGGTCCGATCAGCGGTTCGACATGATATCAAAGAATGACGTTTTCGTCATCGCCAAAGGTAAGGAGCGGCTCGGTGACAATTACTACGAATACGGGGAAGATCTGCCGTTCACTTCAGGGACTGTAGTACTGAGGGATCTGCCTGATGACCTTCTGGATCTTGCGTATTCACTGAATGGTATCCATGCATCTAAAATAATCTCGATATTCAACAGCCGTGAAGAACTCTTTTTTTCCGGGATTCCCTCACAAGCGGATGTCAACGCCCTGCAACAGCTGGTGTCGGGCGCTGACGATGGCACAATCAACCTCGCTAAACATGCGCCTGCACTTGCTGGGCGTCTTGGGGTAAAAATGAATTTCCTCAAAATGATGGTTGATATTATGGTGGATTTGGACATGATTACGTTAAAAGATGGTATAATATATAAGCAAAAGGATGATTCAGACCGTAAAATTGAAGAATCTTTGCTTTTCAATGAACTGAGGAAGCGGCTTGAGGCAGAAAAAATGTTGAAGATGTCTTCCTCCTCTGAGCTGAAAAACTATCTCAGGACATTAATTTCGAAGTGAGTGGGGTAAAAAATGGATTTAAAAAATATGTTTCAGAAGTACAGGATTGGCCTAAAAAAGGCGTCAGTTTCAAAGACATCACGACTATAATGGACGATGGCAAGGCATATGGCTATGCAACAGACCAGATTGTCGAATATGCCAAGGAAAAACAAGTGGATATCATCGTCGGTCCAGAAGCACGGGGATTCATCATCGGGTGTCCTGTGGCATACAGCATGGGCATCGGATTTGCTCCTGTCAGAAAAGAAGGGAAGCTGCCGAGGGAAGTCATCAAGTATGAATATGATCTGGAATACGGCTCGAACATCCTGACTATGCACAGGGACGCAATCTCTCCCGGACAGCGCGTACTCATCACCGATGATCTTCTCGCTACCGGTGGGACGATTGAAGGGGCGATCCATCTGGTTGAGAAGCTCGGGGGCATCGTCGTCGGCATTGCCTTCCTTATAGAGCTTGAATATCTGGAAGGCAAGAAGCGTCTTGAGGGGTATGACACACTCTCTCTGATCACTTATGCACAATAGCACGCCATAAAGTCTGTGAAAACAGGCTTTTTTTCTACATTCATTTATTTGAAATGGATTTTATAGTATGATGATTCTAATCAGTGTAATGGGAAGCGGTGAGGACATGAACAAGGAATATCCCTATAGTGCGGATCAGGTGATACAAATGTGCAGCGCCTATATGAATGAGAAGGACATGGGCATGATAGAGAAGGCGTATAAACTTGCACATGAAGCGCACGAAGGACAATACAGGAAAAGCGGAGAGCCTTACATACTGCACCCGGTACAAGTTGCGGGGATCCTCGCAGAGCTGAAGCTTGACGGTCCCACCATCATCGCGGGATTCCTCCATGACGTTGTGGAAGATACACCCTATACTTTTGAAGATCTTGTGGGTATGTTCAACGAAGAAGTTGCAGTGATAGTGGACGGTGTAACGAAACTTGAAAAGGTCAAATACAAGTCCAAGCAAGAAGAGCAGGCGGAGAACCATAGAAAGCTCTTTATCGCCATCGCCAAGGATATCCGCGTCATCCTCGTGAAGCTCGCAGACCGGCTGCATAATATGAGGACGCTAAAAGCAATGCCTGAAGCCAAGCAGATAAGGACTTCACAGGAAACGCTTGAAATCTATGCGCCGCTTGCGCACAGGCTCGGTATTTCAAGCATCAAGTGGGAGCTTGAGGATATCGCGCTCAGATATATAGAGCCACAGCAGTATTTCAAGATTGTGAGCTTGATGAAAAAACGACGCAGTGAGCGTGAAGTGGTCATCAATGATGCGATGGAACGCATCGAGGAAGAGATGGCCAATACAAAAATAAAAGGACAATTATCAGGACGGCCGAAACATATATACAGCATCTACAGAAAAATGAAGAAGGACCATAAGCAGTTTGACCAGATATTCGATCTGCTTGCCATCCGGGTGCTGGTGGATAACATTAAGGACTGTTATGCGGTGCTCGGTGTCATCCACACGATATGGAAACCAATGCCAGGCCGCTTCAAGGATTATATCGCCATGCCCAAACCGAACATGTATCAGTCCCTCCACACCACAGTAGTCGGTCCGAACGGAGATCCTCTGGAAATCCAGATCCGGACATATGAGATGCATGATATAGCGGAACACGGGGTGGCAGCCCATTGGGCTTACAAGGAAGGGAAGGAACTCAAGGAAGAACCTTCACGCGACAAGCGCCTCCACTGGTTCCAGGATCTTATAGACCAGGAGACATCTTCACCGGATGCAGAAGAATTCATGGAAGCATTGAAGACGGACCTGCTAAGCGATAAAGTGTATGTCTTCACACCGAATGGAGACGTGGTCGAGCTGCCGAAAGGGGCAATCCCAATCGATTTTGCCTACCAGGTCCATACAGAAGTGGGCAACAAGATGATCGGGGCGAAAGTGAACGGCAAGATCGTCCCGATCGACTATGAGTTATCGACGGGTGAGATCGTCGAAATAAGGACCAGCAAGCAATCCTACGGTCCGAGCCTGGACTGGCTGAAGCTCGTCAAATCATCAAGCTCCAAAAATAAGATACGCGCCTTCTTCAAAAAGCAGGATAGGGCGAGCAATATAGAAAAAGGACGTTTTGCGGTCGAGCATGAAATAAAGAACCGCGAATACAAACCTGATAATATCTTGAAGCCGCAACATATGGAACCTGTCCTTGAACGCTATAACTTAAATAGTGAGGATGATCTGTTTGCGATGGTCGGCTTTGGTGGCATAACAGCCCAGCAGGTGACAAACAGATTGATGGAGAAATTCAAAGTCACTGAAGAGAAATCGAATGTGGTGGAAGAGATCGACAGGACCCATCACTATAAGGAGATTTCAACGGAGTCCGGCGTCTATGTACAAGGCATGGATAATATGCTCATCAACCTCTCCAAATGCTGTAACCCTATACCGGGCGATGAGATAATCGGTTTCATCACGAAAGGTCATGGTGTGAAGGTCCACGTAACAAGCTGTCCGAACATCAGAAATGAGACCGAACGGCTCATAGATGTGGAGTGGGTGAAGAATAAGGATAAGGACCGTAAATATCAGGCTGACCTGGAAATAACAGGGTATGACAGGCAGGGGCTCGTCAACGAAGTGCTCAATATGATTGCCGGTACGAAATTCCCGATCACCCGGGTGAACGGACGGGCTGATATCGATAATCATGCCAAAATAAGTTTGTCGGTGATGGTCCATAATGTCACAGACTTGTATCGGATCGTCGACAAGATTAAACAGCTGCCTGACATCTACAGTGTAGAACGGGTATTTAAATGAGGTGGAATTAATGAGGGTCTTATTGCAGAGGGTGTCGAGTGCGACAGTGATAAGCAATGAATTTTACAATGAAATCAAAAAAGGATATTGCCTGCTGGTCGGCGTCTCCAAAGATTCGACGGAGGCGGATGCGAGGAAACTCGCTGAGAAGATTGCCGCCAGCCGGAATTTTGAAGATAGGGATGGGAAGATTAACCTCTCCATCAAAGATGTGGATGGGGAAATCCTCAGCATCTCCCAATTTACGCTCTACGCCGATGTGAAAAAAGGTAACCGTCCAAGCTTTACCGATTCAGCCGGCAAGGAGCAGGCCAAACATCTCTATGACGTCTTCAATTCCCATCTGAAGGACCAGGGCCTGACGGTGAAAGAAGGGTTCTTTGGTGAAATGATGAATGTACAGATCAACAACGAAGGGCCGATCACCTTCATGTATGAAGCGGAAAATGGAAAAATATTGTGATGGAATGGATGAAAAGGCTTCTCGTCAACACATTTGGTGCAGTCACCTTTTTCATCAAGTACAAAAAACATGTCTATATGATTCCTGTGGCTTTTCTGTTGGCCGCTTCCCTGATAGTCTTCATCACCGCCGCAACCGGTCACCTGTTCAAGGCTTCAGGCAACGAGGCGCCAATTGACCTGCAGCCGCGTGAATATGATATTTCAGGCACGACTATAGTGCTCGACCCGGGCCATGGTGGCAAAGATCCGGGGGCGACGAGTGCCTCGGGCATTACAGAGGATGAAATCGTCTACAGACTGGCTGGGCAGTTGAAGGAAGAACTGGAAAGGCACGGTGCAGAAGTGCTGCTCACAAGGGAGCAGGACACCTTCGCGTCGCTTGATGCCAGGAAAGTTGAAGGCGACCTGTTCATCAGCCTGCACAGCGATGCCATGGATGATCCGAGCGTCACCGGATTCACCACATATTATACGTATCCACATCAAAAGAAATTTGCCGAAACGCTGAACAATGCACTGGATACCCGCTCCTATTTCAGGAACCGCGGGGTCCACAGCATGAACTATCAGGTGACATGGCAACTGGATTATCCCGCGGTCCTTGTTGAACTTGGCTATTTGAGCAATGAATTGGATGATCGCATCCTTCTGACTTCGCATTATCAGGAACTGATGGTGCAGGGCCTTACCGACGGAATCGTAGAGTACTTGAAATGAATGCTTGACTTCATCGGCTTTAAGCCATAATATTAATATACTATATAAATGAAAAACTGTTCTTTGATCCAAAGAGGGGGATAGGGTGATGTCCAGAGAGGTCTGTCGAGGCTGAAAACAGACTCATCATCCGTATCCATGAACCGACACTTTGGTAGAACCCCGTGCGCCGGGCGGTGGCAGCCGTTAATATGCCAGAGGGCCTTTTATCGGCTGAATCAGGGTGGCAACGCGAGTAATCGCCCCTTATATCCAATTGGATATAAGGGGCTTTTTTTAATTTTCGGAAATGGAGTGGTTTATAATGATACAAATACCTAGAGGTACGCAGGATATCCTTCCTAAAGACACCTATAAATGGCAGTTCATCGAAGCACGTCTCCATCAGATCGCGCAGGATTACAACTACAGCGAAATCCGCACACCGGTTTTTGAATCGACTGAGCTGTTCGTCAGAGGAGTCGGTGGCTCCACTGATATCGTCAATAAGGAAATGTATACTTTCCAGGACAAGGGCGACCGCAGCATGACTTTGAAGCCTGAAGGGACCGCACCTGTCGTCAGAAGCTATATAGAAAACAAGATGCAGCATGATGTGAATCAGCCCGTCAAGGTCTATTACCTTGCGCCGATGTTCCGCTATGAAAGGAAGCAGAAGGGGCGCTACCGCCAATTTGTGCAGTTCGGTATAGAAGCGATCGGCGTAGAAGACCCGCTTATCGATGTGGAAGTCATCAGCATGCTGATGCAGATCTACAAGTCTTTCGGCCTTTCGAATCTGAAGCTCTACATCAATTCGATCGGTGACCAGGACAGTCGTTCCGCCTATAATGAAGCATTGGTGGCACACTTCAAACCATCCATCGGGGAGTTCTGTTCAGATTGCCAATCCCGGATCGATACGAACCCGATGCGCATCCTTGACTGCAAGAAGGATCGTGACCACCCACTCGTTAAACAGGCGCCAAGAATCTACGATTACTTGAATGAAGAATCAAAGGAATATTTCGAACAGGTCAAGCGCAACCTCGATGCACTCGGCATCGGCTATGAAATCGACTATAACCTGGTCAGGGGCCTCGATTATTATACGCACACGGCATTTGAGCTGATGAGCGATGCAGAAGGATTTGGCGCAATCACCACACTATGTGGCGGAGGGCGCTATAATGGTCTGCTGGAATTGCTGGACGGTCCGACTGAAACGGGTATCGGTTTTGCGCTCAGCATCGAGCGTCTGATTATGGCATTGGAGGCTGAAGGCATTGAAATTCCAAAGCCCCAAGGTATCGACCTCTACATCTGCACGCTGGATGGTGCATCAAGAACCGCAGCAAGCCGGCTCATCCATCAGCTGCGCGCTGAAGGCATCAGTTCGGATATGGATTATAAGAACAGGAAGTTGAAGGCCCAGATGAAGGATGCCGACCGTAAAGGCGCCAAGCATACCATCGTAATAGGCGAAGAAGAAAGGGAGACGAATGTAGCCGAGCTGAAGAATATGGCGGACGGCAGCACGAAGCAAGTCAAACTTGATGACATAAAAGCACTTGCTGAACTAATCGAGGAGGTAGAATCATGAGGAGACATACAGCGGAAATCACAGAAAAGATGACTGGAGAACGGGTGAACCTAAAAGGATGGGTACAGAAAAGACGCGATTTGGGCGGTCTGATATTCATCGATCTGAGGGACCGTAAAGGTGTGATTCAAGTGGTCTTCAACCCGGAAGTATCCGAGTCGGCATTGAATATTGCCGACCGCATCCGTACGGAATATGTCATCGCCGTTTCCGGCAAAGTGCATGAGCGAGATGAGTCACAATGGAACGACAATATCCCGACAGGGCGTATCGAAGTGTTTGCAGATGAAGTGGAAGTGCTGTCAAAATCAGAGACACCGCCATTCCAGATCACCGATGATACGACGAACGAGGACCTCAGGTTGAAATACAGATACCTGGAATTACGGAAGCCGAAGCTGCAGAGCATATTGAAGCTCAGACACTCATTGAACCGCAGTGTCAGGAATTTCCTGGACAATGAGGATTTCATCGACATCGAGACGCCGGTACTCTCCAAGTCTACGCCAGAGGGCGCGCGCGACTATCTGGTGCCTTCCAGGATCCACGAAGGGGAATTCTATGCATTGCCCCAATCCCCACAGATCTATAAGCAGCTTCTTATGCTGTCCGGCATGGAACGCTACTATCAGATCGTCAAATGTTTCCGCGACGAAGATTTGAGGGCCGACCGCCAACCGGAATTTACACAGATTGATATTGAAACTTCATTCATGGACCAGGAGCAGATCATGGATCTGAATGAGAGAATGATTGCCCACGTCATGAAGGATGTTAAGGGTATGGATATCACACTGCCATTCCCGAGGATGACCTACAATGAGGCGATGGCTGAATACGGTGTGGATAAACCAGATACACGATTCGGCATGAAGTTGAATGACTTGAGCGCATTCAGCAGCAAATCCGAATTTAAAGTATTCCGTTCTGCAGTCGATAACGGCGGACTTGTCAAAGCGATTGTCGTGAAGGATGCGGCCGATAAGTTTTCGAGGAAAGACATCGACAAGCTCGAAGCGTTCGTCAAAAATTATGGCGCTAAAGGATTGGCTTGGCTGAAGGTGAATGAGGGCGCCTTGAATGGTCCGGTTGCCAAGTTCTTCGATGAAGGGGAGCAGTCGGAACTCTCAAGCACGCTTTCCCTGGTCGACAATGACCTTATCCTATTCGTGGCGGACTCTGCAAAAGTCGTCAACGCCGCACTCGGCAACTTGCGTAACAAGCTTGCCCGGGATCTGGAGCTGATACCGGCGGATCAGTTTAATTTCGTATGGGTGACCGACTGGCCGTTGCTTGAATATGATGACGAGGAAGACCGTTATTTCGCGGCCCACCATCCGTTCACTTCGCCAAGGCAAGAGGATATAGACAAATTGGAGGATCATCCGGAAGATGTGAAGGCGAATGCCTATGACATCGTATTGAATGGCTATGAACTCGGCGGTGGTTCGATCCGCATCCATGATGCCGAACTTCAGAAGAAGATGTTCAAAGCACTCGGTTTCACCGAAGAGGAACGCGATGAGCAGTTCGGCTTCCTTCTTGAAGCGTTCAAATACGGCGCACCTCCGCACGGTGGAATCGCATATGGTCTGGACCGGTTCGTGATGCTACTGGCGGGTACAGACAACATTCGTGACGTCATCGCCTTCCCTAAGACGGCAAGTGCCGGTGACCTGATGATGAATGCACCTTCACATGTCGATCCAAGACAATTAGATGAGCTGCATATTTCTGTAAACACGGAAGAATAGAAAAATACCGGCAGGCTTCAGCCTGCCGGTGGGTTGGGGAAGGTCAACCAGAGAAAACGTATTCATTTTCCTTTCTTTTTTTCGAGGCATGTGCTATTATGTATTCAAGAGGAATATCTGAGAAGTTCGTGATGTGTTGAATTATATTTTGACCTAACACTTTTATAAACGGGAGCTTGATAGGTTTTCCTATGAAAAACATGCCTGTCCGACAGGACGTTTGGAGTAGGAAACTGGGCACCCACCTGCAATTAGCAGGCCAAAATAATCAACAATAACACACGGCTTATGCTCGGATATTCCAAATAAGTACCGAATTGTAAAATTCGGTGCTTATTTTTTTATATCTTTTTGAGCTTGTCGTATACTTCGGCGAGCTGTTTCTCGTACTTGGATACATCTGATTTCTGGTAGTACGCTGCGTTTTTTAGAGGATCCGGCAGGTACTGTTGCCTGACAACGTGGTTCGGATAATTATGGGGATATTTATAGCCTTGGCCGTTGCCGAGTTTTTCTGCACTTTTGTAGTGTGCATCCTTCAAGTGCTTAGGCACGCTTCCTGTCTTTTTCTTTCTTATATCCGATAGGGCGGCGTCGATGCTTTTGATTGCACTGTTCGATTTCGGGGACAGGGCAAGTTCTATCACTGCCTGGGATAGGGGTATGCGGGCTTCTGGAAAACCGAGGCGTTCCGCCGAATGGATGGCATCAAGGGTCCGTGAGGCGAGTTGCGGGTTCGCAAGCCCGATATCTTCATAGCTGATGACAAGCAGCCGCCTGACGATGGTGACCAGGTCGCCCGCTTCTATCAGGCGGGCCAGGTAATGCAGCGAGGCATCGACATCACTGCCGCGGATCGCTTTTTGGAAGGCGCTCATCACATCATAATGCTGATCTCCGTCTTTGTCATAGAGCAGATCGGACTTCTGCATGCAGGCACGCGCGTCATCCAATGAAATATTGACCACATCACCAGCGTCTTTGTCAGAACTAAGTGCTGCCAGTTCCAAAGCATTCAACGCACTTCTGACGTCACCCTGGCTTGTGACGGACAGATATTCGAGGGCTTCATTGCTGATATTTATGGACATGTCCCCAAGGCCTCGACCAGTATCCGAAAGCGCACGGTTAAGTGCGACTTCAACATCTTCCGGATCGAGCAGATGCAATTCAAAAATCTGGCACCGGCTCCTGATGGCGGGGTTGATGGCGTGATAGGGGTTGGACGTAGTGGCCCCGATCAGTATGATGTTGCCATTTTCCAGATGCGGCAGCAGAAAGTCCTGCTTAGCCTTATCCAGACGGTGTATCTCATCAAGAAGGAGGATGACGCTGCCGCTCATCTTTCCTTCATCGGCCACCATCTGCATATCCTTCTTCGTATTGGTGACAGCATTCAAGGTACGGAATTTGTAACTTGTCGAACCTGCAATTGCGCTCGCGATGCTGGTCTTGCCGATGCCTGGTGGGCCATAGAGGATCATTGATGTAAGGCGTTTAGCCGTCACCATCCGGCGGATGATGCTGCCTTCACCGACAAGGTGGGTCTGGCCGAGGACTTCATCTATCGTTTTTGGTCGCATTCTAAAGCTCAGAGGCTGAGTTGACATATTTTCACCTGTTTCAGAGTTATGATATATTTAATACTACTATAACCGATATAAATATGAACTTAAACTATGAGGTGCTTTATGAAAATTTCTACACGCGGGAGATATGGTCTCTATTTTATGCTGGCTTTAGCCAGAAGCTACGGTGAGCATAAGCGTAGCGTCAAATCCATTGCCGACGAGCGGGGGATCAGCGACCTATACCTTGAACAGATTGTCACGAACTTAAAACGTGCAGAACTCGTCAAAAGTACACGGGGCGCCTATGGCGGCTATGAATTGAACCATGCGCCGGATGAGATCACTGTCGGGAAGATCTTCAGGACACTGGAAGAGAATATCGTTGCGGTTGAAGGTGATGATAAGGACACCGATACGGAACGCTATCTGTGGGGCAGGATACGGGACGCCCTTCGTGACGTGCTCGACCACACTACGCTTTTGGATATGGTGAACCACGATGACGATGAAATCGACGACTACATGTTCTATATATAATATAAAGAAGCCCTGGAGGTCCTCCAGGGCTTCTTTTAAAATCTTCCAGAACGGAATATGGAATAGATCATGCCGATGAACATCAGTAGAGCTACCACAGAACCGATTTCTATAGCCGGAATATTGAAGAGGACGGTGGCTTGGTCGGTCAATGCGGAACTGATGATGAGGCCGACCATGATGATGCTGAAGGACAGTAGGACGATACTGAACGTCAATCGGTTGCCTATCCGGTCGAGACGCTTCATGAACGCCTCGCTCCGCTTCACCTGCAGTTCTACAGGGACACTGCGACCTTTCAATCCTTTGGAGAATTCGTGGACATTACCGGAAACATCCTTTAGGTCATCGCTGAATTCGATCCAACTGCGCCATGCATGATCTGCAGCATTTTTAGGATTGAACCTTTCCCTGAGGAGCTGTCTGCCAAAAGGTTCCGCTACATCAACAATGCTGAAATCAGGATCAAGTTCACGGACGATGCTCTCAAGCGTCAGAATGGTCTTGCCGAGCATCGTGAAATCTGTCGGCAGCTTGATATGGTGCTCATTCGCTATATGGAAGATGTCCTGTACGGCTTCACCGAGATCCATGCGGCTGAGCGGAACGTCATAATACTTGTCGCGTAGCAGTTCGGCATCCTTTTTGAGGATCTTCATATTGACTTCGTCGGGCACGACCCCCATCCGTGTTATGGCGCGGACGACACCGTCTGCATCCTTTTTCATCATGGCGATGAGCAGCGAGCCGTAGATCGACTTCATCTCACGCGTCATCTTGCCCACCATGCCGAAGTCGAGAAAACCGATGACGCCGCCGTCCATTACGGTGATGTTCCCAGGATGCGGGTCGCCATGGAAGAATCCTTCAATCAGGATCTGGTGAAAAATTGCGTGTGTGAGACGTTCTGCAAGCACTTCGTTTAAATACCCCTCAGCCGCCAGTGAATCGAGGTCTCCGATTTGAATGCCCTCTATAAACTCCATCACGAGCACATCTTTTGTCGTGACATCCCAGTAGACTTCCGGAATATGGACGACCTCGTCATCTTTGAACTGTTTGCCGATCTTATCTGCATTGCGCCCTTCGATGGTGTAGTCGAGTTCATTTATGATGGATTTCGAGAACTCCTCCATCATGTCCACCAGCTGATATTGGCGGGCCCATTCGATACGCGATTCTGCCATCAATGCCAACTGTAGCAGGATTTCCAGGTCATTGCGGATGATTTTCTCGATGTTCGGGCGCTGCACCTTGACTGCAACAGCTTCCCCGGTTACAAGCCTGGCCTTGTGGACCTGGCCTATGGAGGCGGAGCCGATTGTTTCTTGTTCAAACTCCAAAAAGATATCATCCATCTTAGCTCCCAGAGAGTGTTCGATGATCTCTTTTGCTTCATCGTATGGAAAAGAAGGCACGTGGCTCTGGAGCTTCGATAGTTCCTCGATGATGTCTTCTGGCAGAAGGTCAGGTCTGGTACTTGCAATCTGGCCTACTTTGATGAAAGTGGGGCCCATTTCTTCCAGAAAGAGGCGGATTCGTTCTCCGCGCGTCTTTTCGACATGTGTGCCATCCTTTTTGAGCAATATTTTCTTCGGCAGGGACAGAACCTCATCAAGTCCCAACTCTTCTACGATAAATCCGAAACCACTTTTGGAGAAGGCCAAAGCAATCTCCCGGTATCTTCTTATATGTTCGATCCTTTTTTTGAATATCATTGCGGGCCTCCCATGTTTTTCCGAACCCGTCTCCTTCTAGTATATGGTGAGGGGTAGGTGTCCATCTATTGTAGCCTGATTTTCAGGATTCATCAAAATAATTATAGTAGATTGCATGAAGCGCCCTCTGGGCATCTTTTTGGGCCACGGCGAACATCATGCTGATCTCTGAAGCCCCCTGGTTGATCATACTGATGTTGATGTCATTTTTACTAAGGGCGACCGTTGTCTTTGTAGCGACGCCGATGTGATGTTTCATTCCTTCTCCGACTATGATGATCAGTACAAGGTCGTTTTCGACATGTATCGACTCGGTTTCAAGCGTATCTTCGATATCAGCGATGACCGCCGCCAATTTATCATTGCCTTCGAACTGATTAGATCTGAGTATGATGGATAGATTATCTATACCCGAAGGGATATGTTCATAGGAGAGGTCATGGTCCTCCATGATCTGCAGCAGCCGTCTTGTAAAACCGACTTCCCGGTTCATGAGGTATTTATTCATTGTGAGCGATGTGAAGCCCTCATCGCAGCTGATGCCGATGACCGGCATCCGGGGTATATACTCCCGTTCGGCTACAATCTTCGTTCCCTCTATTTCCGGGGCGTTCGTATTGCGTATCATGATGGGGATATTATGTTTATAGACAGGTTCCAGTGCTTCATCGTGGAATACGCCGAACCCGGCATATGACAGCTCACGCATTTCGCGGTAGGTGATCTCCTCGATTTTATGCGGCGATCTGATACGGGACGGATCGGCCGAATAGATGAAGCTTACATCCGTAAAGTTTTCGTAGAGTGATGCATTAACCGCACGTGCCACAATGGCCCCTGTAATATCCGATCCTCCTCTTGGGAAAGTGACGATCTGACCGCTTTTTGAATATCCAAAGAATCCGGGGATCACCACGACTTGGCCGGCGTCCTTCAACTTTTCCAGTCTGTCATAGGATTCGGGAAGCAGCAGTGCATTGGAAGGTTCATCCGTCACCAGTATCCCCGCTTCACCAGGGCACATATAAGTGGCATCGACCCCTATTTTATTCAAATACGCGCTGACCAGCTGCGCATTAAAATCCTCCCCGCATGATTTCAAAGCGTCAAGCAGGCGCTTCTTCTCATTGATATCCGCCAGATATGAGCGCAATATTTCTTCATATTTCTCCAGCAGATGGTATTCCAGTCCAAGTTCATCGACCATTGCGGCAAATCTTCCTATGATATCCGTGATGATCTCTTCGACCGGCAGGCCGGCAGTATGATTGGCATGTAGGGCAATCAGCATATCCGTCACCTTCGTGTCGCCAGTGCTTCTTTTGCCGGGAGCGGAAACGACCGCAATGCGGCGTTCACTGTCACTTTTCATTATATCGGCAATCTTTTTGACTTGTGCTGCATTACAGAGGGAACTGCCTCCAAACTTAGCTACCTTCATCCCTTTGCACCTCTACTTTTCTGAATTTTAAAAACAATAATACATCAAAAATCATATAATGTGTACCCTTATTTGAATTGCTGCTTGAATTATCCGCCTTTTCTCTCTAATATATAGTCTTATATGAAAGTATGATTGGAGAAAGGTGATGGTGACATGAAAGTGGCAATACTTGGTATGGGAACGGTCGGTTCCGGAGTGATGGAAGTCATTCGGATGAACCGTCAGGAGATTGAGAGGCAAATCGGGGCCAGCTTCTCCATCAGCCATGTTCTGGTCCGGGATAAATATAAGGAACGCGGAGTCGAGCTTCGCGGTGTGACGATAACGGATGCCATCGATGAGATCCATGCTGCAGATATTGATGTAGTGGTTGAAGTGATGGGCGGCATGGCGTCCACCCGGGACATGCTGCTCGAATTCCTTGAGAAAGGGGTGCATGTTATCAGCGCGAATAAAGATATGCTGGCCGAACATATCGATGAACTGGCTGAAGCCGCAAACAGGAATGGTGCCATGCTGATGTATGAAGCCAGTGTAGCAGGCGGCATACCTATAATTAACGGTATAAGTCAAGGACTGAACGCGAACCGCATACAGGAAGTGATGGGGATACTGAACGGCACCACCAACTACATATTGACCAAGATGACTGGTGAGGGCTGGGATTACGAAAAAGCGCTTGACGCCGCCAAGGAGAAAGGATATGCAGAAGCTGATCCGACAAATGACGTGGCCGGTTTCGATGCCCAGAGGAAAATTGTGCTGTTGTCCCGGCTGGCCTACAACCGCAAGGTGGATATCGGGAAAGTCCGGGCACAAGGCATCGATTCAGTAGAACTGAAAGATATAGAGGCAGGCAGGAGTGCCGGATTGACGATGAAGCTGATCGGCCGGAGTACATTCCATGATGACCGTCTGTCGATTGAAGTGGCGCCCGTCTTCCTGCCGGATGATCATCAGCTTTCTACAGTATCCAACGAGAAGAATGCAGTATATATAAGCGGCAATGCGGTAGGGGAAACGATGTTCTACGGGCCGGGTGCCGGTGGCAGGGAAACTGCATCCGCTGTAGTATCCGACCTGATCAGCTGCCTCAGGCGCATGGAGTGCGTTGAACGGAATATTGTGCCAGCACACGAGGCGGTCATCACAGAAGATGCCAGTCCCAAAAGATTCTACGTCCGGTTCACCGTTGACGAAATATCCGCCGGGGAACAGTTATCGCAGCACGGCATAGATTATGAACTCATCGAGCGCGGGGAAGCGGCTGTGATCATCACTTCCGCGATCAAACCGGAAAAGCTGCGGGCATTGGTGGAGAATAATGACAGCATTTATGTAACCTATAAAGTGGAAGGGGATTGATTCAATGCATTGGAACGGTCTGATTGAAGAATATAAAGCATATCTGCCGGTGGACGATGACACACCGCGCCTTACCCTATATGAAGGGGGGACGCCTCTTATCCGGCTCGATGCACTGAGCCGGAAGTTCGAAGCAGAACTCTATGCGAAGGTGGAAGGCCACAACCCGACGGGTTCCTTCAAGGACAGGGGGATGGTCATGGCAGTTGCCAAAGCGAAGGAAGCGGGTGCCCATACAGTCATCTGCGCATCGACCGGCAACACTTCAGCTTCAGCAGCAGCCTATGCTTCTCGGGCAGGGCTCAATACCATCGTGGTCGTGCCGGAGGGCAAGATTGCTCTAGGCAAGCTGGCCCAGGCGATGATGTATGGCGCGGAAATCATATCCATCCAGGGGAATTTTGATGAAGCATTGAAGGTCGTTCGTAAAATCGCTAAAAAAAATGACGGCATCACGTTGGTCAATTCAGTCAATCCATATCGATTGGAAGGACAGAAGACGGCAGCTTTTGAAATTGCTGAAGTCTTAGGGGCAGCACCGGATTATTTGACGATTCCAGTTGGCAATGCGGGTAATATTTCAGCCTACTGGAAAGGGTTCAAGGAATATGATGCCAAAAATAATACTGGCCTACCGAAGATATACGGATTCGAGGCAGAAGGAGCTGCGGCCATCGTCAATGATCGGGTGATTGAACAGCCCGAGACGGTCGCCACGGCAATCCGGATCGGCAACCCGGCAAGCTGGTCGCTGGCTGTAGAAGCCCGCGACGAATCAGGCGGTCTCATAGAATCGGTGACGGATGAAGAGATTCTTGCAGCCTATGAAATGTTGGCAGCAGCCGAGGGTATTTTTGCAGAACCAGGATCCAATGCCAGCACAGCAGGCATGATCAGAGCGCTTGAAGAAGGTAAGATCGAAAAGGGCGCCACCGTCGTCACAGTCCTTACCGGCAATGGGCTGAAGGATCCTGAGACTGCGATGGAACAAATCATAAAGAAGCCGAAGCTATTGCCGAACGATGAGAGTCAGATCATTGAGTACATTGAAAGTCTGGGTGAAAATGATGCACCACTTTAAGGTACCGGCCACCAGCGCCAATCTCGGTCCGGGCTTCGATTCCGTCGGGCTGGCGCTTGAAAAGTATCTTTATATAAAAGCAAAGGAAGGCTCCGGATTCAACATTATATTCGAGGATGATTTTCTTGATGTGCTGCCGCATGATGAGAGCAATCTTGTCATAAGGACAGCCCAGGATATCGCCCGGAAATATGGCTGCGGACTGCCCGGTCTTGAGATTCGGATGGGCAGTGATATTCCGCTCAGCCATGGGCTGGGTAGTTCGGCTTCTGCGATAGTGGCTGGAATTGAATTGGCTGACCGGTTTTGCGGGCTGGGCCTGACGGCTTATGATAAGGTGTTCCTTGGCAGTGAAATAGAGGGCCATCCTGATAATGTCGGACCTGCAGTTACAGGCGGGCTGTTCGTCGGTTATTATGATGGGGAACTGTTCTACCACGTATTGGATGTCGAAGGTCTGTCTGCAATAATCAGCGTTCCTCCATATGAAGTGGAAACACAAGAAGCCCGACGGGCTTTACCTGAAACATACAGCAAGCAGGATGCCGTACGTCAGAATGCCTTGAATAATGTCCTTCTACTTTCCATTATGAATAATGACTATAGTACGATGCACAGACTGATGACAAAAGACCGCTACCACGAACCCTACCGCCGGCAGTTCATCGCCGAATACGATGAGGTGAGGCGTGTGGCTGAACAGGCAGGTGCCATCGCCACGACCATCAGCGGAGCGGGGCCGACATTGCTGACTTTATGCAAAAGCAATGAAGCTGCTGCAGTATTTGAGCAATTGGACAGCGTTCGTGGCTGTCATCACGAAAAAGTGGATATATGCAGAAAAATTCCCGGGATGTAGACATCCCGGGAATTTCTATCTGCCATTATATTTTCTGACGACCTTCTCGAACAGGTCATAGGAATACTTCTGTGCATCCTTATCATAGATGTAGCTTACAGCCATGATTTCATCTGCACCGAATTTATTCTGGAATAATCTTAGTCTCTCAAGCGCAGTGGCTTCACTGCCCATGATCGCTACAGGGAAGCGGCTTTCGACGATCTGCCTTTCAGGCGGCGACCAGATCGATTCCATGTCTGAAACAGGCGGCTGCAGTTTTTTGCCCCCGCCCCTGATGACATTCAGGACGAATTGCGCCATCGTAGTGGAGAGATGCTTCGCCTCTTCATCAGTATCGGCCATGATAACATTCAGGCAGGCAATCTTGTAGGGTTCCGCCAACTGGTCGGAGGCCTCGAACTCCTGTTCATAGATCTTGAAGGCTGCTTCCATATGATCTGGTGCGAAATGTGCCGCAAAAGCGTATGGCAGTCCCAGACGGGCCGCAAGGTGTGCAGAGTCGGTGGAAGAGCCGAGTATATAGAGCGGGATTTCTGTGCCGTTGCCGGGGAAGGCTACAACCTGGGTCTTTTCATCCGAAAGGTATTTACGGATTTCTTCGACTTCTGAACCAAATGTATAGACGCCATCATGGTTGTTGCGGCGGATGGCAGACGCGGTACGCATATCCGTACCAGGGGCGCGGCCAAGGCCGATGTCCAGACGGTCCCCGAATATGGCGTGCATGGTGCCAAACTCCTCTGCAACGATCAGAGGGGAATGGTTCGGCAGCATGACGCCCCCGCTTCCGACACGGATATGTTCTGTGTGGTGCAGGATGTGATGGATCAGTTGGCGCGTCGCAGAAGACGCGATTGAAGTGGTGTTATGGTGTTCAGCCACCCAGTATCTTTTATAATCTGAACCGTCGACATGTTCAGCGAGGTCGACCATATCCTTGAATGCATCTTTGGCATTTCCGCCCTCACGTACAGGCACAAGGTTAAGAATGGATGGGGTCAGTTGTTTTGACATAGATAGAATCCTCCTTATAATGGACAATTATCATCCATTAGATTTATTTTGTCTAACAATGGGCTTCAAAAGTATAAAAATCTACCGTTCCATGTTAAAATCTTATAATGTATAATAAAGCTATTTTTGGAGATGGGTGATTCTAATGGAAGTATATGCAGACTATGCGGCGACTACCCCTATGGATGGAGCGGTCCGCAAAGCACTCTTGGAAGATGACGGCTTCGGCAATCCTTCAAGCATTCACCGGGCAGGCAAAGATGCCCGGGCCAAAATCGAGAAGGCGCGCAGGGGGATTGCACAACTTTTAAACGCCTCTTCGTCAGAAGTCTTTTTCACCAGTGGTGCCACTGAAGGCAACAATATGGCAATCAGAGGGGTGGCGAACCAATACGTCCGCCCCCATATCATCACGACCGAGATAGAACATGCCTCCGTCCTGAACACATTGAGAAGTCTGGATGCGGACGTCACCTATCTCCAAGCTAACGCGGATGGCGCGATAGATGTCGATGAACTCAAAAATAGCCTGCGGGATGAAACGGTACTTGTGTCGATTATGCTGGTCAATAATGAAACCGGCGTGATGCAGCCGATCTATGAAATACAAGAAGCGTTGTCAGAGCATACGGCTTTGCTCCATATAGATGCGGTCCAGGCCTATGGGCACATGAGGGTAGACGTCAAGGAGCTCGGAGCGGATCTGCTGACATTGAGTGCACATAAGATGTACGGCCCAAAAGGTATCGGCCTGCTCTATAAACATAAAGATGTGAAACTCATCCCGCTCATCACAGGCGGTGGCCAGGAGAAGGAACTTCGCGGAGGCACTGAAAACACCATGTGGATCGAAGGCCTGTCGCTCGCGATGCATCAGGCATCCGATGCAATAACGCGCAGAAGCATACGGGAGATGCAGATTAAAGAGCAGTTCCTCAACTTGCTGACACAATCCGACATTCCATTTGAAGTGAACGGAGACGTCAATAAGTCGGCAAGCCACATCATCAACATCCATTTCCCTTTTGCCGAAGCAGAATTCATGCTGACGGCATTGGACATGGCCGGCATCCATGCTTCAGCCGGTTCCGCGTGCCAGGCCGGCACATTGAACCCTTCCCATGTCCTCACTTCGATGTATGGCGAATCGGACCGTAACCGCCAATCGATACGGTTCAGCTTCTCCTATATGATGACAGATGAGGAAGTGGAAGCCATCGTCACGGCACTTGAAGATATATACGGAAGACTTATGCGTTAGGCATACTCGGAAAGGAAGGATAACATGAATAATTCAGATATAACTGTCGTCGTCGGTATGAGTGGCGGCGTAGACAGTTCAGTGACAGCTAAGCTCCTGAAAGATCAGGGCTATAATACAATAGGCATCTTCATGAAAAATTGGGATGATACGGATGAAAATGGCGTATGCACCGCTACAGAAGACTATGAAGATGTGCGCCTAGTAGCTGAGGAGATCGGCATACCGTACTACTCTGTGAACTTCGAGAAGGAATATTATGACAGGGTATTCGAATATTTCCTCGAGGAGTACAGAAAAGGGCGGACCCCTAACCCTGATGTGATGTGCAACAAGGAGATAAAATTCAAGGCGTTCCTTGATCATGCCATGAAGCTTGGTGCAGATTACGTTGCGACCGGACACTATGCACAAGTCGTGCATGATGAGGAGGGTACAAAGATGCTGAGGGGCATCGATAATAATAAAGATCAGACGTATTTCCTCAACCAACTATCCCAGGAGCAATTATCCAAAGTGATGTTCCCCCTTGGCCACTTGGACAAGAAGGAAGTGCGCAGGCTGGCGCGCGAGTATGATCTGGCCACAAAAGATAAAAAAGATTCGACCGGCATATGCTTCATCGGCGAAAGGGACTTCAAAACATTCCTGAGCAGTTATCTGCCCGCCAATCCAGGGCGCATGATCAATATGGATACCGGGGAAGATAAAGGCCGTCATGACGGCCTCATGTACTACACGATCGGACAGCGGCAAGGTCTCGGCATCGGCGGAGACGGAGGACCCTACTTTGTGGCTGGGAAAAACCTTGAAACAAATGAATTGTATGTAGTATCCGGCTACGACAATGAAGCATTGTCTTCTTCAAGCCTCGAAGCTTCAGACATCAACTTCATCAACCCAGTACCGGAAACGTTTGAATGCACCGCCAAATTCAGATACCGCCAAGAAGATGTACCGGTGACCGTCAAGCAGATGGACGATAGGCTGCTTGTAGAATTCCACGAACCGGCGCGCGCCGTTACACCTGGACAGGCAGTCGTCTTCTATGATGGGGAAGTGTGTCTCGGCGGAGCGACGATAGACCGTATATACAAAGAATCAAAAGAATTGGAGTATCTTGCATAATGACCATCAGATATGAACAGTTGATCAAAGAGGGCAGAACTGAAGAGGCACTTAAGGAGATATTCAAGGAGATAGAGTCATCACCTGAGGAAGAAGCACATTATATCAACGCCGGCAATCTGCTGCATCGGGCCGGCCAAGATGAAGAAGCAGAGCGATTTTTGCAGAAGGCGATCACCTTGAATGAGGCGAGTACGAGCGCCTACTATGCACTCGCGAACGTCTACTTCGATAATGAACGGTTCAAGGAAGCGGTAAGGCTCTACTTGCTGGCCTACACCCGGAACCCAGACGATGGTGATCTGAATTTCATGCTGGCCATGAGCCATGTACACCTGAACGAACCTGAACAGGCCATTCAATTTTTTGAAAAAGCACATGAAGTAAAGCCTGATGATGCGGATATCGCGTTCCAATATGGTCTTCTCTGCTGTCAAGTCGGGCTGTACGGGCCCGGGGAGACCTTGTTGAAGAAAGTATTATCCATGGAAGAGAACGCGGATGCCGAATATAACCTTGGACTGGTTAAGCTCATGAAAGATGATGAAGCGCAGGCGATAAGCCATTTCCAGCGCGCAATAGAGATCCAAGAGGACCATCATCTTGCCCATCATGCACTTGCACGACTCAACGATTGAGAGGACCGGAACGAGGAAGGTGATTCCATTTGGATCAATCTACAATCTACGATGATACATTCATAACAGGGGAAGTGGAGCGCGTCATATTCGTCAGTGAACAGACGCGTTTTACTGTGCTCAAGGTACTCATCAATGAAACGAATACGAACTTCAGTGACGAAGCGATCGTCACGGGCTACTTCCACGCGGTCGCAGAAGGCGACACATATAGGTTCTCAGGCAAAGTGACCCGTCATGCACGTTTCGGGGAACAATTCAGTGCGGACATGTTCAGGAAAGAGCAGCCGACGACGATGCGCGGGCTGATCCAATACCTCTCAGGGGATACGTTTCCAGGAATAGGGGAAAAGACAGCCAAAAAGATCATTGAAACCCTTGGCGTCAATGCATTGAAAAAAATTGCAGATGACCGGAGTGTACTGGATGATGTGGCAGGCTTGTCCAAAAAGAAGCGCGATATGATCCACTACCGCATATTGGAGAACAGCCAGACTGAGCGTCTGGTCATCAAACTGACCGATCTTGGTTTCGGTGCCAGGATGAGTGCTAAAATATTGAAGACCTACCAGGACCAGGCACTCCAGGTGATAGAGAAGGAGCCCTACCGACTGGTTATGGACATCGATGGCATCGGTTTTCATACGGCGGATCGTATAGCGATGAATGCTGGTATCGGTAAAGATGATGTCAGCCGTCTTGAAGCCGGCATCATGTATCTAGTGGAGAGTGTGATCATGTCGGATGGTCATACTTATGCCACACGGGACACTCTTGTCGGAATGACACGGGAATTGCTGAACCATGACGCTGAGCAGTACTTTTCGGACGAGACCATCAACCAGTCGATCGATCAGCTGTCAGACGACGACCGGCTCGTCCAATATGAGGACCGCATCTATGTCCCCTCCCTTTTTTATTCCGAATACAAATCGGCCGAGCAGATCTTCCGCATGATGAATGACCGTTCGGAAGTATCAGCGGGTGAAGAGAAGGCAGGCGAAATCATCGCAGATGTTGGTGAACGCTTCGATATCCACTACAACAATAGGCAGAAATCTGCCATGATCAGTGCGTTGACTGAAAAGATCTCCATCATCACAGGCGGTCCCGGAACAGGGAAAACTACAATAGTCAAAGGCATCATCAGTGCCTACCATGAATTGAACGACTTGAAGCCTGCCGACGAGTATGACGGTGACGAATACCCGATTAGACTCGTCGCCCCCACTGGCCGGGCATCCAAGCGCCTCAGTGAAACTGCAGGCATCAAGGCGTCAACCATTCACCGTATGATAGGTTGGGGCATGGATACCGGTAAGGATGAAGTGATCGACGCAGAAATCGATGCAGACCTCATCATCATAGATGAGATGTCGATGGTCGATACATGGCTGTTCTTTCAGTTGATGCGCAATGTCAAACCTTTCACGCGGCTGGTGTTCGTCGGGGACCGCGATCAATTGCCATCCGTCGGTCCCGGCACCGTGTTCAAAGATCTGATCGAGTCTGGAGTCATTCCGACGACCGAGCTCGATACAATATACCGTCAAGGCGAAGGATCTTCGATCATCCGATTGGCACATGAGATAAAAGAAGGTAGGAAAATGGACATCACCGAAAAGTTCAAAGACCGCCTTTTCATTCCCGCTAAAATGAACCATATTCCGGATATCGTCGATAATGTGGTGAAAAAAGCGGTCGACAAAGGATATGACATGCGTGATATTCAAGTGTTGGCTCCCATCTATAGAGGGGATGCCGGAATCCTGAAGCTCAACCGCATCCTCCAGACCATCCTCAATCCTGAAGCTGAAGATAAAAATGAAATCGCCTTTGGCGATGTCATATTCAGGAAGGGGGACAAAGTCATACAGCTCGTCAACCGGGGTGAAGACAATGTCTTTAACGGTGACTCCGGAGTGATCGATTCCATACTCTTCAAAGATGAAGATGAAGCAGAAAAGGATACGATTCTGGTTGATTATGATGGCATCCATATCGCATACGAACGCAAAGAACTGACGGAATTATCGCACGCCTACTGTACGAGCATCCATAAAGCGCAAGGGAGCGAATATCCGATCGTCATCATGCCGGTCGTCAAAAGCTATCGCCATATGCTGATGAAGAACATCGTCTATACAGGGATCACACGTGCGAAAGAATCCCTTATATTGTGTGGGGACCAAGAAGCATTCTATGATTCCCTGGAGAAAGAGGGCATCCACAGACGCACTTCTCTGTCCGAGATGATCCGGCTGCTCTTTAACAAGGATGATAAGCCGGCAGACGAGATGCCTGAAATCCTGACCGAATCGAAAATGTTCCAGATTCCTGCCATGATAAATATGGAAGGCGTGACACCATACGATTTCAATTGACAGATCCGATGAATATTCCTATAATCAAATCAAGGTTAAAACAAGTGGAGATCCCGAGTGACTGGATTGTGATGGACAGAGACATTGCAGCAGCTGAGAGCAGTGACGCATCCTTTCACGTGCTAATCTCCACCCACTTTATATATATGCAAAGTGATGACTATGTCATAACTTGGGTGGTACCGCGGTTCAGATCGTCCCATATTTTGGGGGGATCTTTTTTTATTTTAAAAACTAAGGAGTGACTGTAATGAAAAGACTGACCGGTAACGAAATCAGGGATATGTTCCTTGAATACTTCAGGGCACACAATCATATGGTGGAGCCGAGTGCACCGCTTGTACCGATAGATGACGACTCCCTGCTGTGGATCAACTCAGGGGTGGCGACTCTAAAGAAGTACTTTGACGGCCGCACCATTCCAGAGAACCCTAAAATCGTCAATGCCCAAAAGGCGATCAGGACAAACGATATTGAGAACGTCGGCTTTACAGCCCGTCACCATACATTCTTTGAAATGTTAGGCAATTTTTCGATAGGGGATTATTTCAAGGAAGATGCGATCCGCTACGCATGGGACTTCCTGACGAACAGCGAGTGGATCGGCTTCGACCCATCACTCCTCTATGTCACCGTCCACCCAGAAGATGAAGATGCCTACAGGATATGGCGGGAGATGATTGGCCTTGATGCTGATCGCATCATCCGCATAGAAGGTAACTTCTGGGATATCGGGGAAGGTCCGTGCGGCCCGAACAGTGAAATCTTCTATGACCGCGGTCCGGATTTCGAACCGGGTGCTCCGGCGGATGAAATGTACCCGGGTGGGGAAAATGAACGCTATCTGGAAATCTGGAACCTCGTATTCAGTGAATTCAACCATAACAAGGATGGTTCCTATACACCACTGCCGAAAAAGAACATTGATACGGGCATGGGGCTCGAAAGGATGGCCAGCATCATACAGGAAGTGCCGACCAACTTTGATACGGATCTCTTCACCCCAATCCTTGCTGAGATCAGTAGGATCAGTGGCCACCGTTACGGCGAAGATGCCAAAGCCGATGTTGCGTACAAAGTGATAAGCGACCATATCCGCACCGTGAGCTTTGCGGTTGCGGACGGTGCACTCCCTTCAAACGAAGGACGCGGTTATGTATTAAGACGTCTGATCAGACGCGCAGTCCGCTTCAGCAAAGAGCTCGACATCAACCGTGCCTTCATGTTTGACCTGGTGGAACCGGTATCTGAAATAATGGAAGGTTTCTACCCGAACGTGGGCGAACGCAAGGCATTCATCAAGGAAGTCATCAAAAAAGAAGAAGAGCGCTTCCTTGCCACGCTTGATGAAGGTATCCAAATCTACGAACAGTTCAAGAAGAAAGCGCAGCAGGATGATAATGTCATCAGCGGCGAAGATGCCTTCAGACTCTATGACACTTACGGATTTCCGTATGAACTGACCAAGGAATATGCAGAGAATGACGGCATGACGGTTGATGAAGCAGGTTTTATCGAAGAAATGAAAGCGCAGCGTGAACGGGCAAGGAATGCCCGGAAATCGGGTGACTCGATGCAGGTCCAGTCTGAAACGCTTGCGCGCCTTACTGCGCCGAGTACATTCACCGGTTATACTTCTAAAAGCGAAGAAGCCGTGCTGCTTCACATCATCCATGCGGATAGCGAGATGGATGCTGCAGAGGCGGGCCAGGACGTGGAACTCATCTTTGACCGTACACCGTTCTATGCAACAAGCGGCGGACAGGTGGCAGATAAAGGGGAGATCCGGGCAGACGGTGCAAAACTTACAGTCAGCTCAGTCTACAAGGCACCGAACGGGCAGAATGTGCATGTGGCACATATCTCGGAAGGTAGACTTTCCAAAGGTGCCACATATGACCTGGAAGTGGATGCAGAAAGCCGTAACTTCATCATCAAAAACCATACTGCAACGCACCTTCTGCACCAGGCGTTAAAAGATGTGCTTGGCGATCATGTAAGCCAGGCAGGTTCACTTGTGGAAAAAGAACGGCTGCGTTTTGACTTCTCCCACCTTGAAGGCCTGAGCGCAGAAGAAACCGAACAGATAGAAAATATAGTGAATGCCAACATCTACCGCAATATGGCTGTAGAGATTGAGGAAATGCCGATAGAAGAAGCAAAACAAAAGGGTGCTACGGCACTGTTCGGTGAAAAATACGGCGACGTCGTCCGCGTAGTGGATATCAACCAGTACTCGATAGAGCTATGCGGCGGTATCCATGTCAGAAACACCGGTGAAATCGGTACTTTCAAGATAGTATCTGAAACAGGCATCGGGGCAGGCATAAGACGTATAGAAGCTGTCACTAGCAAATACGCGGTGGCGTACTACAAAGAGAAGGAAGCAGTTGTAAAAGAGATTGCCAAAAACCTGAAGGTCAAAGATGGCCAAGTCAATAAGAAGGTCTCAGCGCTGCTTGCTGAAAACCAGTCGATGCACAATGAAATCAAGAATTTGAAAGCATCTCGCCAAGATGAAAAGCTCTCAGAGGCCACCCATGAAACCAAGGATATCAACGGTGTGCCGGTGCTTTCCATGGAAGTGCAGACAGAAGATGCCAAGGAACTGAGAGAAACGATGGACCGCCTAAAATCACGGGCCCAAGATGCAGTAATTGCGCTCGGTTCGGTGAATGGCGACAAGGTATCCCTTGTGGTGACAGTGCCTAAATCATTGACCGACCGCCTAAAAGCCGGCGACATCATGAAGGGCATGGCTTCAACAGTGGACGGGAAAGGCGGTGGGCGCCCGGATATGGCACAAGGTGGCGGCACCGCTCCAGAGAATATAACAAGTGCATTACAATTTGTTGAAGACTATATTAAAAGTACTTTATAAAAACAATCAATGCTATACTGATTGAAAAGGGAAGCAACGATGGGAGTGCTGTAATTGAACCAGTTTGATGAAACAATGAAATTCAGTGTAGACGACATGAAAACTGAAAATGTCAAAGACATCATGGCCGTCGTCTACAGGACACTGGAAGAGCGTGGGTATAACCCAATCAACCAGATCGTCGGATACCTCCAAAGCGGTGATCCGGCCTATATCCCCCGGCATAATGAGGCGCGCAATAGAATTCGGCATATCGACCGTGATGAAATAATGGAAGTCCTTGTCAGGAGCTACATCGAGAAGGAAATACATGAATAGGATACTCGGACTTGATGTTGGGACGAAGACCATTGGTGTGGCGCTGAGTGATGCACTCGGGTGGACAGCGCAAGGCGTCACCACGCTCAAAATCGACTACGATGAAGGGATATACGGTATCGAAGAGATCGTCAGGCTGGCGATGGATAATGATGTCGAGAGAATAATCGTAGGATTGCCAAAGAACATGAATAATTCAATTGGAGAGAGTGGAGAGCGTTCAATCCACTTTGCCAAATTGCTTGAAAACGCGTTGCCAGATGTTAAAATAACACTATGGGATGAACGTTTAAGCACAATCGGGGCAGAGCGCTCGCTACTTGAAGCGGACCTCTCCCGAAAAAAAAGGAAGGCAGTTATCGATAAGATGGCCGCAGTATTCATACTGCAGGGCTACCTCGATAACCCGGTCAAAGGAGATTGAACTATGAGTCAGGAAGAAATGGAATTCAACATGGAAGAGGAAATGCTGACACTATACGACGAAGAGGGGAACGAAGTACTTTACCGCAAAATGCTCGAATTCCATCATCCAGGGTTCGATAAGGAATACGTCATTCTTGCAGAGGAAGGAAACTTCTCCAATGAGGATGAAGAGATAGAACTTATTCCGATGATCAATGTACCCGATGGAGATGGCGAAGGCGGTAAGTTCATGCCCGTCGAGACGGATGAAGAATGGGATATGATCGAAGAAATCGTCAATACTCGTATGGACGAACCGGAACAGTAGATTTTTTCTGGAATTACGGATGGCTTCCAATTTTATTGGAAGCTATTTTTGAGATAGGAGTTATACATGAGCAAATACGAAGATATCAAATTTTCAAAGAATGTATCGTCATACCTGTCCTTGTTCGTCATCGCCACGTTGGCGATACTGTTTGTAATCGCGGCCTTCTCCATATATGTATACGTCAAATCTGGGATCGAGCCTCTGGACAGCGATTCTACAGAAGTCAAAGAAGTGAAGATAGAGCAAGGTTCGACAGCCGATAAGATAGGTGAAGTCCTGGAAGAGGAAGGGATCATCAAAAGTGGCATGATGTTTGAATACTACCTTAAACTAAATAGCATCACCAATTATCAGGCCGGAAACTATGAACTTTCTCCTTCAATGGACTTCGAAAAGATTGCAAAGACGCTTGAAACAGGGCGTATCTATCAGGAAATCCAACATAGACTGACGGTACCTGAAGGCTATTCGATAGATGAGATTGCCGCCCAGATGGCAGAGCAGCTGCCTATCAAGGAAAAAGAATTCATGGATCTGATGAATGATGAATCCTACATCAAATCGTTGATTGAGGAATATCCTGATATGCTGTCTGATGCAATACTCGATGAAGAGGTCAAGTTCCCGCTTGAAGGCTATCTTTTCCCTGCAACATATGACATCACTGAGGAAGAACCGAAGGTAAAGGACATTATTGAACAGATGCTTGATGCCACTAAGAATAATTCATACAGCGTCTTCAATTCGAGTGAAGGATATACAATGACTTTTGAAGGCGAGACGAAGGAACTTTCATTCCATGAGTTCCTCACATTGTCTTCCCTAGTCGAAGAAGAGGCGACATCGCTGGCCGACCGCTCCAAGATCGCAAGCGTGTTCTTAAACCGCATGTCCGAGAACCCGGCGATGCCGCTTCAGACTGACCCAACTGTATTGTATGCCCTAGGTGAGCATAAGGAACGCACATTATTTGAAGACCTTGAAGTGGAGGATCCTTACAACACTTACAATATTACAGGCCTTCCACCTGGTCCAATCGCGTCTCCAGGCATGGAGTCTGTACAGAGCACAATGAATCCTTCCAATACAAACTTTTATTATTTCCTTGCAGACAGCGAAGGCAATAACCATTTTGCTGAAACATTCGAAGAACACACTGAAAACAGGGAAAAATATATTAATAACAATTAGCATGTAAAATCGTCTTTTCAACTGGAATAATCTGTGCTAATATGATTCTGACGAACAAAGCAACTGATAACTTTTGTTATCAGTTGTATTTTTTGTATATATGGTGGCTTATATGGACATTTATGAATATATTAAAGAAATGAACACTGAAAAAGAATTATTTCCTGAAATGCTTGCGTATGCACAAGAAAACCGTGTACCCATCATGGACCAGGACGCCCTATCAGTCATGAAACATTATATCCATCTCTCAGGCACAAAAAGAATCCTTGAGATAGGTACTGCCATTGGCTACAGTGCAATGCACATGCTATCGGTAAGCCAGGATATCTCTGTCGTCACTATTGAGAAAGACCAGGATTCCCACGCACATGCTAAACGATTTTTCGAAATGCAAGGTGTGTCAGACAGGGTGAGGAGCCTTTTGGCAGATGCCAAGGAAGTGGTCCCCGAGGAACTTGGTGAACAGAAGTTCGATCTTCTCTTCATCGATGCATCAAAAGGGAACAACGGGAATTTCTTCGATAAGTTCTCTCCTCATGTCAAACCGGGTGGTCTGATCATCATCGACAATATACTGCTTAGAGGATTGGTCACAAAGGAAGAAATCACTGCCCGCGGCACCCGGAGAATGAAGGAGAAGGTGGACGGGTTCAATCGGATGATAAAAGAATCGAAGATGTCTTCAGCCTTTTTGCCGGTCGGCGATGGCCTACTCATAATTACAAAAGATAAAGAGGAGCAAGGCGAATGAGAAAACCAACAGTCATTGGCATAGCCGGGGGTTCAGGCTCCGGCAAGACATCAGTCACACGCAAGATAATGCATGCCTTGGACGGTCACAGCGTCATATTGATCGAGCAGGACTATTATTATAAAGACCAGAGCGATAAAACATTCGAGGAACGGCTGAAGACCAATTATGATCATCCATTTGCATTCGATAATGATCTTCTCATTTCCCACATTGGCCAGCTCATCGAGCGCAAGCCTGTAGAAATCCCGACATACAACTATGAGATCCATACGCGGAGTGATGAGACCATTCTGGTTGAGCCGAAAGATGTCATCATCATCGAAGGCATATTCGCACTTGAGAACGAAGCACTGCGGGATTTGATGGACGTCAAACTCTATGTGGATACAGATTCCGACATCCGTATATTGAGAAGGCTACAGCGTGACATCGAAGAGCGGGGCCGGACGATGGATTCAGTAATCAGCCAGTACTTGAACGTAGTCAGGCCGATGCACCTGCAATTCATCGAACCCACTAAACGCTTCAGTGATGTCATCATCCCTGAAGGTGGCAAGAATGATGTGGCGATTGATCTCATCACGACCAAAATACGCACATTGCTTAACGAATCAAAAATTAACTAGACTTATAATTACTGGAGGCTTATAACCATTATGGATATGAATAAAGAATTTCCAATGACAAAAAGCGGATATGAACAATTGCAGGAGGAACTCGAACATCTGAAAGTCGTAAAACGCCCCGAAGTGGTTGAGAAGATAAAAGTCGCAAGAAGTTTCGGTGACCTCTCAGAGAACTCTGAATATGATGCAGCTAAAGATGAGCAAGGGTTCGTCGAACAGGAAATCACCAAAATTGAAGATATGCTGCGCCACGCCAAAATCATTGAAGACAGCAACAACAATAATGTAGTCCAGATCGGCAAGACCGTCACATTCAAGGAACTGCCTGATGGAGACAAAGAATCCTATCAGATTGTCGGCAGTGCTGAAGCCGATCCGTTTGAAGGTAAAATATCAAATGAATCGCCGATAGCCCAGTCCCTGATGGGTGCCAAATTGAAGGATTCAGTAAATGTACCGCTCCCGAACGGCAATGAAATGAAAGTGGAGATTGTTTCCATTGACTAGGGGACCCATCGGTATCATCGGTGCGATGAAGCCGGAAGTTGACATTCTACTGGAATGGATGGATATCAGCTCATCGGAGGAACTGGCCCATACCACCGCGTACACCGGTGAACTTTTCGGAAGAGATGCGATTGTCGTCGAGAGCGGCATCGGAAAGGTGAATGCAAGCATGATCACCGCACTCCTCATTGAACGATATAACCCAAGCCTCATCATCAACACGGGTGTGGCCGGGGCCTTATCGGATACCCTTGATGTGACGGACATGGTTGTCAGCACGAATGTGCTGCATCACGATGTCGATGCTGTCGACTTCGGCTATGAGCTGGGGCAAGTGCCGGGCATGCCAAAAATGTACTATGCTGATAAGGGCCTCGTGAAGTTGGCGATGACCGCGATTTCCAAAAATCAGGATATAACTGGTCATAGCGGCCAAGTGGTCAGTGGTGACTCATTCATCAGCAATGCGGCCCAGAAGGGCGCCATCCTGCAAAACTTCAAAAAAGCCTATGCGGTGGATATGGAATCGGCGGCCATCGCACAGACTTGCTATCAATTCTCGACGCCATTCGTCATCATCCGTTCGATTTCAGATAGGGCGGATGACAGTGCAGATATGGCTTATGAAGAATTTTTGTCTAAAGCTTGTATTCATTCATCTGAAGTTGTAAAATTATTAATGAAGGACTTGTGACCTGGAGGGATACTCAATGACTTTTCTCATGATCATTTCAATCATCATTACAGTCGTCATCGGTTTTCTGGTTTACAAAGAGACCGAGACAGAGGATAATGACATCATTGAATAGTTAAAAAAGCGCCTTAATTTTTTAAGGGGCTTTTATTTTTGTGATAGAATATAAAAAAACTCACTGGGAGTGCGGACATTGAAGCTTCTTAAAAAATATTTTTTACCAAGCGACTATTTCAGGGAATTCCATAGCATAACGCCTGAATATTTAAAAGAGCGCGGCATACGCGCAATCATCACGGATTTGGACAATACTCTGGTGGGGTTCGACGAACCCGATGCCAATGAAGAAGTGTTGAAGTGGCTTAAGGAGATGAAGGATAACGATATAAAAGTCTCCATCGTTTCTAACGGGAGCCAGCAAAGAGTCGGTGATTTCAGTGACCCGCACGAAATCCAGTATATATACCGGGCCAGAAAGCCCCTAGGGCATTCCTACCGGAGAGCGCTCGCCAATATGGGGGCAGCTAAATCTGAAACGGTCATGATCGGCGATCAGCTTCTGACGGATGTATTGGGGGCGAATCGGACCGGGTTGGAAAGTATTCTGGTATTGCCCGTCAAAAAGAAAGATGGTTGGGCCACTGTGGTCAACCGGAGAATTGAACGCATCATAATGAGATATTTTGACCGTAAAGGTCTTATTCAATGGAGGGACTGACATTTGGAGTCTATTAAATGTATTGGCTGCGGAGCAGAACTGCAGAGCGATGACGAAAAACAACCGGGTTATATACCCGCAAGCGGACTGGAAAAGGAAAATCCGATCTGCAAACGATGCTACCGTCTGAAACATTATAATGAAGTGATGGATGTGGATGTCGATTCCGGAGATTTCATGACGATGCTGAATGCCTTATATGAAACGGACGGTCTGATCGTCAAAGTGGTTGATGTATTCGACTTCAACGGCAGCATCATCCCGTCCTTCAACAGGATTGTCGGGGACAAGAAAGTGGTTGCGGTCATCAATAAGATTGACCTGCTGCCAAAATCGGTCAACCGCAGCCGGCTTGTGCATCGCGCTAAACTCATGCTCAGTGAAGCGGGCATCAAAGCTGTCGACACTGTAGTAGTGAGTGCTATGAAGAATGAAGGGATAGACAAGCTGCTCGAGCGCTTGTCGAAGTTGTCGGAAGGCAAGGACATCTATGTTGTGGGCACGACGAACGTAGGTAAATCGACACTCATTAACCGCCTGATTGAAAACACATCGGGAGATAAAGAAGTGATTACGACAAGCCAGTTCCCTGGAACCACCCTCGACCTCATCGATATCCCACTGGATGGAAATGCGTTCATCTATGATACACCTGGTGTGATGTTGAATTCCCAAATGGCCCATTATGTCTCAAGCGACAGCTTAAAGCATATAACTCCAACTAAAGAGATCAAATCCAAAGGGTTCCAACTGGACTCCGGGCAGAGTCTTTTCATCGGTAACTTGGCGCGTATCGACCATAATTATGGAGAACGCAACAGTTTTAACGTATTTGCACACCACGCGCTTACCATCCACCGGACCAAGACGGATAATGCAGATGAATTCTACAGCAAACATTATAATACTCTGTTGGCGCCACCCGAAATTGAAACACCTTACTTGACCGAGTCCTATGAAAGTCATGAATTCGATATCGAAGAAGATAGTGACATAGAAATAAGCGGACTGTCGTTCATCCGCGTAGGTGGCGGATCTACAGTGACTGTACGCGTGCCTGAAGGTGTGGAAGTCACTTTGAGGCCGACGATATTTAAAGGAGACCAGTAATGGGTAATTATGCAGTAATAGGATTCCCTGTATCGCATAGTCTCTCACCTTTAATCCATAATGCGAATTTCGCTGCTAAGGGGAGGTCTGATGAATACTTGGCGATTGAAGTTGAACCTGACGCGCTTGATGCCATACAGGAGACGGCATCGGCTAATAAACTGAAAGGGTTCAACGTCACCCTCCCACATAAAGAAAGTATCATGAAGCATCTGGATGAGATTGAAGCGGAT
Organism: Salinicoccus jeotgali; assembly: GCF_039538805.1. Taxonomy (GTDB): domain Bacteria; phylum Bacillota; class Bacilli; order Staphylococcales; family Salinicoccaceae; genus Salinicoccus; species Salinicoccus jeotgali. The sequence goes on along the minus strand of NZ_BAABCK010000012.1, from coordinate 61,140 downwards.
GCCCGAAACATCGGTGCTGTGAACACCGTGTCCATAAGAAATGGAGTATGGAGGGGCCATAACACCGATGTTACAGGCTATATGAATGCGTTCCATGGCAAGTTCGGTAAAAGTCGACGCAAAGTACTCATCATCGGAGCCGGTGGTGCAGCGAAAGCAGTACACCGGGCACACGCGAACATCGGAGATGACGTGACCATAGCGGCACGCCGAAGTACTGCCATGGAGGGATTTATAACGACGGACTTCTCCTTCACGCTGTTGCCTGAGCTGACTGGTCAAGAAGCATTCGATGTCATCATCAATTCGACACCGGTGGGACTCGCAAATGAAGATCTTGTAGAGGTGTTGGACTTGCCGCAAGGATTATTCGGCGAATCGACAATCGGAGTCGACCTCATCTATAAACCGGAAGTAACGCCATTCCTCGATTATTTCAAGGAAGCAAACCGTATGAACGGCATGCCGATGCTCATCCATCAGGCAATGGATGCATATGAAATATGGACTGGCGACAAGGGAGATTACGAAGCAGTTAATAAAAAGTATAAAGAATATAATGGAGGCCAATCATGAATACACTCACTTCTCGTCAAGTGAAACAATTGAAAGCAGAGGCGCATCATCTAAACCCCATCTTCCAGGTTGGGAAAAATGGAGTCAATGAGAACTTCGTCGAGCAGATCAACGACGTTCTTGAAAAGAGGGAGCTCATCAAAATATCAGTCCTGCAGAACTGTCTGGAGGATAAGGATAATATAGCGGCCCAAATCAGCGAAGCCACGAACAGTCATGTCGTCACCATAATCGGAAAGACGATTGTATTGTATAAAATGTCTGAAGAGAACAAGAAGATCGACTTGGGATGAGGATAGGCTTCTTTGGAGGGACATTCGATCCTGTGCACCTCGGTCATATACATGGCGTCGTTGAGGCTAAGATCGCCCTGGATTTGGATAAGATCATCCTGATTCCTGCAAAACAGTCACCGCTGAAAGATGAATCCACCACTGGTGACAGACACCGTCTTGAAATGTTAGAAAGAGCCGCCGCTCCCTACAAGTTCATGGAAATCCTCGATTGGGAAATTACTCGGGAAGGTATGAGCTACACTTTCGACACCGTCCAATATCTGAAGGAGGAATATCCATCAGATGAGCGGTATTTCCTTATCGGTTCCGATCAATATGAAGGATTCCACAAGTGGCATCGTCATGAAGCGCTGCTTAAAATGATGAATTTCGTTGTAATGAGCCGCCGCTCCGATGAACTGGCCATAGATGAACGCTTCATTGCCCTTAGCCAGCCTGTTATGGAGATTTCTTCTACAGTCATTCGGGAAAGGATAAAAAAAGGGGAAGTGGCAATGCATCAGCTCGAGCCTTCTGTATACCAGTATATAAAGGAGCATCGCTTGTATGAAACATAAAGTGGCGTTAGATATGGTAAAGGCCAAACTACCTGAAAAAAGGTATAAACATTCCAAAAGAGTAGCAGAGACGGCAGTTAAAATGGCTGAAATATTCAAGGGAGACAAAAATAAATGCTTCCTTGCAGGCATACTCCACGATTTCTCGAAGTACGATGAACTGGGCGAGATGTACCAGTACGTCACAAAGTATAAGCTCGACCCTGAACTCCTCAGCTATAAATCTGCGGTTCTGCATGGCCCAGTGGCTGCAGTAAAAATGCGTGAAGAGTACCGGGTGCAGGATGAGGAAATCTACCAGGCGATCATGAACCACACGAGCGGCAGGAGCCATATGTCGCTTAATGAAAAAATCATCTATGTTGCAGATTATATTGAGCCGAAAAGAAGTCAGCCCGGCGTGGAAACGATACGGGAGCTTGTTTTTGATGACCGCAATCTGGATCTTGCGGTCTATGAGATTACTAAAGCCAACATGCAGCATCTATTGTCTAAGGATCAGCCGATCTATCATAAGACATTGGAATGCTTGAATTACTATAATATGGTCAAGGAGTGAATGTATGAAAACCGGACAACTAATCGAACTTTTAGCAGAAGCATGTGATGATAAGCGTGCAGAGGAGATCATGAAATTTGATGTTTCAGGGTCAAGCAGCGTCACCGACTATTATCTTATCTGCGACGCAAGCTCGGACCGCCAGGTTCAGGCGATTGCCGATGAAGCAGAGGATGCGTGTCAAAAACACGGCGTAGAGACGAATATGGAAGGCTATAAGGAAGGTAAATGGGTATTGCTCGACGCAGGCAACGTCGTCCTCCATATCTTCCATAAACCAGAGCGTGAATACTATAATCTTGAGCGTCTGTTCAAGAATGGTGAACGCGTTGAAGTCTGAGTCAACCTACCAACTTTTCAGCCGCCATTATGAGGCACTCACCTATGATCTGCCATATGATCTCTGGCTGGACATCATCAACCATTTCAAAGGGGGGCGGCAAAGTGTCCTGGATATCGGATGCGGTACAGGCCGTCTGACCAGTCAGCTTGATTTCGACAAGGTGACTGGCATGGATCAGTCCCCACAGATGATAGAAGAGGCAAAATCAAAAAATTTGAAGCAAACATCGTTTTTAACTGGAGATATGCTCGATTTCCGCCTTGATGAGAAGTTTGATATGGCAATTGCAACCGTCGATGTGATGAACTACTGCAAAGACCCTAGTGAAGTGGCCCAGGTGCTTAAGAACGTCTACGATCATCTGAATCCAGATGGTATCTTCCTATTCGATATCCATAGCGTCTATAAAATGGAGCATGAATTTAATGATATGACCTATTCGGATGAAACAGATCATATCACTTATATATGGCATGCCATTACAGGTGAGCATCCACTGTCGGTAATCCATGATATGACGTTCTTCGTAAAAGAGGAAGACGGGGACACATACCGTAAAATTGCTGAAACCCATGAGCAACGAACCTATAAGCATAAGGAAATGATTCGGGTAATCAATCAGACTGATTTTTCAATCCTCAATTCCTTCAGTGATTTCTCAATAGATAATCCAGTGACCGATATTTGTGACAGGGTATTCTATGTATTGAAAAAATAAACAGACGGAATGACCTGGCAGATGCCGGGTCATTTTTATTTTTCGAGTTTTATTATTTACTTGCAATGTAAAAAAAGAAAAACGGCCATTTCTCCCCATATATATATGAGAGATTATTCTAGGAGGAAATGCAGTGACTGAATTCATGGAAGTATGCAAAAGGTATAAAATTCCCATCGCTTGTGCGGCCGTGTGTCTAGTGTTTTCGATAATTGTGTTTAAATTAATGTCTTCCAATGAGGAAGAAATGCCGATGAAAGCCTACGAACCTAAAGCTTATGAAGAGTCATCCGATGAAGCCCCTGAAGAAGAGCAAGCTGAATCACAGACAATCATGGTGGAAGTCAAGGGTGCGGTGAAATATCCCGGTGTGTTCGAAGTCCCTAATGACGCCCGTGTAAAAAATGTCCTTGAGATGGCGCAGATCAAAGGGAATGCCGATCTATTGACCGTCAATCAATCCATGAAACTCAAGGATGAACAGGTGGTGTATGTACCAGCTGTCGGGGAAGAAATTGCTGAAGGTCTTGTTAATCAGACGGAAGAAAATGAAGAGGCAGAAGCGCTTGTAAACATCAATACTGCAGATGTAGACGAACTTACGACGCTTAATGGCATAGGTGAAAAGAAAGCTCAGCTTTTTTTGGATTACAGGGAAGAGAACGGGTTGTTCATGAAGCTTGAAGATATAAAGAATATCCCTGGCATCGGCGATAAAACATTTGAAAGTCTGAAACCTTATATTACAATAGATGAATAGGATACAGGAGGGGTAACATGAGAATCAATTGGCATCAGTACTTTCTCGCACAAAGTCATCTGCTCAGTCTGCGGTCGACTTGCGAGCGACTTAGAGTCGGTACGACCATCGTTAAGGATAACAGGGTTATTGCCGGTGGCTACAACGGGTCAGTCTCCGGAGAAGCGCACTGCATCGATGTTGGGTGTCTGCTCGAAGGGGGGCATTGCATCAGGACGATCCATGCTGAAATCAATGCATTGCTGCAATGTTCCAAGTTTGGCGTGTCGACTGAAGGCGCAAGTGTCTATGTGACGCATTTCCCGTGTGTGCATTGTACAAAATCATTGATACAGGCCGGCATCAGCTCCATCTACTATGCAGAAGACTATAAGAATCACCCTTACGCGTTGGAACTCCTTGATAAAACCGGTGTCCATCATGAACGTATCGCATTCGACCGGGAAAACATCCTGGAACTATTCAAACAGGAGTCATGAAGTCGTTCCTGATTTTATTATCACTCGTAAATGCCCATATCATCTGCAATGACCCCTTATTAGGGGCATTTTTTATATCCATAGCCTGTCTGGTCTGCATCAAGAGGATGGAGGGCTATTCATATCTTATTTTCCATATTACTTTGACAGCCATCCTGACGATGGCTGTTTTTATATTGTCTGAAAAACCTGTGCTTGAAACGGTTCAATCCATTACGATAACTGAATACAAATACTACCGTGAAGGTCTGGGGCATATTGCCGAAGCGGACGGGAATAGTCTTGATGTGTATGTACCTGAAGGCATCGAGTTGCCGATAGGCACCCGGTGTGCCGGCCCCTTTCCGGTGGAGCAGCCTGAGGCGACACGCAACTTCATCAAATACGATGCCGTTAGGATGATGGGGGTCAACGGCATGGATGGCCGCATATATATGGATAGTGGGGATCTGGATAGGTGCGGGAGCCACACACAACCAACTTTACATATGAAGATTGCACAGGCACGCGATACATATATGAAGAAGGTGCTTAGAAGTACGGAACACGATTACAAGTATGATATCCTGACGCTGTCGATCGGCAATAAATCATATATAACGTCAGAGTTTTTTGATGCTCTGCAGAAGCTCGGCATCTATCATCTGTATGTCATCTCAGGCACGCACGTCGCTTTCATCGGTGCAGTAATATTCCATATCCTCAATCGATTGCGTCTGGAAGTGGGTACGATCAGGATCATCATGATCGTTGTGCTGCTGCTGTTCCTTGCATTGAACTTTCCAAGCCCGAGCGTATTCCGTGCCGTCTTTATGACGATTACACTATTGCTGCTGTCATTTACAAGGAGTAGACCATACCTTACAGTCATTTCTCTATCTGCGATCATCCAGATAGCCATGAATCCTTGGATTGTCCACCATGCAGGCTTCCAGTTATCATATCTTACGACTTTCGCCATTGTTCTTTCCAAAAACTATTGGATGGGTTATGGCTTCATAGCACAGTTGCTCGGCATTACGCTTATTGCTGAAATTTCTACAGTCGCCACAGTACTGATGCAGTTCAATGAACTCAGCATCAGCGGAATAGTGATGAATATGATCTATGTGCCTGTTTTTACACTGGTATTTTTCCCGATGGTCATTTTCTATAACTGCTTGGTGTTAATGGGTATTCCCGAATCGGTGGATCTTCTATATGCTTTCATGTTCGACAATCTAAAAGGTTCGATCGTATATTTGGCGGATATGATGACCCATCGGATCGCCGTCAAAAATTTAAGTGCCGTGGCGCTGATCATCGTTGTCATCGCCTCCTATTGGATGATGTACGCCCTATGTCTGAGGGAGATGAAATCCTTCATCCTCTCACTTTTGGTTTTCATCACTACACTGTTCACATCTGATGCAATCCATCAATATGACGTCACCGTCACCATGGTGGACGTCGGTCAGGGTGATGCCTTCATCGTGACCGACCATGTGAATGACCGGACCATACTGATCGATACAGGGGGCAAAAGATACTTGAATCCGGACTCGAAGAAACTATCGGTTCAGACCGTACTCCCCCTGTTGAAAGAAGCGGGAATCAACAGTATAGATCTATTGATCCTGTCGCACTTCGACCTTGATCATGTCGGGGAATCAAAGTATATAATGGAGAAACTCGATGTAAAACAGATTTATCTGAATCCGCTCGACCCGAGCTTTAAAGAGTGGTATGCTGATTTGTCCGTAGTGCAAAAGGGCAGGGTGGTGGATGCTATGGAGGCGCCTGAAATTGAAGTAGGGGCCATCAGCATCAGGAAATTATATCCCACCTCCGAACTGGCAAGTGATGATTCCAACCAACACTCACTGGTGTTGGAGGTTTCGGCAGGTGCCTACACCTTCTTGTTTACAGGAGACGCTGATACGGAGGGTGAAACCCAGATCATAGAGCAGTACGGATCAATACATGCAGATGTACTGAAGCTTGGCCATCACGGTTCGAATACTTCGACTGGAGAGGCGTTCATCAAAAATGGGTCATTTACATATGGTCTGGTATCTGCCGGAGTAGACAACCGCTACGGTCACCCCCATGATGAAGTGATGGAGCGGACTGCCCATCTCGAAATGTTCGACACTTCCATACATGGTATGGTCCGGTTCAATATAAAGAATGAAGTGATGTGCGTCGAAACAAAGTTCGAACAGAAAAATCACTGCATAAAAAAAAGAGCTGATTATTCAGCTCTTCATTAACCTGCAACAATCTGGAAAATCTGTGCCACGACGTAGATCGCCGTCAAACCGAGGAAACCGACAACAAAGCCGACACCGGAATCCACGACATCGTTATTCTTGGATTGAACATGTTTTTCGAATTTATTCATGAGATAACCTCCTAAACATATCACTAACATTATATGATATTTAACAAAAAAAAGCTATAATGGATTTAGAATAGACAGAAGGGTGACGACCAATATGGATCGCTTACAGCTCATTTATGGCAATAATGCACTAAGGATATCAGAAAAAGCTAAGAAATTGGCTGAGGATTATGTCGGGGAAGCGGATGATTTCAGCATCGTTGCCCTGAACTACAGGGAATCGACAATCGAGCAGATTATAGAAGAAGCACAAACTTTACCGTTCCTATCGGACAGGAAGGCTATCTTGGTTGATGATGCCTATTCTTTTACAGGAGCTAAAGTTCGCGCTGAAGTAGATCATGATATTGATCTGCTGGTGGAATACATCAACAATAAAAACGATGATGCACTCATCATATTCAAAGTCTATCATGAGCAGCTTGATAACCGTAAGAAGATAACCAAACTGCTTAAGAAAAAAGGCGCCATCACTGAAATGGCCGAGATGACGGAGAATGAAGTCAGAAGTTTCATCAATGCGACAGCTGAAGAATCCGGTGTTGAGGTGGATCCTAAAGCTTTGAACCTGTTTATTGCACGTGTCGGCATCAAATATGATCAAGTCAGGAATGAGTTGGATAAACTCCTCCTCTATACTGATGGGAAGATCACTGAAGAGGCTGTGGAGGAGATAGTCAGTGTAAGTCTTGAAGAGAATATCTTCAGGCTGACCGATCTCATACTATCAGGTCAGAAAGCTGCTGCAGTCAAACTGCTCCGTGCGCTGATGCTTCAGAATGAAGAGCCGATGCAGCTGCTGCATCTGATCATCAATCAGCTGAGGCTGTTGTATCAAGTTAAGCTGATGATGCAGCAGGGCTATCAGGGGGACAATATAGCGAAAGCCCTGAAGGTGCACCCCTACCGGGTGAAGTTGGCTGCACGGGAAATAGGCAAATACCGCCAGGATGAATTGGAGCAGAAGATGGTCAAATGCCGCGATATCGACTATAAGTTCAAATCCAGTTACCTGAACCGTCAGAGCCTGTTTGAGCTCTTTATCCTGGAAATATAAAAAGGCCTCCGAGTGGAGACCTTTCTTCATGAATAAACCCCTTCACAGAGGAGGGGGTTTATTTTGTCATCAATTTTGATTTCAAGCGGGATGCTTTATTATCATGGATCAAGTTCTTTTTAGAAGCTTTATCTACGTATTTAACAGCATTGGAAACGAGTGTTTCCGTATTTTCCGCATTATTTTCTTTTGCAGTCATGGCACGCTTGACAGCAGTACGCATTTCATTTTTCTGAGCAATGTTTTGACGTTGAGCTTTATCAGTCGTCTTTACTCTTTTGATTGCTGATTTAATATTAGCCATTGCATTCACCTCCACCTTGTAGTTGTACAACATTGATTGCAACAAGAAGTATTTTATCAAACATCGCACCCTTATGCAATATAAACAGAAAAGGAATTGAATGAAATTGTTATTGTTGCTATAATACAACCATTGCTATTAGAGAAAGTTGGAAGATATATGAATGATCAAGAGCGTCTGGAACGACAGGAAAATATACGTAACTTCTCCATAATCGCCCATATTGATCACGGCAAGAGTACTCTTGCTGACCGCATCCTTGAAAACACCAAGTCGGTCACATCAAGGGAGATGAAGATGCAGCTGCTCGATTCCATGGATTTGGAGCGCGAGCGCGGCATAACAATCAAATTGAACGCAGTACAGCTTAAATATACCGCAAAAGACGGGGAAGACTACATCTTCCACCTTATCGATACGCCGGGACACGTCGATTTTACATACGAAGTCTCCCGTTCATTAGCCGCGTGTGAAGGTGGCATCCTTGTTGTGGATGCCGCGCAGGGCATTGAAGCACAGACTCTGGCCAACGTCTATTTGGCGTTGGATAACGATCTGGAACTGATTCCGGTCATCAACAAGATCGACCTCCCGGCAGCTGAACCCGACCGCATCGCCCAGGAAGTGGAAGACGTCATAGGCTTGGATAAGGATGAAGCCATACACGCTTCCGCCAAGGCAAATATCGGCATTGAAGAAATTTTGGAACGGGTTGTAGAAACAGTGCCACCGCCAAACGGCGATCCTTCTGCACCATTGAAGGCACTTATCTTCGACTCGGTCTACGACCCTTACCGCGGCGTAATTTCCTCAATCAGAATCGTCGATGGTACAGTAAAGCCTGGTGACAAGATACGCATGATGGCCACCGGTAAAGAATTTGAAGTGGCTGAGATAGGTATCAATACGCCTAAGCCACTGCCCGTGCAGGAATTGACTGTCGGAGATGTAGGCTATTTGATGGCTTCGGTCAAAAATGTCAGTGATTCTCGCGTCGGGGATACGATTACGTCTGCCGATAACCCAGCAGAAGCGCCTCTTCAAGGGTACAAAAAGATGAATCCCATGGTCTACTGCGGTATCTATCCGATAGATGCCAACAAGTACACTGACCTTAGGGAGGCATTGGAGAAGCTCGAATTAAATGACTCTTCACTGGTCTACGAACCCGAGACATCACAAGCACTCGGCTTCGGTTACCGGACAGGATTCCTCGGGCTCCTTCACATGGAGATCGTCCAGGAACGGATTGAACGCGAATTTGGCATTGAACTGATTGCCACTGCGCCATCCGTAATCTATGATGTCTATATGACAGACGAGACGAAGGTGACTGTAGATAACCCTGCAGAAATGCCGGACCCGCAAAAAATTTCACATATCGAAGAACCATACGTCAAATCCACAGTCATGGTCCCGAATGACTATGTAGGCGCAGTAATGGAATTGTGCCAGAAGAAACGAGGAAATTTCATCACCATGGATTATCTTGATGATATCAGGGTAAATATTATTTATGAAATTCCCCTTTCAGAAGTAGTGTTCGATTTCTTCGATCAGTTGAAATCACAGACTAAAGGCTATGCTTCATTTGATTATGAACTGATAGGCTATAAGGAAAGCAAGCTTGTCAAGATGGATATCCTGCTCAACAATGAAAGAGTAGATGCACTGAGTGTCATCGTACACAGAGACTTTGCCTATGAACGCGGCAAGACCATCGTCGAAAAACTTAAGACTCTCATACCCCGTCAGCAGTTCGAAGTGCCTGTCCAAGCTTCCCTCGGCCAAAAGATCATTGCCAGGACGAACATCAAGTCAATGGGCAAGAATGTTCTTTCCAAGTGTTACGGAGGGGATATCAGCCGGAAGCGTAAACTGCTCGAGAAGCAGAAGGAAGGCAAGAAGAAGATGAAATCGGTTGGAAGCGTCGAAATACCGCAAGAAGCATTCTTGGCCGTACTTAAAATGGATGAAGACTAAAAGCCACTACAACAGTGGCTTTTAGTTTTGATTGGAGAGTAAATCATGACAGAAAGCCTATATATCCACATACCGTTCTGCAACAGGATTTGCACATACTGCGACTTCAATAAGGTGCTGATAAAAAATCAGCCTGTCGATCAGTATTTAGATGCACTGATTGCTGAACTTGAAGGAATTGAACAAACGAGCCTCAGAACTGTATTCGTCGGTGGGGGCACACCAACTGCCCTGACCGAAATGCAGCTCGATCGCCTACTAACAGTCATCAACAATCGATTCAACATAACGGAAGAATTTACTTTCGAAGCCAATCCGGATGAATTGACGCCAGGTAAACTGGACGTCCTCAATACCCACGGCGTCAACCGCGTGAGTCTAGGCGTGCAGACATTCAATGAAGATCTGCTTAAAGTTCTGGGCCGTTCGCACGGTTACCGGGACATCTTCAATGCCATAGATCATATGGAGAAGATAGGGTTGAACAACTACTCATTGGATCTGATGTATAATCTGCCAGGCGAAACGATGAGTGACTTAGACGACAGCCTGAGCCATATCGCCTCCTTAAAGCCAAAGCACATTTCATGGTATTCGTTGATCATAGAACCCCATACGATCTTCTATAATCAAATAAAGAAAGGCAAAATGACTGTGGATGACGATGATGTGGAAGCTGAGAAATATTTGTATGTAATCGATGGATTGGATGCACTGGGTTATCCGCAATACGAAATTTCAAATTTTTCCAAGCCGCAGTACGAATCGGAACACAATAAAACTTACTGGAAAAATGAACCTTATTATGGGGCCGGCGCAGGAAGCCACGGCTATATAGATGGAACAAGGTACTATAACATCAAACCGGTGAACCATTATATAGAAGCGATGAAGGATTCAGGTGATGTCGTCAAAGAGAAAATCGTCCTTGAAAAGAAAGCACAGATGGAAGAGGAGATGTTCCTTGGCCTGAGGATGAATAAGGGTGTCGACATGATACGCTTCGGTCAAAAGTACGGTCCGATTGACGATGTGTATGGTGAAGTGTTGGGGCGTCAAATTGCTGCTGGACATCTGGAACAAAATGGCGGCTACGTTTCACTTACACAGAAAGGCCGGCTTGTGGGCAACACCGTTTTTATGGATTTTCTTCTTGATTGAGCGTTTTTGAATTTATTCAAACTTATGGATTGACATTCTTTGACCATTTTGATAAATTAATATTGGCACTTGAGGATATGGAGTGCTAATGAGGTGAGGTCAATTTTAACCTATAGACAGGAGCTCATACTTTTTTCGATAGTTGATGATTTTCTGAAGGTCATGATGCCGATCAGTTCCAAATATCTGATCGACAAGTATAACCTGGATATCTCTTCAGCAACTGTGAGGAATGAAATGGCCAAGCTCGAAGCGGATGGCTTCTTGACTAAACCACATACCTCAGCAGGTCGTATACCGGCAAGGAAGGCGCTGAGATTCTACATCGATAGACTCAACCAGCAGTTGAGCACAGACAGTGATGCACTCGACTTCACTTTCCTGCCGAAGATGGAAAGGGAGATGGACCGCAATCAGATGAGCCGTTCCCTGGCAGATATGATCAGCGGCACCACCCAATACCTGACACAGGTTTCCTTATCAGAAGAAGATGAAAAAGTAAAAGGCCTTTTGCTTACACCCATTACCACACACACACTATTATTGATCATCGTGCTTCAATCAGGTGCGATCCGAAAAATTCCAGTCAACATGGAAGACGCAATCACGGTACCTGAGTTAGAAAAGCTGGGTAACGAGCTGAATGTGCTGACGTTCGATCAGCCGATCAGCAGATTGCCGGAGATCATCCATGCAATGAAAGTCAGACACGCGCTCAATGGCTTGAAGACGAACCTTGCGCGGGCAGCTGCAGAAGCTGCCGGCGAGCCGGGACAGATAGTGGGGCATTCCGGATTCAACCATCTGATCCATCAAATAAGCAGCGACATCAGCACTTTGCAGCTGCTCTATGACGATATGGAATCAGATCAGTTGAATGAATTGATTGATCTCACTAAAATAGATGGCGTTGATGTCTATTTCAGTGATGAATTGAATCGGGACTATGATTCCATTTCAGTCATTGCGACGGACTTTCATGTAAACGGCATGAGCGGCAACTTGATGATAATCGGTCCAGAATTGATGGGGTACAAAAAGGTAATCGGATTGATGTACGCCATCCGGAACCAGGAAATGAAAAAGGAGTGATTGTAGTGACAAAAGATAATAGCGAAGAAACAGTGGCGAAAAAGAATCATGCCGAGGATGAGGACATAATCATCGAGCATGAGTCGACTGAACAGGAACAATCTGGAATCGAGGCCGACAGTGCTGAAGTGGTATCAGATGACGAATCAACCCAATCAGAAGCCACACAAAAGGACGAGGAAATCGAAGCGCTTAAGCAGAAGCTGGAAGATGAAGAGAACAGAAATCTGAAACTGCATGCTGAGTTTGATAACTTCAAGCGCAGGAATCGTCAAGAGATTGAGAACAACAACAAATACAAACATCAGAAGATTGTGGAAGATCTTCTCCCGATCATTGATAATTTTGAGCGGGCCCTTAAAATCGAGGGGGACTCCGAGTCTTTCGTATCACTCCACAAAGGTGTTGAAATGGTCTACAATGATCTTGTCAATACATTGATGAAATATGAAGTGACGGAAGTGAAAAGCGTCGGAGAAGATTTCGACCCGAATTTCCACCAGGCGGTCATGACCGAGTCTTCTGATAAAGAAGCCGGCATCATCCTTGAGGAATTCCAAAAAGGTTATATCCTGAAGGACCGGGTCATCCGTCCGAGCATGGTTAAAGTAAGCGAATAAAACTTTCCATCGACACGAATGAAGTAACACCAATCAACCAAAATGGAGGAATTTTGTAATGAGTAAAGTTATCGGAATCGACTTGGGAACAACTAACTCTGTAGTTTCTGTACTGGAAGGCGGAGAACCAAAAGTCATCCAGAATGCAGAAGGCAACCGTACGACGCCTTCAGTAGTATCTTTCAAAGATGGTGAGAAACAAGTAGGTGAAGTCGCTAAACGTCAGGCGATCACAAACCCTAACACAATCATGTCCATCAAGAGACATATGGGTACTGAACACAAGGAAACAATTGAAGGCAAAGATTATACACCTCAAGAAATTTCAGCTATGATTCTTCAAAACCTTAAAGAAACAGCAGAAAGCTACCTTGGGGAAAAAGTTGAAAAAGCAGTTGTAACTGTACCTGCATATTTCAACGACTCCGAGCGTCAGGCTACAAAAGACGCGGGACGCATTGCAGGAATGGAAGTTGAGCGTATCATCAACGAGCCGACTGCAGCTGCATTGGCGTATGGCCTGGATAAAAAAGAGCAGGATGAAAAAATACTCGTATTCGACCTTGGCGGCGGTACTTTCGACGTTTCCATCCTTGAACTCGGAGATGGCGTATTCGAAGTGCTTTCAACAGCAGGTGACAACAAACTTGGTGGTGACGACTTCGACGACGTAGTCATCGATTACCTGGTCGAGTCCTTCAAGAAAGAAAACGGCATCGACTTGTCTAAAGATAAGATGGCGACACAGCGTCTTAAAGATGCGGCTGAGAAAGCCAAGAAAGATCTTTCTGGAGTATCTTCCACACAAATCTCCCTGCCGTTCATCTCAGCAGGAGAAGCAGGTCCACTACACCTTGAAGAAACTCTGACAAGAGCCAAATTCGAAGAATTGTCCAGAAACCTGGTCGAGCGCACTATGGGCCCTGCACGTCAGGCAATCAAAGACGCAGGCATCAGCACAAGTGAAATCGACGAAGTAATCCTGGTCGGTGGTTCAACCCGTATACCTGCAGTTCAAGAAGCAATCAAGAAAGAAACAGGCAAGGATCCAAACAAGAGTGTCAACCCGGACGAAGTTGTCGCAATGGGTGCTGCAATCCAAGGCGGAGTTCTCTCTGGTGATGTTCAGGACGTTGTACTGTTGGATGTTACACCACTTTCCCTTGGTATCGAAACAATGGGTGGCGTATCCACTGTCCTGATCGAGCGCAACACTACAATCCCGACAAGCAAATCACAAGTGTTCTCAACAGCAGCGGACAACCAGCCGGCAGTCGATATCCATGTGCTGCAAGGTGAGCGCCCGATGGCTGCAGACAACAAGACACTCGGCAGATTCCAATTGACGGATATCCCACCAGCTCCACGAGGCGTACCTCAAATCGAAGTGACATTTGACATCGACAAAAACGGTATCGTAAATGTTGCAGCTAAAGATCAAGGTACAGGAAAAGAGCAGAAGATCACAATCGAATCCAGCTCCAACCTGTCTGATGAAGATATAGACAGAATGGTTCAGGAAGCTGAAAAGAATGCTGAAGAGGATAAGAAGCGCCGCGAAGAGGTTGATTTGAGGAACGAAGCGGATCAACTCGTATTCACTACAGACAAGACGATCGAAGATCTTGGCGACAAAGTGGAAGCGGACGAAAAAGAAAAAGCTGAGAGTGCAAAAGAAGAATTGAAAACTGCGCTTGAAGGTACTGACATCGAAGATATCAAAGCGAAAAAAGATGCACTGGAAGAAATCGTCCAAGGCATGTCCATGAAACTATACGAGCAGATGGCTCAGGAACAGCAAGCCCAAGAAGGTGCAGAAACAGAAGGCACGCAAGATGACGATGTCGTTGATGCAGACTTCAAAGAAGTGGATGACGAAGAAGATAAAAAATAAGCAGAACCATAATTTCAATTGAGGAAAAGTCAAAGCCAAACGCATTGGCTTTGACTTTTTTAAATGATATAGTATACAGGTTGGAGGCGATAGTATGGCAAAGAAGGATTACTACGAGGTGCTTGGTGTCAGTAAAGATGCTTCAAAAGATGACATAAAGAAAGCATACAGGAAACTGTCCAAGAAATATCACCCTGATATAAATAAAGAAGAGGGCTCAGATGCTAAATTCAAGGAGATATCTGAAGCTTATGAAACATTGAGTGATGAAAACAAAAGGGCGCAATACGACCGCTTTGGCCATGAAGGCATGAATCAGCAGTTCGGTGGCGGTGGTGGATTCAGCGGCGCCGGTGGCTTTGGAGGCTTTGAAGACATATTCAGCTCATTCTTTGGAGGCGGCGGCAGAGTGGATCCGAACGCTCCAAGAAAAGGCGATGACCTTCAATACACCATGACAATCAGTTTTGAAGAAGCAGTGTTCGGGATCACAAAAACCATAACAGTCAAAAAAGAAGTGCAGTGTGAAACTTGTGACGGTTCAGGTGCAAAACCTGGTACATCCAAAACGACATGTAAGATGTGTTCCGGAGCTGGCCGTGTTGCAGTCGAACAGAATACGCCGTTTGGCAGGATACAAACCGAACGCACATGTCCAACTTGTCAAGGTACAGGTGAAGAAATTGAAGATCCATGTAACGTCTGTAAAGGCGCCGGCACTGTAACTAAAGATGTCGAAATCGAAGTCACTGTGCCTGAAGGTGTCGACAATGGACAACAAGTCAGACTACAAGGTAAGGGTGAACCGGGAGTAAACGGTGGCCCGTCAGGCGATCTCTATATCGTCTTCCGTGTCAGAGCCGATTCCAAATTCACAAGAGATGGCGATGACATCCACTATGAACTGCCGATTTCATTTGCCCAGGCTGCTCTTGGCGATGAGGTGACGGTGCCGACATTGAATTCTGAAGTCGTCCTGACTGTACCGGCCGGTACACAAACGGGCAAACGTTTCCGCCTTAAAGAAAAAGGCGTCAAAAACGTCCACGGCTATGGTTATGGCGATCTCTTCGTAACAGTAAAAGTTGTAACGCCGACCAAGCTTTCTGAGAGGGAAGTTGATCTGTTCCGTCAATTGGCTGAACATGGCGGTGAAGACATACAGGAGCAAAACGAGAATATTTTTGATAAAACAAGACGATTTTTTAAGGGTGACTGATCATGAAGTGGAATGAAGTGTCAATCCATACAAAAGAAAGCAATGAAGAGTCATTCTCAATTTTTCTGAATAAAATATCCAAGGGAGTGTCGGTTGAACACTCCCTCGATATTTTGAAACGCAAAATAGATGACTTCGACGATAAATATCGCCTTGACCCGAAAGATTACCCGGAGAGTGACATCCGGATTGTCGTCTATTTCGATGAAACAGTAGATCTCGATGATAAGATGAATTCAATTCGTTCCTTTATCGATGAAGAGCCATTGGATGCCAAAGAGGATATAAAAGTAGCGGTAAAGCAGATAGATGAAGCCGATTGGGAGAATGAATGGAAAAAATATTTCCATAGTTTTCGCGTTTCAGAGCATTTCGTCATAGTTCCTTCATGGGAGCTTGATGAGTATGAATTTATGGAAGATGATAAATTGATCAAACTGGATCCTGGCATGGCTTTCGGTACAGGGGACCACCCCACGACGAGCATGTGTCTTAAGCTGGTCGAGAGGATCGTCGGACCAGAACACAAGATCATCGATGTCGGAACAGGCTCCGGCATTTTGACGATCGGTGCGCATCTCTTGGGGGCAAGGGACCTCAAAGCCACCGATATTGATGATCTTTCAATAAAAGTGGCCCGTGAAAATTTCGAGCTGAACGACTGTGCGGACGATATTGTACTGGAGACCGGTGATCTGTTGAAAGATGAGACGGAACAGTATGATATCGTCATCGCCAACATTCTCGCGCATATCGTCGATGATATGATCGATGATGCCTATAGCCGTCTGAATGACGGCGGGCGATTTATCGCTTCCGGCATCATAACCGAAGCAGAAGAGGGAATCACTTCCCATATGAGCGCAGTAGGCTTCGAAATAGAAGAAGTGCTAAGAGAGAATGGGTGGGTCAGCATATTGGCCCGCAAGGTGTAGCACCATGCAGAGGTATTTCACAAAAGACGTCATCGAAAAAGGGAAAGCTTTCGAGCTTCCTGAGTCAGATGTGCATCATGTCAGAAATGTGATGCGTTTTAAGCCCGGCGATACTGTCCATATGGTAGATGCCTCAAGACAGACGTATTTATGTAAGTTGCTTACAGTGGAAGAGACGGTGAGTTTCATGCCTGTGGGATTGATCGAAGAATCCCCTGAACTTCCAGTTGATGTGACAGTGCTGTGTCCACTTTTGAAAGGTGAGAAATTTGAATGGATGCTCCAGAAGGCAACGGAACTTGGCGCCCACGCTTTTCAGATATATACAGCGGATAGGTCAATCGTCAAACTGGATGATAAGAAACGGCGGAAACGTCTTGAACGGTTTGAGAAAATCATCAAGGAAGCGAGCGAACAGAGCCGACGCCAAATCATTCCAGAAATAGGATTTGGGGCTGGCGTCGATCAACTGGACTTCGAACAGTTCGACCATGTATTCTTCGCCTTCGAAGGAAATGCAGGGGAGCGTGCAGCCAGTCTAGCCGAAGTGGCAAGCGAAGCTGTAGCTGGCGACCACATAGCCATTATCATTGGACCTGAAGGCGGTTTCAGTGAGCGTGAGATAGAAAAATTATCGCGTTTTCACTCAGTCCATCTAGGCCCACGTATTCTGCGCGCAGAGACAGCTCCGTTATATGCGCTGTCAGCCATCAGCACCATATTCGAAGCACCGCCGGCTCCATTGAAGTAACGTGCCGGCTGTGCTATATTTGGTGCAGATGTACGACAAATTCTATGAAGAAAGATCTGATTTTAATGACTGAAAAAACAATTGCATTCCATACACTTGGTTGTAAGGTAAACCACTACGAGACGGAAGCGATGTGGCAACTCTTCAAAAATGAAGGGTATGACCGCGTGGATTTTGACCAGAACGCTGATGTGTTCGTCATAAATACGTGTACCGTAACGAATACCGGAGATAAAAAAAGCAGACAAGTCATCAGACGGGCCATCAGGAAAAATCCGGATGCCGTAGTTTGTGTGACAGGATGCTACGCCCAGACTGCACCAAAGGATATCATGGAGATTCCAGGAGTAGATATAATCATCGGCACAGAAGACCGCGATAAGCTGATTGGCTATGTCAACCAATACCATGAGGAACGCCAACCGATCAACGGTGTAAAGAACATCATGAAGAAACGTACATATGAAGAGATGGATGTGCCGTACTTCACGGATAGGACACGTGCCACCTTGAAGATACAGGAAGGATGCAACAACTTCTGCACATTCTGCATCATTCCATGGGCACGGGGCCTTATGCGTTCAAGAGACCCGGAAAAAGTCATTGAACAGGCGACTCAACTGGTCAATGAAGGCTATAAGGAAATCGTCCTCACAGGCATCCATACAGGGGGCTACGGAGAAGATCTCAAGGATTACAACCTGGCCCAGCTGCTGCGTGACCTTGAAGAAGTGGAAGGCTTGAACCGCCTCAGGATTTCAAGCATCGAGGCGAGCCAGTTGACCGACGAAGTCATCGATGTCATCAATGACTCGAATAAGATAGTCCGCCACCTCCATATACCGATACAATCAGGTAGTGATACGGTCTTGAAACGCATGAGACGCAAGTACACGATGGAATTCTTCGAGTCACGCATCATCAAATTGAAAGAAATCATGCCGAATGTCGCCATCACAAGTGACGTCATAGTCGGTTTCCCAGGAGAAACAGAAGAAGAGTTCATGGAAACATATGACTTCATCAACCGTCACCATTTCTCTGAACTGCATGTATTCCCGTATTCGATACGTACAGGCACACCAGCCGCACGCATGACGGATCAGGTGGATGAAAATGTGAAGAATGAACGGGTCCACCGCCTGATTGAGCTCTCTGACCGCCTGGCGACAAGCTATGCCGAACTGTTCAAGGATGATGTGCTTGAAATCATACCTGAGGAAGAGAAAGATGGTAAGCTCATCGGCCACTCGGATAACTATCTGAAGGTGGAAATAGAAGGGGACGCCTCCTTGACGGGTGAGCTCATCAAAGTGAAGATTACTGAACCAGGTTACCCAGTCAGCAAAGGGGAAGTAGTTAAAGTCCTCGAAAAACCGATGGTTAAAGCCTATGCCTATCTGGAGCGCACGATTTAGTTATTTGACGTGAGACAATAAAAAAAGATCATCTGTTGATCCTAAAGTAATGGAGTGGAAGAATGGAACTTTCAAAATATATCGATCATACACTGCTTAAACCTGAAGCAACCCAAGATCAGATTTTCGAACTTTGCAAGGAAGCAAAAGAATACGACTTCTGCAGCGTCTGCATCAATCCAGCATGGGTGGCAACTTCAAGAGACCTACTGGAAGACAGCAACGTCAAAGTATGTACAGTCATCGGCTTCCCGCTTGGAGCCTCTACTTCTGAAGTTAAGGCGTTCGAGACGATGAATGCTATTCAAAATGGAGCGGATGAAGTGGATATGGTCATCAATATCGGAGCACTGAAGTCAGGAAATGAAGATCTAGTCTATAATGACATCAAATCCGTATGCGATGCAGCCGGTCAGGAAGTGCTCGTCAAAGTCATCATCGAAACTGCGCTTTTAGACAGTGATGAGATCGTTAAGGCGTGTGAACTGAGCAAGAAAGCGGGTGCTGATTTCGTCAAGACATCCACTGGATTCAATGGTGAAGGCGCCAAAGTCGAAGATGTCGCCCTGATGAGGATGACTGTTGGAGAAGATATGGGAGTCAAGGCCAGTGGTGGCGTACGCTCCTTTGAAGATGCCAAACTCATGATCGAAAGTGGCGCAACGAGAATCGGTGCATCTAGCGGTATAGCGATCGTAAACGGTGGCCAGGGAGAAAGCAGTTATTAATTAGCGGTTGACCCAATTTTCTCTATATATTATAATGTATAAGTACATAGTAGATGCTATGTAATAAGTAAGCTTTTTGTTATCCGGAGGGAGGGAATACGATGTCTAAAACAGTAGTTAAGCAAAATGAACCTATTGAAGACGCGCTGCGTCGTTTCAAGCGCACAGTTTCTAAAAGCGGCACGATCAAGGAAGCTCGTAAAAGAGAATTTTACGAAAAACCTAGTGTAAGACGCAAAAAGAAATCAGAAGCTGCCCGTAAACGCAAATTCAAATAGGTCGACTCCCTCTGAATAGTCGATATATAGAGACAGCACTTGTGTGCTGTCTCTTTTTAGTGGAATCGATTTTATAATAGTATGTTTTAATGTATAATGAACTTAATGGAGGGATTCAAATGGCGATACTAGATTCATTTTTGCTCGGAAGTTTAATCACAACCTTCAGAGATGTCGTAACTATGCCATTGATTGCCTTTATTTTACTATCCATATTCTTTTTAGGTTTGATCTATCAGTTGTTTTCCGAGAACTTCAATTTACTTGGCCTCCTCTCCTTCCTCTCAATTATCGTGTTTTATGCAGGACACCTTCTTGTTGGAGATTATAATGGATTATCACTCTCGCTCTTTATTTTGGGCATGATGTTCATAATAATCGAGTTTTTTGTAATCGGTGCCATACTTGGCATTTTGGGTGGCCTGATGCTGCTTTTTAGTATCTTGCTTGTAAGTGATGATATGCTGCTCTTCAGTATTTTCTTAGCTACCATCATTTTATTGGCATTAGTCGAATGGGTGATATTTGTGAAGTTCAAAAAGAAGAAAATTCCTTTTTTGAGCCGTCTGATTTTAGAGGATGCCACAGATAAGGAGTCTGGTTATACGTCATTTGATGACCGGTCGTATCTGCTCGGGGAAGCTGCTAAAACGGTTACTCCGCTCAGGCCATCAGGAACAATCAAGTTTGGTGACCAGCGTATCGATGCTGTTGCAGAAGGTGCGTTCATTGAAGGGAATGTAGATGTAAAAGTGATACATGTCGAGGGAACGCGCGTAGTCGTCAGACCATTAGAAGAATAATGAAAAGGAGCGTATCATATGAATCTTATGTTTATTACAGGATCAGGATTGATGATCATCTTTTTGGTCGTCATTGCATTCATTGTAATTTCCTTCTTCCTGTCCTTCGTGCCGATCGGGCTATGGATTTCTGCCATAGCTGCAGGCGTTAATGTAGGTATTTTCTCGCTTGTCGGAATGAGGCTCAGACGGGTCAAGCCGAAGCGAGTCATCGAACCGATGATCAAGGCACATAAAGCCGGCCTGAAAGTGTCGACGAACCAGTTGGAGTCGCACTTCCTCGCCGGTGGTAACGTAGACCGTGTTGTAGATGCGCTTATTGCAGCGCAGCGTGCGGACATCAACCTTACGTTTGAACGGTGTGCAGCCATTGACCTTGCAGGCCGTGACGTTTTGGAAGCAGTGCAGATGAGCGTCAATCCTAAAGTCATCGAGACACCTTTCATTGCGGGTGTTGCAATGGACGGGATCGAAGTCAAGGCGAAAGCGCGCATCACCGTCCGCGCCAACATCGAACGTCTTGTCGGTGGTGCGGGTGAAGAAACGATCGTTGCACGTGTAGGTGAAGGCATCGTTTCCACAATCGGTTCCTCAAAACGCCATACAGCTGTACTTGAGAACCCTGACAGCATCTCAAAGACGGTATTGGCTAAAGGACTCGATTCCGGTACGGCGTTTGAAATTCTGTCGATAGATATTGCTGATGTGGACATCGGCAAGAACATCGGTGCGGATCTTCAGACTGAACAGGCTGTGGCCGATAAGAATATCGCCCAGGCTAAAGCAGAAGAACGCCGTGCCATGGCTGTCGCACAAGAGCAGGAAATGAAAGCACGCGTAGAAGAAATGCGCGCGAAAGTGGTCGAAGCAGAGTCTAAAGTACCACTTGCGTTTGCACAGGCACTTGAAAGCGGCAACATCGGAGTCAGCGATTACTATGATCTTAAAAATGTCGAAGCGGATACAAACATGCGCGATTCGATCAATAAAATGACTGACCCGACACGCAAAGATCAAGATGAATAGGCTGTGATACTATGGAAATACTTCCTCTGCTTATATTTTTGGGCGGTATCATCTATACAGCGATCGCCAGCCAAAAAGATAAAAGCAAAGATAAGGAGCGGAATATTGATCCGAGCAAGATGGAGCGTCCGACCAGCAAATCTGCGCCAAGAAGAAGACAGCCGAATACGTCAGAAGAATCAAAAGGCATGTTTGGCGATCTGATGGGCGAGATTGAGCGTCGTATGGGCACCGGAGAAGATAGCAAGACTCAGCCTGTTCGTCAAGAACAACCAACCGAACAATCTTCCAGGCCAGCGTCTACCCGAGGCGAACGCCAACCGAGGGAACGCCGCTCCAGTGAACGTACTTCATCTGGGCGTACGTCCAGCCGCACAATGGAAGATAAAGTGAAGAACACAAGGGCTGGGCGTCAAGAACAGAATCTTGAACGCGAAGTGAGGAACACAGATTGGGCTGAGAGAGTAAAAGAGGAAAGTCAATCCAGAATGGGGCAGTCACGAAGTCGTAATGCTCCGATAGAAGTTGGTAAACCAGAAGCAGAAACAGAGAGAAGCACTGCTGGTAAAAAGGAAAAAACAAAATTGAAGAAAAATGGTCTTACATTTGAGGCACATGATGTCGTCAACGGCGTCATTTTTTCTGAAATACTTGGTAAGCCCAAATCGAAGAAATAACATCCGCATTTGCGGGTGTTATTTTTTTTGATTGGATATGATTAATATTGATTATAAAAGATTGATTTTGATCGAATTTTACTATACAATTCATTCAAGAGGGTGATTAAATGCTCACGTCAAAAAGATATGAAATCATAATGGACCACCTTGCCAAAAATGGAACTGCCTCCGTCAAAAAACTTGTCGAATTGACTAAAAGCAGTTCAGCTACTGTAAGAAGGGATCTATCATATCTAGAGGATGAAGGCGCCCTTCAACGGGTACATGGTGGGGCAACAAGCAGAAAAAACGAGAGAGAAGAAGATTATGGGGAAAAATCCGTAAAAAACCTCTCGAAAAAAATCAAAATCGCTCAAACGGCTGCTTCATTGATTGAAAATGGAGATGTCATTTTTATCGATGCAGGAACCACGACCTACGAAATGGTACACTTCATCAATCAAGAGGACATCACGATTGTGACGAATGGCATCACCCTGATAGAACCGTTGGTCAGAAACGGGCATGAAACACATGTTTTATCTGGCAGAGTGAAACCAGCGACCAAAGCAGTCGTGGGGCCTGAAGTCATAGAGAAGATCAATCATCTCAGTTTCGATAAGTGCTTCGTAGGGGCAAATGCCATTTCGGCTGAACATGGTTTATCGACACCCAAAGAAGCAGAAGCGTTCATAAAGAAGAGTGCCATCCGTCAGTCCAACGTGGCATATGCACTGGTCGACAGTTCGAAATACAACCGTAATGCATTCGTCCATTTTGCCGATATAGAAGAGACGGCGATAATTACCGACGATGCCTCCCACGGTTTCCTTAAAGCAATTCAATCAAGGACAAATATAATAGGGGGTGCCAGCCAATGATCTATACAGTAACGTTCAATCCATCCGTGGATTATGTAGTAAGGTTGAAGGAATTTGAAATGGGTGCACTCAACAGAAGTTCTGATACTGCCAAATACGCAGGCGGTAAAGGCATCAATGTATCCCGCATTTTGAATGAACTCGGTGTTGAAACGACCGCACTTGGATTCGTAGGTGGATTCACCGGAGATTTCATTGAATCCACATTGTCAAAAAGCGGCATTAAAAATGATTTTTTAAGGGTGGAAGGAGATACCCGCATCAACGTCAAATTAAAGACGGATGAGGAAACTGAAATAAATGGAGCAGGACCTATCATCACAGATGATGATCTCGCCAAGCTCGAAGATCAACTCACATCCTTGAATGAGAGTGACCATGTCGTGTTTGCCGGCAGTGTCCCCTCGAACCATAAGGATGTGTATGAATTTTTGAGCAGTCTGCTCCATGAGCATAATATCGGCTTCAGCATCGACACTGAAGGGCAAAAGCTAGTATCAACGTTGAAGTATCACCCTTATCTCATTAAACCCAACGACGTCGAATTGGAAGAGATAGTGGGCCATAAACTCAGTACGCAGGTAGAGAGGATCAGTGCCTGTCGTGAGCTTCTGTCGCAGGGGGCTTCAAATGTATTGCTGACACTCGGCAGTGAAGGGGCGCTATTTGTCAACGCCGAGGCTATTTATCGCATGCCACCTCCACCGGGAACGCTAAAAAACTCTGTAGGTGCAGGCGACTCTACAGTCGCAGGTTTCATTGGTAAAAAGGGAAGGGGACTTGAAGCACAGCTTAAATATGCAGTGGCTTCAGGAAGTGCCACAGCTTTCAATGACGATCTTGCCAAAAGATCGGATATTGAGCATTTAGTGGATATGATAGAACTCCAATCGATAGAAGAGGTGAAATGATGAGAATAACAGAGCTGCTGACAAAAGATACAATTAATATGTCTGTCCGTGCCCAGGACAAGGGTGCGGTCATAAAAGAACTCGCTGAAGGTTTGGAACAGACAGACAAAGTGACGGACTCAACGCGTTTCATTGAAGCAATCCAAAGACGGGAAAATCAAAGTACGACAGGTGTCGGTGACGGCATAGCAATTCCGCACGCCCAGACGTCCGAGGTGAAGACACCAGCAATCATGTTTGGACGCAGTACTGATGGGATAGATTATGATTCGATGGATGGACAACCAGCTTATCTGTTCTTTATGATCGCTGCACCGGAAGGTCAAGCGACGACCCATCTCGATGCACTAGCGAAGCTCTCTACGATATTGATGAATGATGAAGCGCGCAAACAGTTGATGGCGGCATCGACCAAAGACGAGATATTGGATACCATCGATCATTTCGACGACAGTTCACCTGCAGAAGAAATAACCGATGAATCTTCTGACAAACCTTATGTGGTCGGCGTCACAGCGTGTCCAACGGGTATTGCGCATACGTATATGGCAGCCGATGCCTTGAAGAAAAAAGCAGGCGAGCTGGGCTATGATATCAAAGTGGAGACAAACGGCTCAGCCGGTGTCAAAAACGAACTGACTGAAGCGGATATAGAGAAAGCGGCAGGCGTCATCGTCGCTGCTGATACGAATGTCAACATGTCACGCTTTGACGGCAAAAACGTTGTCGAAGTTCCGGTGGCAGACGGCATCAAGCGCCCCGGTGAACTGCTCAATCAGGCACTTGATTCTTCGAGATCGCCATATGCAGCTGCACAATCGGGCAAACAGCTTGAAGATAGCCAGACCTCCAAAGGAAAATCTTCGATTTATAAACATTTGATGAACGGCGTCTCCAATATGCTGCCATTTGTTGTTGCTGGCGGGATATTGATAGCGGTCAGTTTCATGTTCGGCATCCATTCAGCAGACCCGGATCACGAACAATACAGTCCTTTTGCAGAGATGATCAATTTCGTCGGTGGAAATGCCTTCCAACTGATGATCCCGATCCTTGCCGGTTTCATCGCCATGAGTATCGCTGATAGGCCGGGTCTTGCTCCAGGTATGATCGGCGGCCTTATGGCGTCTACTATGGGGTCAGGTTTCCTCGGTGGTCTGATCGCCGGTTTCCTGGCCGGTTATCTGATGGTCGGCATCAAAAAATTGCTTGAGGGCTTGCCGCAGACGTTGGATGGTTTGAAGCCAGTACTGCTCTATCCGCTGATCGGTGTGTTTTTGACAGGACTGATCATGTATTATATCGTCGATCCCCCGGCGAGTGCATTGAATGAATGGATGAATACATCTCTCAGCAGCATGAGTGGCGGAAACATCATCCTGCTTGGGGCCATTGTGGGTGGCATGATGGCGATCGATATGGGTGGCCCTATAAACAAAGCCGCTTATGCATTCGGCATTGCAGCACTTTCAGCAGGCAACGCAGAACCGATTACTGCAGCAATGATAGGTGGGATGGTACCGCCTCTAGCAATTGCATTCGCGACCATGATGTTCAGAAATAAATTTACAGAGGTTGAAAGATCATCCGGCCCGACGAACCTGATTATGGGTGCTTCGTTCATAACGGAAGGTGCGATACCTTTCGCTGCAGCTGATCCGCTCCGCGTCATCCCGACGATGGTCATCGGTTCCGCTACAGCAGGCGCGCTTGCGATGGCTTTCGCAACAACGGTGAATGCACCCCACGGCGGACTGTTCGTTGCACTGACGATTGGTGAGGGGAGACTAATGTTCCTCGTATCACTGTTGATAGGCACGATAGTTTCAGCATTATTGCTCGGATTGTTCAAAAAAAGAGTGGCCTAACTCTTCAAAGTTCTATATAAAGAATAATACCGGCCGCATCCATCAACCTGGATGCGGCCGGTATTATTTCTCTGGAGGATTGAATCCATGTCAGAAATATATAGCCTGCATATCATAATAGCTTATACATATATAGTTCATTGACCATTTTGCCGTTAATTTTCAAAGACTGTACTTTCTCACCTTCCGTTTTAAACCCCATTTTCCGATAAAGTTTCAAGGCAGGCACATTGTTCTCGATGACCGTCAGTTCCAGTCTTAAAAGGTTATTATCCCCTGCCCAGCCGAATATCTTCTGAAAAAGGCGGGTCGCGATTCCTTTGCCACGGTACGCTTTATCTACACCCACCACGAGGGAGGCACGATGTCTGTTCCTATTGAGTTTTCCCCGAAAGGCTGCTATAAAGCCGATAAGTTGGCCTGACTCCTCTGCAACATAAAAGATGGTTGAAGCATCATCATTCAGTTTCACGAGTGCGCGGCGTTGTTCTGCTGTTTTCATCTTTCTTTCTCCCGGGTCATGGAGCATGAATCCGGAGTCGTCCAATTTTTTATTCAAGGCGAGGAAATTTTCAGCATCGCTAATGGTCAGGCGTCTTATATGCATCGAGTCACTCCCTGTTTAGTTCTTATGGTATGCATAAATATCTATATGAGTTGGTTTGATGATATGATACCAGAAAATCAAAAGCTTTTCAGTAATCAGATGAATCGAATCTTTAAGCCATTATATTCAAAGGCTTAGAGCACAAGTGATATTATAGAGAAGTAAAGGATTTAATCATTCACTTGGTTTATTCAACGGTTACAAATGTATTAGACAGAAACCAGGTGGATTTATACTACATGAAAAGGATGATCAAGATGGGTAAATTGGATGAAAAAGTTGCAGTCATTACAGGAAGTGCGTCGGGAATCGGTAAAGAAATCGCCAAAACTTACGCCGAAGCGGGTGCTAAAGTCGTCATAGCAGACTTCAATGAAGAGGCGATGAATGATACGGTCGATGAATTCAAATCTCAAGGCTTTGCTGTGCATGGCGTTAAAGTGAATGTCGCTTCCAATGAAGAAGTAGAAAATATGATTGATGTCGCCATAGAGGCATTCGGCAGGGTAGATATCCTGGTCAATAATGCAGGCGTGAGTGACAACATGCAGGCAGCCGAAAATGTTACAGATGATGTATGGAACCGGGTGATGTCGATCAATGTCGATGGCGTCATGTATGCAATGCGTAAAGTCATTCCACACTTCAAAGAGAACGGCGGGGGCACAATTGTAAATATGGCTTCAATCACCGGACTGACGGGTGGTCGTGGAGGATTGACCTACACTGCTGCCAAACACGCAATCGTCGGCATGACGAAAAATGTTGCGTCCCACTACGGGCCTGAGAATATCCGGTGCAATGCATTGGCGCCAGCGGCTGTCCAATCAGGGTTCTCAGCTGGCATGAAAGATGTAGACGAATTTGGCATGGAAGCATCAACGAGGGGTGTCAACCTCATGCCGCGGGCTGGCACAGTGGAAGAGATTGCGAATATTGCCTTGTTCCTTGCCTCTGACGATTCAAGTTACATCAACGGTGTAGCACTTGCGGCAGATGCAGGATGGAGCGCATATTAGTAGCAAAAATCTAAATACCATCAAATATGGCTTGCAAAATCCATTTCAATAGAAAGAAGCCCTTTAAAAACTAAAGGGCTTCTTTTCCATATATAATCGATCGGACAAAATCAGGCATTCTGATTTGCAAAGCGTTTCGACAGTTGTTCCAACAGGTCAGGCTTATCGTCACGGTGCATGATGACTTCAATGAAGGTCATCGATTCTGAATTATCTTCTGCAGTCTTCAAGGCTTCTTCAAGCTCAGTCTCAGTTTTGACTTTAAGTGTCAAAGTTTTACCTTCAGGATCGAATACTTCAGGAAGTTTCATGTAGTCCCACATCGGTATGTCGTTATAGGGCTGGTTTTCACCATGGATGGCACGTTCAACAGTATAACCATCATTATTGATCAGGAAGATGATCGGTTTGATCTGTTGTGCGAGCATTGTCGACAGTTCCTGCGCGGTCAGTTGGAATGAGCCATCCCCGATAAGGAGAATGTTCCGACGGCGCATATCTGCAAGTTGAGATCCTAGTAGGGCAGGCAGTGTAAAACCAATTGAACCCCAGAGCGGTTGTCCGATGACCATCGTATCTTTCGGTATCGGCATCGTTGCTGCGCCATAGTAGGCAGTGCCTTGTTCCGCAAGTAGGATATCCTTTTCTTTCATGAAAGAAGATAGGCGTTCAAAGAAGCGGTTTTGTTGAAGATTCTCTTCTTTAGCTTCATATGTGCCAGATTTAAGCTGCTCGTGCAGGGACTTAATGTCCATCGATTCAGGGTCTTTTTTGCTGACTTTCCCACTCAGTGCAGACAATGCGTCGTGCATTGTGATAGGCGCGTGTTTCTTTTCTGTCGCTTTTACGGAGAAAGGTGAAATCTGAATGACGTTCTTTTCTGAGAAGTTGTAGGAGAAGCCGCCTGTCGTCGAGTCGGTCGGTTTGGCTCCGATCTGTATTATGCAGTCGGCTTCGTCCACGCGTTGCTGCAGGTAGGGCGCACTCAGTTCACCATTATAGACGCCGATGAACTGCGGATGTTCTTCATTGAATACCCCTTTGCCGCCACTCAAAATCGTAACCGGGATGCCTGTTTTATCAGCGAACTGAAGCAGTTCTTCCCGATTTTCATAGCGGTTCACTTCATATCCCGCCAATATGACAGGCCGATTTGCTTCATTGATCATGGGTGTAATTTCAGCAAGCATCTGCTCTAATGCCTCCTGGTTGCTGTCGGCCACTTCTTCATGAAGTGGCGATGTTGGCTTACTTGCCGGCTTATTATATACATCAATCGGCAACGTAATATGGACAGGGCGCTTTTCAGTCAAACAGGCAAGCAATACCCTGTCAATTTCATGAGCAGCATTCTCCTGCGTCAAGAAAGTCTGGGCCGCAGTCACTTCCTGAAACATTCTGGAAAAGTGATCAAATTTGCCGTCGCCTAATGTATGATGGACATAAAGTCCGTTATCCATCACTTTTGTCGTCGGCGCACCTGAAATTTTAACTACAGGAACATGCTCGGCATAGGAACCAGCAATTCCATTGATGGCACTTAATTCACCGACACCGAACGTTGTACTCAAAGCAGCAATGCCATTGATGCGAGCATAACCGTCGGCAGCATAAGCGGCATTCAACTCATTGCGGTTACCCACCCATTCCATGCCTTCATGGTCGATGACATCATCCAGGAAAGCCAAGTTGTAATCACCTGGTACGCCAAACATATGGCGGATGCCAAGCTCTGATAACCGATCTAATAGATAGTCTGAAACAGTATACTCATATTTCACTCTTAACACCTCAAATTAGTATTTTGTTGTGCATTTTTAATAGAACCATAGTCTGATGGCTGGGTCTTCGCTTCATAACGCACTAGATTCCAACCAACTTATGTCTGATTAAAGAGTAACATCAGCATCATTATAGGTCAATGTTATTGACCTATAAAAGATTAGTGCATTTAAAGGCTCCCGACTCAGCATAAAGACACTATATTCTGATATTCTTTTACAAGGAGGTAATTGCACTATGGATAAAAATCGTGAAGACCAGTTAAATGAGACACTTATGCTTTTTTATTTTGCATATCGGACATTTATAAAAGAACCTGACCGCATCCTCTCGCAGCACGGCATCCATCGTCTTCATCATCGAATTCTATTTTTTGTCGCCAGACAACCGAAGATCAGTGTCCATGAACTTTTGGATACATTAGAAGTGACTAAACAGGCGCTGCATGCCCCGACACGTCAACTGGTTGAGATGGGTTATATGACGAGTGAACCTGCATCATACGATCGTCGTGTTCGTGAATTGAAACTGACAGAAAAAGGGGAAGCGCTTGAAAGACAATTGAGCGATGTTCAAAGAGGTAAAATGAATGAAATCTTTGAGTTGATGGGATCAGACAGCGAGGAAATCTGGAAAGAAGTGATGAAAAACATCATTGCGGTTGATGAGCCAAAAACCGAAGATGGAAGTACCACTTGAAGTGGACACATTAAAACATCCCCCGGAGAAATCATATGCTGATTCCCCGGGGGATGCTCATTTTAATTATTAAAATGGAAACTCCCTTGTTTTCTTCTGGACTGAAATCCATTTTTTCTCTGTAAACTCATCGACGATATATGGACTTCCGAATCGGCCGATACCGCTCTGGCGCATACCGCCGAACATAGCAGTCGGTTCATCCTGGACCGGCTGGTCATTGATATGGGTCATGCCGAATTTGAGCTCAAGCGCATATTGGCGTGCTTTTTCTTCATCTTGTGAGAATATGGCAGAGCTGAGCCCATATTGGGTATCGTTTGATTTTTTGATGATATCATCATCGGATGATCCCTTGATTATTATAGCAATAGGAGAGAACATTTCAGTCTGTGCCAGTTCGCTGTCATTCTCTACATTACCGATTACAGTAGGGGTCAATACATTACCTTGTTGTTCGCCTTCAAGCAATATATCAAAACCGGAATCTTTAGCAGTCTGGATATTATCGAGAGACTTCTCCATCTGCTTGCTGTTGATCAGTGGACCAACGACCACTTCTGGATCTTTAGGGTCTCCGTATTTTATATTTTTGGAGCGCTCTACGAATTTTTCTGTGAATTCATCATATAGATCTTCGTGCACGATGATGCGGTTGATTGCCATACATATCTGTCCTTGGTGCAGATACTTACCGTAGATCGCTGCATCCACCGCCTTATCGACATCCGCATCGCTCATGACTGCCATCGGACCATTGCCGCCAAGTTCCAGGGAGACTTCTTTCAGCAACTCACCGGCAACTTCACCGATGTGGCGTCCGACAGGTGTAGAACCGGTAAAGCTTACATGGCCGACGACGTCGTGATTGAACATGATATCGCCAATGACGCTGGAACGTGAGAGGATGGAATGGAAGATGCCAGCAGGCAAGCCCGCTTCCTCAAATGCCTTGGCGATGACTGAACCGGATACCAGTCCACATTGTATATCAGCTTTATGCACGACAGCATTGCCGAGTGCAAGGGCAGGGGCAATCGTCCTCATGGATAGATATAATGGAAAGTTGAATGGTGCAATCGAGGATATGACACCCTGCGGCAAGCGATAGTTCTCATTGACCTTATCAGGGATGATCGATTCCTTTTCTTCAAACTTGCCGATTTTATCGACCATCGTCAGCGATTCCTCCATGACGCCTACAGTCAAGTTGAATTCAAGTCCTGCTTTAACTGAAGTACTGCCGGACTCTAGCGTAAGCATTTCCACGATATCCTTTTCATTATCCTTGAAATATTGGATGGCCTTCTCCATCACTTCTTTTCTTTTGGCGGGATTTTTACCCCATGCATCTTGTGCGTTGGCTGCACCTGTGAACGCTTCTTCGACTTGATCGACAGAAGCCATGGTGGCTTCGGCCAATGTTTCACCATTATATGGATTCGTCATTTCAGTCTTCTTCTCATCAGCACCATCAACCCATTCGCCGTTAATGAAACTTTTGTTGAGTTTTTGATATTGATTCATGATTTTCCTCCTATATTTACAGCACTGCAATAATTTAATGCAGGCTACTGATTAATCACGTAGTATTGCAACCGGATAAACATCGGTTGACTCTAAAATCATATTCCCTTACTTTACACAACTAAACTCAGTTCATCGTATTGTAACAAATCTTTGAATTTTACTTATTCCATGAGTATATCGTTTCACAAACATAGTGAAATCTGGAATAATAAAGATAATCCCAACAACAAGGAGCATCATATTAATGAAACGATTAGAAGACAAAGTACTTATCATTACCGGAGCGGCACAAGGCATGGGCAAACTGCATGCTGAAAAAGCAGTCGCACAAGGCGCAAAAGTTGCAATTACAGACATCAATGAAGAAAAAGGGCAAGCTGCTGCGAAAGAGCTTGGCGAAAACGCTCTATTCATCAAGCATGATGTGTCTAATGAAGAAGACTGGAAAAATGTAGTTAATCAAGTCGTAGAGAAGTTCGGGCATGTAGATGTACTCGTGAACAATGCCGGTATCACTTACAATAAAGGACTTGAAGATACTTCACTTGATGATTATATGAAAATTGTAAACATCAACCAAGTTTCCGTCTTCCTCGGAACTAAAACGGTAGCACCTCTCATGAAAGAACAGAAAAATGGTTCCATCATTAACATCTCTTCAATGAATGGATTGGTAGGGGGCGCTCCAGCATACACTGATACGAAGTTCGCTATACGCGGACTTACGAAAGCAAGTGCACGTGAATTGTCTCCATTCAACATCAGAGTAAACTCTGTTCACCCAGGTGTAATCCAGACACCGATGCTTGAGCAAGAAGGTGTAAAAGAAGCGGTTGAAGAATTTAAGAAGACAATCCCTATGCGCCGTGTTGCACAACCTGAAGAAGTTTCCGATATGGTGGTATTCTTAGCTTCAGATGAAGCAAGATACTCTACTGGTTCAGAATTTGTCATAGACGGCGGTATTACAGCTCTGTAATGACAGATGAAAAAAGGATGTTCACAATGAGCATCCTTTTTATTATGGGGTATTCTGTATTGAAGGGCCTATAAAATAAAGATCGGACCTTCTACCTCTCCAGGAATTCCACCGGAAAATCCACTTTGAATATCTGTTTCAATTTGGATAAGCCCCGCGCTTTCTGATCACTTGATGTTTTGAGCTCTGCTTGTTCTATGATGGCAGAGTATGTGCTGTAGTTTTTAGTGCTGGCGTCGAAATCTTCAAAAATGATGTTCAATTTTTGCGAATCCTCTTGGAAGACCACCTTGAGTTCGTCTTCTTCCAAGGCATACTTTCCTTCGGCATCCTTCATGTACGGTGTTTCAACCGTTCCTTCCTTGAAAGTAAGGACGGTCAACCCTTGGTGATTACTTTGACCGCTAGGAAGAGTGGTTGGATAGATAAGATTGAATGATCTGCCTGAAAGTTCATCTGCTTCATTGCCGCATCCCGTAAGAAGGCATGAAGCTAGAAGTGTGAGAATAATGGCTAGGTTTTTCATACGCATGCACTCCATTGAATAGTGAATTGCTCAGGTTAAAATAATCCTCTTATAAGCAGAAACTTTAGCGCGAAATGCGGGGCCTCAACTTATTGAATAGTCAGATCATTTACTTTATGGTATGTTCAATGATAACGGTTTTACTATTATATTCCAACCCTAGAAGGGAATAAGGAGAGGTGCTGTTCAATGAATGGAATCCATGGTTCACCGATTGATGAACAGACGAGATGCATCCATTACCATTCCGAGAATGACATCGTAGCAATCAAGTTCAAATGCTGTAATACATATTATCCATGCTACAAGTGCCACCAGGAAGAAGCGGATCACGATAGGGAAGTATGGCAGAAAGAAGAATTTCATACATCTGCCATACTGTGCGGATTGTGTGGACATATCCACACAATCCGTGATTACTTATCACGATCCAGTTGTGCAAATTGTCATACTGCCTTCAATGAAGGATGCGCGCTTCATCATCATATATATTTCGATGTCTAGATGATTGTCTATTTGAGTAGCTTCTTAGATAGGGGCGAGACGCCGAGGCTTTGTATCACCAGCGAAGCGAGGGTCGCTGCAAATGCCAGTGAGATGATCATTGCAGAGTCTGAGGAGTCCGTTTGGGAATACAGACTCAGTATCAGATAGACCGACATCGAGCCCTTCAGTCCTGCCCATGAAATCAGGGTGGACTCGCGCCAACTTATATGATGGCGCCATTTTGGGAATATCTGCGTAGTCGACATGATGATGATGAAGCGGGTCACGAGTGCCAGAATAAAGATGATGATGGCAAAAACCCATGCGTCGAAGATGAGGAATTTAGCCGCTTCTATACCGATCAGTAAGAAAAGAAGGGACAACACAGATAGTTCAACGACTCCCCAAAACCCATCAAGCGCCTCCCTGAAATGATCTTCTTTGCTTGCACGGCTGTACTCGAACGACAGCATGATACCGGCAAAAATTGTTGCGAGGACACCAGATACGCCAACGGCTTCAGCAAGGTTGAATAAGCCATAGGCCAAGATGATGCTAAGCATGACTTGATACTGCCTGTTATGGATGAAGTGTACTGCCTTACTCATCAGCCAGCCAAATGCAACGCCGAGTAGCGTACCACCTAGGGAGACGAAGAGGAATTCCCCGAGGAAAGTGAATACCCCGAATGTCTGGCTCCCGGTATACATGCCGGCAAGCGTACTGAAGATGACGATGCTTGTGCCGTCATTGATCATGGATTCGCCCTCAACGACATCCGCCACTTTCTCATCGTCTGAGGCGCTCTGTATGATCGATACAACAGAGACAGGGTCGGTCGGAGTGAGAATTGAAGCAATGACCAGTGCACCAAGAAGGGATATGGAGACGAACGGACCGCTTAAAACGTAGATAGCGGCGCCGAGTATCGCCACCGTCAACATGATTCCGATAGTGGCAAGGAATGCGATGATGCCGACATTCTTCCGGAACTTATCAGCTGGAAACTGATAGGCAGATGTAAATAAAAGGGCAGGCAGGAAAATATGATAGATAGTGTTTTCAGTCAAGTTGATGGATGAAAAGTAGGGGATGAAATATAAGCCGATGCCGATCAGCACAAGGACTACCGGCACAGGAAAACTATTCTTCTTTTTGTCTATTGTAAAGATCATATAGCCAATCAACAGCAATATGATCAATTGTGAAGCAGTCATGGTGCCACCTCCTGGAGAATTTAAATTAAGATACTTTTAATGACTTCTGTCAATAAAAACCATTGCTGCTTCTAAGTCTGGATCTTCAGTGATATGACGGGGGTTCCATGGGATATTAATATCCGGCTTAACAGCAGCATCCCACTCGGATATAGCGTTCCCGTCAGGTCTTTCCGGCATTTTTGAAGTAGGATAATACAACTCAAATAGACCGGCCCATTCTTCTATGACAAGGTTGGAGTAGACATTGACGCCTGCGGTAGCCCTTCCCACAACTGTGGCTTTTGGAGAATCTTTGCAAAGTTCCAAGAAACCTTCTGTAGCACTGCCTGAAGTTACATCCGACAAAGCCACTACTTTTTTTGGATATCTGGTGCCGCTGATTGATATCACTTCATCTTCTTCATCTAAAAATCTAAAGCCTTCACCTACATTGTCATACATATTTGTGATGTAATCGCTCAGATCCTTTTCAGCTTCCTTGTCATCCAAAGTTTTAATGAATCGTGATACCAGTCTCTTTGTCAATTCAGCATTGCGTTTTGTACAATTGAACAATTGCCGGGACTGCTCGAGTTTGACGGTGTTGTCACCTTCAGGGTACAGGTAGGGTAGCAAGCCTTTGAATGATTGAGCATTGCCCCCTGCATTCTGTCTGACATCGACAATCATATTACAGGCACGTGAAATTTCCTCTTCATGCCTTCTTATGAATGAGTTTGCTTTTTCAGTATCCGAAAAAGAGGGGAGCCTCAGAAGAAGGGTGGCATCATCCAGCCATGTCCGTCGGAATGGTATCGGGTTGAATCGAGATTGATGCGCCGTCAAATCAAATGTATGAATGCTGCCATCTTTCTTCTCGGTAGTGCATGTGGAATATTTGGAGATGATTGGAGTCCAATTCTCTCTCTCATGGATGCTATCTAACAATTCCCTTGAGTGTCTGACTGCTAAATCTCCAATCGGTTCATAATCTAAAGCCAGAATCGCATCACCTGTTTCAAGGTCTGTGTTGTCATCTGATTTTGTAACATATAAGCGGTTTTTAAATCGTCTTGTTCTGAACCCGATGTCACGTATCTCATTATTTTTTATCGTGAAGTAGACATGCTTATCCTTAAAATCTACTAGATAATCATTCACGATCTCTACAAACTTATCTTGTGTCAGTGAGCCATCTGCTGTCATATTGAGAATTTTTGACTTGAATTTTTCCGGATTGTCCCATCCTTTTTTGTCCAGATGCCCCGAGTAGTCGTTATGCATGATTGATATAATTTCATCAAAGACTTCACAATACATATTGCCCCTCCTGTCTATATTTTAATCGTCTGGAGAATCGGCGGCCAATCTGATGTAGATGGCAACCGCACCCCATTTCTCTTCTTGTTCGCTACTGTATATGTCATAAGTGTTCCGGATCATTTCTGCGATTGTTTCACCGCGGTCATTACCAAGCTCTTTGCCACTTATACTGGTGTACATATCCTTAAAAGTAGGGTAAGTCTCCAACTTTTCCACAGTCACTGTTACAGATTGATCCTCTTCAGGCAGTACAGTGAAGTGTATCGTATCATTAGGTTTTAATTTGCGTCTCTTATCATCATTCAATCTTACTTCCACAGTTTTATATCCTGACTGGATCATGTTGAAGGGGGTTTTGAATAGGTGCATATGGTGTTCCATCGGTTCCACTCCAGATTCTATAGATAGTTAATTCTTCAATAACTAAGAAGCCACAACCGTTGAATCAAAAATATGATACTCTTTAATCGATCGAATAATCAGTCTATTAAGTCTTAAAATATGCTTCAGAAAGAGTGTAATGATGAAAAAATCTGTAGTGGCATTACTGGCCCTCTCTGTCGTGTGCATTGCATTTGCTGCAATCTTTGTGAAATTATCAGCAGCCCCTGCGAGCATCATCAGCATGTACCGAATGCTGTTTGCTGGCATTTTGCTGTCGCCGATTGTCTTCGAGTACAGGCGAGAATTATCGAGGCCCAGCATAAAAGAGTGGTGGGCGTTGATGGCGGCGGGGCTCTTCTTGGCCATGCATTTTGGATTCTGGTTTGCTTCGCTTCAGTTGACATCCGTTGCAAGCTCAACTGTCATCCTTGCCTTGCAGCCGCTTGTCGCAATGGTTGCCGCCTACCTTTTATACAAAGAGAAAGTCTCGGCAAGGATGCTAACAGCCGTCTTCACCTCATTCTTTGGTGTTGTTCTCATCAGCTGGGGTGATTTCAGCTTCACGGACTTGAGTGCCATTTTTGGGAACATGCTTTCTTTTCTCGGCGTCATGGCTGTTGTGGCGTATTTTTTGATAGGCCAGAATACAGTCCGGAATCTTACGCACTGGGTCTACAGTTTCCTTGTATTCAGTATTGCCGGCATATTTTTGTTGATCTACAATATTGTGACTGGTACTGAACTAATCAGATATGAATCCCGGGAATGGGGCTTGTTTCTTCTGCTCGCACTCCTTCCGACAATTGCCCATGTGATATTCAATTATCTGCTTAACGAGTTGAGTCCTGCGACTGTTTCCATGGCTATGCTTCTGGAACCTGTGGGGGCATCATTTCTTGCCTATTTCATACTCTCCGAAAGTTTGACGCTGCTTCAAGTGGTAGGTGGCTTAATTGTATTGACCGGTGTTTACTTCTTTCTATTCAGTCAGCATCGTGAAAGGCATGCAAGAACTCTTTAAAATTCAGTGTGCGCTTCAAATTCTGCCTTTTCCAATCTGAACTGTTCAAAACTATATTCAGCAACTAGAGCATAAAGCAGCAGTCCCAAAAAGGCGATGGCCTGATGGAAAAAGGTATCGACAAGAAGCATTATGACGGCTAATAGGACGATTAATATGACTAAGGACAGTGTGCGCCATAGGGTAGAGCGTATGATGATATACTCTTCATCGGCCACCTTGAGCGTATTGCTTCGGGACAATCCGCGGGAAACGCTCAGTTCTGCAACAGGGCGCTCTAGTTCAATTTCCTTTTCTTCTTCATGGTAGATTCTATCGATTTTTTTGTCGTCAGCCTTGATGTTCAAACCTGTACCCATTCCGATTGAATTGGTACTTCTTTTAACCGTGATCGTCATTATGATTACGCTCCGTTTCTATATATGGGCCTTTCATGTCGAGTATATCAAATAAATATTATAAAGGCCGCCATCTGCAGATGAATAGAAAAGAAAAATAGCATGCTGCTGTAAAGAAGGATAATCATTGGTGGTTGGTCAGCATTCCATTTCCTGTATGCTATTGTTATCATTAAGTAAAAAGAGGGGGACTTTATGGTTGCTACTACACAAATTATTTTTATGGTAATGGCAGGCTTAGCTTCGGTTCTGCTACCGTTTGTCTTCATCCTTATATTAAGGCGCAGATTCAAGATCCGCTGGATCCCTATATTGATCGGTGCGGCGATCTTCATCTTATTCGCTATGGTGCTTGAGCAGATCAGTCATTTTCTGGTGCTTAAGCCCGCAATGGATGGCACGATTTCGCTGCTTGAAGAATCGCCTTGGCTCTATGTGCTGTACGGTGTACTGGCTGCGGGGATATTTGAGGAGACCGGGCGTCTTACAGCTTTTCTGATGATGAAGCGCAAATACAAAAGAATGGATTCGGCAGTATCCTACGGCATCGGCCATGGCGGCATTGAAGCCATCATTGTTTTAGGACTCGGCATGCTGAATTCAGTCGTCTTCAGCATTATGATCAACAATGGCAGCAGTGCGGTCGATAACCTGCCGCCAGCCCTCATCGAATCGATTGCAGGCACATCATCCTTCACCTATATACTTTCGATTGTGGAACGAATCTTTGCGATCACTGTGCATATCGGCCTGTCCATCATTGTATTCACATCTGTGATGAAGAAAGGGAAATGGTGGCTGTTCCCGGCAGCAATCGTGCTGCATGCATTGACGAATGTGACAGCGGCCATGATGCAGGCTGGTCTTTTGGAGAATATGTGGCTCATGTATGCCGGGTTGATGATAATGACCGTGATCATCGGGTGGATAGCATATAAACTAGTGGTACAGGACGGTAGATTGGATTCAAATCAGCATGACGCATCATTCTAAAACTTATGTAAAAAGGCCACATTTATTGAAGGGAGACAGTAAAATATCGAGGTCGGTGATAGGGTCCCCGGCCTCGATACAATGTTTTTCAGAGGATCATGGAATTACAGATCCATTTTTTCGAAGGCATCTACACCAGCTCTGGATACTTTAGTATCATTTTCGACACTGCTGCCGCTTACGCCCACGGCACCGATGACCTTGCCATCTTTTTCAAGAGGGAAGCCGCCCCCGAATACTACAATCTTGCCCTGGTTGGTGGTGTTCAGACCATAGAGTTCGGCATTCGGGACCGTTGCCTCTGCGAGATTCGAAGTCGGCATCTTCAACGCTACAGAAGTCCAGGCTTTGTTCTGCGCGATATCAATACTTGCGAGCCAGGCATCATCCATGCGATGTGTCGCAATCAGATTACCTCCCTCATCCAAAACAGATATCACCATGTTAACTCCGATATCTTCTGCCTGCTTCTCAGCCGCTGCAATAATCTCTTTTGCGACTTGAAGATTTACCTTGCCCATTAAAACATCCCCTTTATCAATTTTGATGATGCGTTGATGCTTATATAAGGCGCCTTGCTTATACAAATGATTCATGGAGCTGTGAAACACCCATATTAACCATGAATATCTCCATTCTATGTTATTCTTAATATTCAGTCAAATGAATTGAAATTTACCTCATTTAATTTTGAAAATGTATCTGAGACTGATTATATATGAATATCTGCTAGTCAAAAGATGATATGATGAACAGTAAATTTACACTTGAAGTGCTGGTTAAAAAAATACAAGGAGTAGAGATTATGAAAACAAATTGGGCAGAAACCTACTATAGAAAACAATTTGAATTAATGACATCCAAGTCCGCCTACCCGCCCAGTTACTTCTTTGAAGAAGAGGTTCCAGTATTGCTCGAACAAGTAGGGAGGCCTTTTACAACGGTCTTGGAGTTGGGAGCAGGACGCGGTGATATAGCAAATATACTGGCGCGCCGCGATAGAGAAATAGTAACCGTAGAATTGGTGGAGGAAATTTGTGATTATGCGAAAAAACATGCTCATCAAAATGTTCAAGTGCTGTGTGGCGACTTCAATACAATAAAGTTACAACAAGATTTCGATCTGATTTTGTACCTTGATGGATTTGGTGTCGGCAATGACTACGATCAGTCATTTTTGCTGCAACGGATCTTCAATTGGCTGAGTGATGATGGGTACGCACTAATAGATATCTACCAGCCTCTATACTGGCAAAAAATCGCTGGACAGGAAATGTACCCGTTTGGTATAGGAAACATTATTCGAAAGTATGATTATGACGAAACCGGAAATAGAATGACCGATACTTGGTGGGAAAAAGGCAAAGAGAAAGAAGCGATCACACAATCCCTTGCTTGCTATTCACCCGAGCAGATTTATACGCTCTGCAAAAAGGCAGGATTACAGATTATAGCCTATTATCCTTCAGGAGCAATGGATTTTGAGACAGGCGCATTTCAAAAAATCGCATCGTTGGATGAGTGCCTGTCCTATCGGATCAAATTAAAGAAGAAATAAGGTGGAAAGAACTTTCCGTACAGCAATCTGAAGCTCACTTTTTATGGTCAATATCTGGTAGAAGGACTGTCCACCATATTTTGACAGACTATGGCAGAGGCATAATTTTTTGCTTAAAGGGTAAAGTCACTAATAGATGTTCAACTATTGGGAGGTTATAAAATGGCAAGAATGATATTTCAATCACCAGGCAAATATGTCCAGGGAGCGGGCGTGTTAAAGGAGCTGGGTGAGGAAACCCGTAAACTGGCCAAAAGCCCACTGATTATAGCCGATGATATGGTTTGGTCGATCACCAGCGAAACAATTATAAAAAGCTTTAAAGATACCGATATAGATTTTGACTACGAAGCCTTTAATGGCGAAGCCTCGGAAAAAGAGATTGATAGGTTGAGTGAAGCGGCTGAAAATAAGGGCTCTGATGCAGTGGTTGGGGTAGGCGGCGGTAAGACGCTGGATACTGCAAAAGCAATAGCTGACAGTCTGGAAGCGCCAGTCATAATTGTTCCGACAACAGCTTCAACTGATGCGCCGTCAAGCTCGCTTTCTGTAATTTACTCAGAATCCGGTGAATTTACAGGTTATAAGTTTTATGATAAAAACCCTGATCTGATCATCATCGATTCGCAAGTAGTCGTAAATGCTCCGATAAAACTTTTTGCTTCAGGAATGAGTGATGCCATGGCGACTCTGGTAGAAGCAAGAGCAGCCCTAAAAAGCCATGGTGAGAACATGGTAGGGGGACAACCTACCTTGGCTTCGATTGCCATTGCGGAAAAGTGTGAGGAAACATTGTTCAAATATGGTGATTCTGCGTACCGAGCTGCATCCAAAGGTTTGGTGACACCTCACGTCGAAGCGGTTATAGAAGCGAATACACTGCTTTCAGGACTTGGTTTTGAAAACGGCGGATTGGCTGCAGCCCATGCCATCCACAATGGTTTCACTTCTCTTTCAGGAGAAATCCACAATCTCTCGCACGGGGAGAAGGTAACTTATGGCACTCTTGTACAATTAGTCCTTGAGAATGCTTCAGATAAAACATTGCATAGATATATCGATTTTTACAAGAGTATAGGCATGCCTACTACCCTAAAAGAAATGCATCTGGAAAATACCAGTTTCGAAGATCTTGTTAAAGTTGGAGAGCTTGCGACAGATCCTGGAGATACGTTTTCTAACTTGAACGATAAAATCACTCCTGAAGAAATCGCTAATGCAATCCTTGCGGTGAATGAAATAAGCACATCCAATGAATAACTGAAACAATTAATCCCGATTAATGCACATGTTACAAAAATGTGCATTGATCGGGATTTTTCAACTGGCACCAAAATATAAAGCTAATCCTATTCTTCTATCGATTATGCATCCTTTCGATCAGGGGCTGTGTTCCGCCAGTATTTATAAGAAATCCAGGTCGACACCAACACCGCAACCCAAGCAATGACCAATACTGTGCCGTGGAAAATTGATGGGTTTGATGCAAATGCTCCCAACGCAACTAGAGAAATTTGACCGGGTATGGAAGCAACAAAGGTGGCGGACACGAATGCATATTGTTTCACACCTAAAGCACCAGCTCCATAATTTATTGGCCAGTAGGGCAATGCAGGCATTAACCTTACAGTGCACATTGCCCAGAATCCTGCATTGCTTAGGTAATTTTGTACGATGGTACTGTGGCGGCCTAAAAGACGGAAAACGATGCGCTGGCCTAAAGCACGAGCTAACCAGTAACCGATCCAGGAACCGAGCATCACGCCGGAGAAGGAAAGTAGTGTTCCTTCTATCAAGCCATACAGGGACCCTGCCACCAGGGCTGGCACCGTTACGGGAATAGGTGTGATGGCTATTGCGGAAGTGATTCCGAGAAACACTAGCCAGCCGGCCCAACCATAGTCAAGTATGGTTTCACGCAACGCTTCTGGTGAGGGCAGTTCCATATTGAAGCTCACCCAAAGCAGTGATGCACCCAATACAACTAGAACAATCAGAGATCCTACTGAACGGAGGGAAAATAAACTAGTATTTTCATTTTCTGCAGTCATGATTTTCCTCCTGTCATTTCGACGTTGAATCGTAATTTTTTTCTATCGGAAGTACGGTGGGTACTTCCGGGTTCTTCGATAATACTTGTAAACTTCATTTTAATTTCTCCTTGATTCTATTTCGTGTATCCTCTGACGGTTACTTTATTTAAAGTCCCGACTATAGCATTAAAATTGCCTGGTTGGTCTCCTGAATAAACGGATGTTCACTGAAATAACAGCAATACAGTACACTTTCCGTTAAACGTACATTATACATTAACTCGCCTCGTCGTTGTTATCTATTGTGATTATACGAAAAATTATATTTAGTTATTTCTCTAAAGAGAGGAACTTGATATTCGAAATGGATGAACATTTCTGGCTGG
The DNA here is from genome assembly GCF_039538805.1 of Salinicoccus jeotgali. Classification (GTDB taxonomy): domain Bacteria; phylum Bacillota; class Bacilli; order Staphylococcales; family Salinicoccaceae; genus Salinicoccus; species Salinicoccus jeotgali. The sequence continues at coordinate 17,958 of NZ_BAABCK010000012.1, read as the reverse complement.
GCGTATCAAGATGCAAAATGCCATAATCCTTGATCCTCCCTTCTTTATAATTTTCCTATCGCATCATTAATGACTGAAAATACATACAATTGAATTAATTATAAATGTAAGTTATCCTTAAATTGGAAATAATCATAATCAATGAAAGGAAGTTGTTGGATTAAGAGATCAGTTTTTCTCAGTTCGACATTAGTAGCGGGGACATTGATGTTTACAGGATTAAGCGGTACAGCACAAGCAGAAGAGGAAGCCGGTGCCAAAACGGTCTGGGGGGAAGTACTGCCTGCTGAAACCGATCCGGATGGAGATGGCTGGGCGAACACGGATTTTGATCCGACTTGGATGTCCCAGGAATCTCAGGACAAAATTAATGAGTTGGCCTATAAGAAGGACTTTGGAGAATTGTCTCAAGTAGAATTTAATGAAGCTGTGGCAGCACTTTTCCAAAAAGAACAGCAAATGCAGGCCGAACAATCCAATATGGATGGTCAGGAACAAGACATGGATTCAAGTCAAAATATGGACGGCATGCAGGAGGACCTTGCCAATCTCGCCATGTATTCACCGCAGACACTGAATGAAGCGCCATTGCAGGAAACCCCTTATCATCATAATTTCAACTATGATGGTTACGAATTTGATTTCTCTTACGACGGCATGTATTGGGAGTGGGTATATGGCACGAACAAGAATTTCACAGCGTATGAATTAATTGATCTGGCACATAATAACCCCGAGCAATTGAATGAAACCCCAGTGCTCAATGGCACTTATGATTTTCATTTAACTGATCAGATGGGTGAATATGTATATCATTTCTCTTCAGACGGATCAGAATGGACTTGGTCATACGAGAGAAAATAGTGTGAGTTTTTAGGTGTAAGACAGAAAATGCTGCAGGTTATACAACCTGCAGCATTTTTATGGTCATCGAGATAGAATGGGCCTGACTGCTTTACTCTCCAAAAAAATTAAGAGACTGAGGCTGATATATTACGGGTAGAAAGATAATAAGTGGTTGAAAAAATCGAATGAATTCAATATAAGGAGCGTTTTGATGCGATTAGTTTTATTTTCAATTTTATCGTTACTCATACTTTCAAGCTGCCAATCAGACGCAGCATCCGATGATGAGGCTGATAGTACAAAAACCGGTACAGAAGAGGCGTCAGTGCAGGATTCTGGGGACAATGCCGATACCAACGCTTCAGAGAACGAAAAAAACAATGAAGAGCCGGATGCTGGTGCTTCGTCAGAAGAACCAACTGAAGAAAGCAAGAATAATAGAAATGAGTCAACAACAGAAAGTTCCGACGGCCAAACAGATGAGAGTAATAATAAGCAGAATGCAACTGCATTCGACATCCACTCCAACTCAGTGCAGCAGACATTATTTGATCCGGACGGTGTAAAGACGGAAAACCTGACATTTTCACAAGATGTCATTACTGAAGGGATGTCCCGTGCAGAAGTAGAGGCACGATACGGGTCTTATGATCTGATTTACCCAGGGCATGGTGGACCTGTAGTCATATATGGCAATCTGGGCGTCAATTATTCAGACCCCGGTCCATTTATAAATGAAGATGAACAGACAGAAGAAACGGCGAATCCAGAAGAGAATACTGTAACCAATGTAATGTATTATGCCGGATTGCCGTATGAAAAAGTGGTCGATGCATTAGGCACACCGGATGTCGATGTGTATGAAACAGAAGGCGGACCTGTGAGCGGCCAGCAATTGATGAAATATGAAATAGAAGACAAGGAAGATTCCACAGTCATCGGTACTTTTTGGCTGCATGATAATGAAGCCGGCGAGAAGATCGTTGATATAATGACGATGGATGATGTGCCTGATGATGTTGAACAGGTTGCCGACCCAGACTCCGAAGAGACAGGCGAATTGAGTGAGGAAGAGAAAAGAATCACTCATTTTATAGAAGGGTATATTGAAGAGTTGATGGCCTACTACAATGGTAATGCAGAAGACATTATGACCTTCACTCGCGAAAACTCCCCTAATTTTGAAAAAATCTCTGCCAATAAAGATTCAGGAAATTATCGGAACCATGAAACTTACGGTATAAATGTTAAAGATGTTACTCAATCGGATGGGAATACCTATGAAGTAACGACCACCAGAAAATATTCACATGCAACCTCCAACGGAAAACGATTAACAGAAGTAGAATATAGTATCGTTGAAACACCACAAGGATTTATGATTTTCGATTACCAAGAAGTCAATAATGAACCTGTTGATTAAATATATTTATATTTTACCAAAGTAAATAATTAAGCAGTCGCGAAAAAGGCCAATTTTACCGCGACTGCTTTTATGTTTTTCATTCGTCAAAATAAGCTAGACAGTTCATTGCCTCTTATGAAAACCAATATTCTTCTAAACATATCCAATAATTCAATGATTTACTAAGTATGTTGATGGCTTCTGGGAACTTACAAATCAAGCTATTTATTCTTACCTTTGATCAGCCGTCATACCTGATATGATATAAATAAATAAAAAGAAGATGCCGAATGCGATTGCTAAAAAGAGAGATACGACTGGAATAATATTGCTTTCTGTTTTTTTTAGAAGACTCCATACAGAGAAAATGAAGGATAACACTAATAATATAATAATTATTGATATTTCTATAGTTGTATTTAATCCAATAAGGGTTCCCCTTAACATAATAACCATAAAGAGAATGATGGAAAGGAGTATACTATATAATGAGGCTTCACCCATCCAAGACAACCTTTTCATATAGATTCTATATCTCCCTTCAATATCAGTATTCCAAATTTCTTCACTTTAATCACACTGATTTTAAAACTAATGTACATAGTCATCAAAAATTATATTACAACAATATTTTCTCTTTCAAAACATTATTAAGACAAACCTTCAAATTCAATAAAAGCCAAATAAAATAGTATATGAATGGTTATCAAACGTTCCTGTATTAAGTGTTTTTTGCAGATTATGATCAACATTGAATTATATTTTTCGTAATTTCCTATCTACGCTGAAACTTTATATGCAATTAAATAAAATGTTTAAATGTTTAAAATATTTGTTACACTTACATTATACCAAATAATTACATATATCGAAATCGCCATGACTTTATAATATGATTTCAATATCGATAACTGGTAAAGCTGGCAACTTCATCTCAGTCCATAGGTGACGTACTTATTCTCGTAAATATACTGATTTTAAAGATCATAATTATAGAGGAGCGATCATCAAATGAGTTTTAAAGACTATATATTAATAGGCCTCTCTTTTTTACTTACGGTCCTGTTATCCGGATGTGAAGGAGAATCTGAACCCCCTAAAGAGTACTATAAGTTAGACGACGACATTGAAGCGATCGGAGATATACTCGGAGAACAGGATATTGTCATCCTCGGTGAAAGTACGCATTGGTCATCAGAAATCGCGAAACAAAAAACTGATCTTATCGATTACTTGGCTGAAGAGCATGGTTTCAATAAGTTATTTTTGGAAACAGGCGACTCAGAATTTAATTACTATCAAGAGAGTGGTTTGTCAGTGATAGATGGAGTAGTGACTCAGTACCAACACGAGTCATTTGAAAAGTACTTGGATGGGACAGTTGATAATGTCGAAGTACTGCCTATGGATTGGTCCCCCTATATTGCAGGCTATAGTGCCAGTTCTGTTTCCCTCTTGGAAGAAAATATTGTGGAGGAAATTTCTGAACATGACCTAGATCTTGCCGAAGAATTTAAGCGGTCGGAATTCGCCTTACGATATTGGTTTTCTAAAGGGGTATTCCAAGGAGAAAAAGTAGGGCGTTTGGAGCAGCCTACCAATGTATATGAGAATATTAAAACCCAAACCTTCTTTAGTGAATTAACTTCAGCGGCACAAAATTATATCATATCAAGACAGGAAAACATTGAAAAGTACTACTCAAATATTACCTTTAAGAATGGGATGGCAGAGTATAACGATTATCGTGAAATTGGAATGTCTGAGAAAGTGTTGGAGCAAATGGACCGTAATGACAAAGCAATTGTTTGGGTTGCGAATCTGCATTCGAATTATGATGTGACCTCTATAGAGTATCTCAGTGAAACGTTTGTAGAGCAAAATGAAGATGAGCGCGTGGAATCTTTTGGTGCGTTGTTACGAGAAAGTAAGTATAGTGTATATAATGTAGGATTATTTTATAATGCATCCGACGATTATGAATTCTATCCTACGGATTATGTTACACCGAGAAAAGAGAAGGATAGTATATTAGAGGGGTATATCGGTAACCGCCTTCAGGAAGATGTTTTCATCGATTTTGCTACGAGCGATTTTATCGAAAAAAATCAATATACAGCTTATTGGGTCGGATATCACGATTATAAAATGATACCCCAGGAACAGTTTGATGGATTGATATACATGGATCATATAAAGAAATAGAGGATGGATATAAAATGGAATATTCATCAATATACTTATATCCAAAATAGGGTGCATTATGAATCAGTAAAATTACAGTGTTAAAAGGCGACATTTTTAATAAGAAAGGCGGTCATTAAGTGGATAATTCAAAATCAAAGAGTGTCATCCTGATCGGCGCAGGTGTATTGAGCGGCACATTCGGTTCATTTTTAAAGAATATAGAACCGGACTGGGATATCAAAGTTTTCGAAAAGTTGGATCAGCCGGCGATGGAGAGTTCGAATGAAAAAAATAATGCTGGAACAGGTCACGCAGCATTGTGTGAACTGAACTATACAGTCGAACAGGAAGATGGCTCGATAGATATCGAGAAGGCAAAAGAGATAAATGAACAATTTGAAGTCTCTAAGCAATTTTGGGCACATCTAGTTAAAAATAATGAAATACAAAATCCACGGGAGTTTATACATCCATTGCCTCATATAAGTTTTGTCCAAGGCACGGATAATATGAAATTTTTAAGAAAACGGTATGAAGCATTGTCTCCGCTGCCGATGTTCGAAGGTATGGAGTATTCAGAGGATTTCAATGTATTGAAGAAATGGATGCCTCTGATGATGGAAGGACGTCCATCCGATCAGCCTGTCGCGGCAAGTAAAATTAATTCGGGCACCGATGTCAATTTTGGTGAACTGACCAGAAAATTAATGAAAAACATCAGTGAACATGACAATGCACAAGTTCATTATAATCATGAGGTGCTTGATTTCGAGAGAAGAAGAGACGGCAAGTGGGGCGTCAAAGTGCGTAACCTTGAGAATGATACAGTCGATTATCACGTGGCGGATCATATCTTTATCGGGGCCGGTGGCAATGCAATACCGCTGCTCCAGAAAACAAAAATTCCTGAGAGCAGAAATCTTGGTGGATTCCCTATAAGCGGCGCATTTCTAGTCTGCAGCAATCCTGAGGCAGTCAAAAAGCATAACGCCAAAGTTTATGGGAAAGAGCCACCGAACACGCCGCCTATGACTGTTCCGCATCTGGATAGGCGCTATATCCAGGGGGAGGAAAGCTTGTTGTTCGGTCCTTTTGCGGCGATTGGACCCAAATTCCTTAAAAACGGCTCCAATTCAGATCTCTTCAAATCCATCAACCCGAGTAATGTAGTGACGATGCTTTCGGCAGGCATCAAGAATATGCCTCTGGTCAAATATTCCATTGAGCAGGTCATGATGGATAAGGAGGACCGGATGAAAGAATTGAGGAAATTCGTTCCCGATGCAAAAGATGAAGATTGGGATCTGCTAGTAGCCGGCAAGCGTGTACAAGTGATCAAAGATACTGAAGAATACGGGAGAGGCTTTATTCAATTCGGGACTGAAGTCGTGCATTCCAAAGATAATTCGGTCATTGCTCTGCTGGGTGAATCACCGGGCGCTTCTATATCTGTATCTGTCGTGTTGGAAGTCCTGGAGAAAAATTTCCCACAGCATAAAAGGAAATGGGCGTCCAAAATAAAGGAAATGATTCCTTCATATGGACACTCTTTGATAGAAGACAGTGAATTGTTGAAGGAAATCAGAGAATCAAGCTCCCGAGAACTTGGCCTGGAACAGTAATATACTTTCGCGAGACATTTATAAGCCTATTAAAATATGTATTCTGAAGGCCAACGTATGACTTACGCCATACGTTGGCCTTTTTCGTATATATGGATTTAAAATATCCGGTCAAGAGGACAATGACAAAATTATTTACAATTTATTTCTTGTATTGCATAATAATTTAGAGTAACCTAAAAATCATATTCATGCTCATGAAATGAGTATAATACGATTGTCAACAAATCGGATGGGGATTCTTTATCCTCTGTTGATGGTTAAGATCTGTCGGGCAATCGTAATTTACTAAAGGGATGTTACCCTATTGGATGAGTTTAAGGCGTAACGAATAATGGTTATAGGAGAGATAGGAGATTAACTAGATATTTTAAATATTTATACAAGGAGGATTCATGCAGCATGTTTGATTATTTTCTGGGATTGAACCCAATTTTACAAGCAACTATTGCCACACTCTTTACATGGGGCATGACCGCCCTTGGTGCAGCACTTGTTTTTGCAACGAAAGGTTTTAACCAGCGATTCATGGACAGTATGCTCGGGTTTGCCGGAGGGGTCATGATTGCTGCGAGTTTCTGGTCTTTACTGGCACCGGCGTTGGAAAAGGCTGAAGGCGGTGCTTTACCGGTTTGGGCGCCAGTCGCAATCGGCTTTTTAGCTGGTGGTGGTTTCCTCTGGCTGGCCGATAAGCTTCTCCCACACCTTCATCCGGGATTGGCCATGGAGTCGGCAGAAGGTATTAATCCCGATCGAAAAAGACGCAGCACGCTTCTTGTCCTAGCCATAACATTGCATAATATTCCAGAGGGACTGGCTGTCGGGGTTGCATTCGGAGCTGTTGCCGCTGACTTGCCATCTGCCTCACTCGGAGGCGCCATAGCGCTGGCAATTGGTATCGGTATTCAAAACTTCCCTGAAGGTTTGGCCGTATCGATGCCGCTCCGGCGTGAAGGGATGTCCAGAAGGAAAAGTTTCGCCTACGGACAAGCATCCGGCATCGTTGAACCCATCGCCGGGATTACGGGGGCGCTTGCAGTCATCGTCATGCAGCCTCTGCTGCCCTATGCATTGGCTTTTGCTGCAGGCGCGATGATTTTCGTTGTCGCTGAAGAAGTCATCCCTGGCTCCCAGGAAAATGGAAATACTGATCTTGCCTCCATGAGCCTTATGATCGGGTTCACCATTATGATGATTCTCGATGTTGCACTAGGATAGACAACATTCGACTACATCAGATTAATGAGAATGTTAGTAAGTAGCCCCGTCATTTAACAAATGACGGGGCTTTTGTATTTAAGGAAAGGTTAAAATCTTCTGAATGACCTGCAGTTGAGCGGGCCCATAAATAGGTATTACTGAACATTTCATCATCTTCTCCAAATAACGAAAATCATGTACACAATTTTTTTGAAATTTAGTGCCTGTCATCAATCTATAAAGAAACATGTTTCCTCTGATGAGTCCTAGAAGCCATTTAAATATAGAAGCAGACAGAGAGATGAAAATTCTTATGGGTTTTCGTCTCTTTTCTATTTATTCGAGCGCTTGTAAACAATAAAAATTGACCGTGGTCAAGGAATTTATTCTGTAATCGACTCATAATGGAATAGAGGAGATGAAAGCCGATGAATTGGACTATCTACCAGACGCTGCTCTGGATCCATATATTTTTGGCTATAAATTGGGTAGGGGGGCTCCTTTTCGTCGGATGGGGTGTTTTTCCTTTGTTAAAAATTTTCCCCCTGCAGGATGCAAGAAGGACAATAAAGGCCATAATGAAACATAGTCATTATCTTTTCACGATGATTGGCGCTGGAGTCATCCTGACGGGGATTCTGCTCGGAACATGGCTCGGGCCTGTGAAAAGTTTCGGTATGATATGGCAGACCCATTACGGTATTGTGTGGTTTTCAGCTCTCATCATAGGCGTACTGACTTTGATTTGGGGTACTTTTATCGGTTATCCATACGCTATGCGCGTACTTTCTGAAGGTACCATTTGGGAGGCTGCGTCCACGGGAGACTACACTCCGCTGATACGTTCATTGGCAGGCCTTGTTTTCGTGGAAAGTGTCGAGGGAGCGGGCTTCATTGTTCTGCTCACGCTTATGCTCATGCTTTAGAAAGGGGATATGTATTATGGCTCATCTATTGGGATACAGGAATATGGCTTCCGACTTCAGTTACCATTCCACCTGGTTCCGCATCATCCGTCCGGTTACTTTGACGGCATCAATCATGCCGGTGACTGCCGGGACGCTGATTGGCTCACATCTTACAGGACTCAATTTTTCGCATTTCATAGTAGTACTTATCACCAGTGTACTGATACAGGCAGCAGTTAATATGCTGAATGATTATTTCGATTTCATGAAAGGCCAGGAGGAAGGAAAATGGTATGCCCACAGTCAATACACCTCGTTTTTGACACCGCATTACAGGCAGGTGCCGTATGTTTCGGCTGTGCTCGTTTTCATCGTTTCGATCCTCACACTGTGGCTTGCTGCCAATAGCAGTTTCTGGATCATTCCACTTGGCATCACCGGGCTCGTGTTAGGCTATTGCTACTCATCGGGCCGACGTTCACTCTCAAGTCTCGGACTTGGTGAAGTTGCAGCCGCCATCTCCCTGGGGCCGCTTCCCGTCATCATTGCGATGCTTGTACAAGGTGCCGGGATGGATTGGATGATGCTGATATATCCGCTCCCATTCGCATTACTGATGGCAACGATGGTATTGACCAACAATATCCGCGATATAGAGAAGGATTGGTCGACACGGAGGACCATTGCCATCAGAATCGGCAGGGAAAGAGCCATAATCTTGTTGGCTGTCCTCCTGATTCTGACTTATATCAGCAGTCTTCTGGTCTATTCATCAATGTGGGTACTCCTGTCACTCCCCGCAGCAGTTGCGCTCATACACCGCTTCTATAAATCGGAAGGCCATAATCCCATGGAACTCGCTGCCTTGCACCATGTAGCACACAGCGCAGTAATCATATCAGCCATTATACTTATGTTTTGACGAAAAGCTACGCATTCAAAGGAGATGAAGGGAATGGAGAAAAAATATATTGGATCTGCACTGAAATTCAATGAAGAACGGTTCACAAAGATAAATGTATTCAAGACAATCGACTGTACGGTATTCGTCCTGAATTTTTTGTCTGGCCAAAAGATGCCCGAGCATAAGCATCCAGGATGTGAACTATATCTGAATGTTTTGAAGGGCGAGGGGAGGTTTACTGTTGACGGAGAAGAAATTTCTGTAACGAAAGATGATGTCATCCATATTGGAGGGGATGAAATGATAGGCTTCCTGAATGACAGTGAAGCTCAAGTCTCCATTTATGTGACGATGAACAGAATTAGTCAACATCAGTAATGACCCGTTGGAAAAGGGAAGTCTGTGCCATTTTAAGGTACAGGGTTCCTTTTTGATTGTGTAGATGCACCTTATTCTTCATCATCCCCTGCCAGACCCAGTTGCTTTTCCCCATCTATTCTCCACAAGTACTTTCATGAATCATCTGAAACAACCTTAACCGATATCTTTTACATGATTCCTCATATTCTTACAGGATATTCAAAAAGAGTGCCGAAAATTGATCTGCGTTAAGTTAATTAGACATAGAGTGTCCTATATTGAAGATAGAAGGAATTAATCAAGTCTGCATACATAATTCAAACTCTGGAGGGAGTAACATGCAAAGGTATATTTTAGGTAAAAAGAATATGATTACAGTAATAAGCGGTTTTCTGATCATCTTAGGTTTCTTTGGACATTTTGCCTTGGACAATGCCACTCTGTTTAATGGGGCCCTCATCATCGCATCCATTCTCGGAATCGCCCCGATTGCCATTCAAGCCTATCAGGCGCTCAAAGTGAAAGTCGTCAGCATTGACGTGCTGGTGACCATTGCGGTAGTTGGGGCGGTCCTGATCCAAAACTATGAAGAGTCCGCCATCGTAACCTTCCTATTCCTATTCGGCGCCTATTTAGAACAGCGTTCTTTGAATAAGACGCGTTCTGCCATCAAGGAATTGACTGAAATAGCACCAGAGCGAGCATTAAAACAGGCAGCAGACGGGGAGTTCGAAGAAGTGGATATATTCGATGTCGATGAAGGTGACATCCTATTGGTCCGGACTGGATCGAGCATCCCTGTAGATGGCACCGTGCTGACCGGTGAAGGATACATCAATGAAGCGAGTATCACTGGAGAGTCGGTCCCGGTCACTAAAGGGGAGGGGTTGGATGTATTCGCAGGCACCATCCTAGAAAATGGGACGATTCAAATTCAAGCGGATCGTGTCGGGGAAGACACCACTTTTGGCCGCATCATCGAATTGGTCGAGGATGCGCAGGATTCCAAGTCAGAAGCAGAACGGTTTATCGATCGGTTTTCCAAATACTATACTCCAGCAGTGTTAATTATTGCGGTTGTAATCTGGCTCTTTACACAAAATATAGAAATGGCCATCACCGCTCTTGTTTTAGGATGTCCCGGCGCGTTAGTCATCGGCGTCCCGGTCTCCAATGTATCCGGAATCGGAAACGGTGCCCGCAACGGCGTACTTTTAAAGGGCAGTGAAGTCATCAATGATTTCAGCAGGGTAGACACAATTGTTTTCGATAAGACAGGTACCCTCACGGTAGGCAATCCTGAAGTGTCAGAGAAAGCGTTTTATGGCACAGAAGCCGAGAAAGATACGATTTTGAGCTACTTGGCCAGTGTCGAAAGGGAATCAGATCATCCATTGGCAAAAGCTGTGTTGGCAGATATCGGAAAAACGGAAGCATCTCCAGTAACCGGCACTGAAGTCGTAAAGGGCGAAGGTATTGTTGCCATGGTCAATGGGCACCGCGTGGCTGTCGGAAACGCTGCGTTGATGGAGAGAGAAGATGCTATATTGAGTCCACAAGCCAAGAAGGATATCACCCGTTTCGAAAAGAATGGGAACTCGCTGGTCCTGACTGCCATCGATGGTGAATTGAAAGTGCTCATAGGCATTCGAGATCAGGTCAGACCCGGCGTAAAACAAGAACTACAAAAACTGAAACGGCTCGGTGCAAAGAACTTGGTCGTCCTCTCAGGCGACAACCAGGGCACAGTGGACCTAGTAGCGGGCGAACTGGGTTTGACCGAAGCACACGGCAATATGCTGCCGGAAGATAAATCTGCCTATATAAAAGAGATGCAGAACGCCGGTCAGATTGTGGCATTTGTCGGAGACGGCATTAATGACAGCCCATCCTTGGCGCTTGCGGACATCGGCATTGCGATGGGCAGCGGGACAGACGTTGCGATTGAGACTTCGGACGTCGTCTTGATGAAATCAGATTTCAGCCATCTGGCCCATGCAATGGGGCTGACGCAGTCAATTGCGAGCAACATGAAGCAAAACATCGTCATTGCCGTCGGTGTTGTCCTCGTATTGTTTGCCGGGCTGCTGTTCAGTGACTGGATGAGCATGTCCATCGGAATGTTAGTACATGAACTCAGCGTTTTTGCAGTCATCTTGAATGGTGTCAGACTCCTCAGCTATCGTCTGAAGACACCATCTCCTCAATCGACAAGAAACGCAGAGGAGAAGCGATCTTCGCAATTAGATGCTCAACAATAGGAATGAAACTTGATATGGATCAATTTATTAATGAAGCAACCGGGTTATACTAAAGATAGAAATAAAGGAACACTTCAAATTTAAAAGGAGAGATTGGTTATGCAAAAAGCAGTTATTAATCTAGAAACGCTCACTTGTCCATCATGTATCCAGAAAATAGAAAATGCACTCAAAGGATTGAGCGGCGTTGAAAAGGACAGTGTCGAAGTCATGTTCAACTCAAGCAGAGTAAAGGCAGAGTTTAATTCCGAAGTGACGACAATTGAAGCAATTGAAAAAGCTATTGAAGATTTAGGCTATCCAGTTATTCGCTCGAGAGTTAAAGCAGCATAGGGGAGCGGAGAATACAGAAGGTATGAGATATTACCGACCTGCACCTCTGTCAGGCAGCAGATCGGTAAACTCAATTTGAGAGTGACTTGTATCATAAATTAAAATGAGCCAGCCGTCTTTTTAAAAAGATAGGCTGGTTTTTCGTGTTGTATGTGCAGAACATAGTTTAAGATAAATACGATTTATCTTTTTAAATAATTTCAAAAATAGAATGGTTTTAAGAGTTACTCTAATTTAAATAGATGAGAGCCTATAGATTCATTTGAATTTTTCAAGACGATAAAGACCTTCTTCATCCACTTCACCTAAACCATTTTTAAAATCATATCCCATATTTAAATAAAAGTTCAAAGCAGTTATGGAAGCAGGTATTTCAATACGATTTGCTCTTATGAAATATTCATCAGCTTCCAGGGTCTCCATAATTCTCTTCCCAACTCCTTTGCCTTGATAGTCAGGAGAAACAAAGATTGTAAACAAACTGCTTTCATTCTCACTTCCCCAATACGCACCTATAGAACCGACTCCAACAATCTTTTCTGTATTTTCATCTACAAAGACGTAACAGTTTGTGAATTGAGCTCTTTCAATAAAGAAGTTTTCATCCATTTGTCTTACTTGATCTTCAATATATTTTTGGGAGTAGTCTTTAATATTTGTTTGCTTTAACGTTTGCCTCACCAATTCTGAAATCTCCTTAGCATCTTCATTAACAAAACGCCTACATTGAATCATATGAATATCGCCTCTAATTTATTTTGATATCATTTAACAATAATCCAATCCCACTTTAAGATATAGCGGTTGAATATATCGAAACACTCTAAAATGAATTACTAGTCTTCATTATTTAATGCAAATCCATTAAGGAAAATTTCCAGAATCTCATTATAAATTTCTGGTCTATCCAAGTGTACTGTGTGACCAGCAAAAGGGATGACTGCGGTATGTATCTTGGGGTTCATTTCTGGATATTTGATAGCACCTATTGTTTCATTGACATTTTGTTCCCCGATAATAAAAAGGGTGGGGCAATGTATCATAGATAAATCTGAAGTGGTGTTGAAAGGATACCAATCGGGATCTTGTGTAATCTTTAGCAGTGCTTGCCAGTTACCCTTATGAATTGTGTCAAAATAGTTGAAAGTATCAGGATTTTTCAACACCTGTTCTATTTGCTCCGTTTCATTTTGATTTATTTTTTCCCAATCAGAAGGTTTTTCTGGCATGATGCCCGATAAAGTTAAACTGCTTACCATGTTGGAGTATTGTTTGGCAAATACGAGACCGACAAGCGCCCCTAATGAACATCCTACAATATGCGCTGAACGAAGATCCAATGCATCAAGCGTCTCTGCCAGATCACAGGCAGAGCGGTTAAAATAATCGGAAAAATCATCGGATATTGACTTTCCATGCCCCCGCAAATCGGGAAGTATCACTTGGTAATTTTGATTGAAGTACTCTCTTTGGAGGTCGAGTTCAGCCTTTCCGGTCTGCAATCCGGTATGTAGAAAAATAATAGGCTCTCCGGTACCTGTCACTTCTGTATTTAAGATTATAAGGATTCACACTCCCATATTAATATCTAAAAATTAAGATTTATCTGTTATACTCATACTATACCAAATAATTACAAATACAGGAATGATTAATCAGCGATAGGGGGCACATGGTAATTAAGCAAATGAACTAAGGAGGTTAGGAAAAAACTAGAATTATGAAACGCTTTGAGGGAATGGATTCTATTCTGAAGGGATGAAAGCCATTCATCAAGAGTAGGTGGGGTATCTTTCAACGGTTACAGAATGCATGTGTTACTGAGAGATACTTAAATTTAATATATATTGGAGTGTTTATATGAAACCACAAGTCCTTTTGGTCGGCACCTATCACTTTACTTCAAACCTCGATATGGTGGCCCACATCGACACATTTAATGAGGGAGAAGACCAGCATCAATTACAAGAACTGATAGATCTACTCGCTGACTTTAAACCGACCGCTTTAGCAGTAGAAATTACAAAAGATAAGCAAAAATTGTTGGACGATGAGTACCAAGCATATTTAAGTGATAAGTCCATACTCGAATCAAATGAAGTTCATCAAGTGATGTATCGGCTGGGTAAGCATCTGGATATGGATAGACTTAATGCAGTAGATTGGATGGATTCAGTCGGCAATAGAGGTATGGGAGATGTGATGGAGTGGGCGAAACTTCATCAACCCAATGTATATGATGAAGTCTATGGTATGTTCATGAAGAATAGCCAAGTTGAAAATAACAATACAATCATTGAGAACCTTAAAATCATCAACACAATAGAAAATACATGTGATAATCATCGTGCCTACATGAGGTTAGCCCAGATCGGTGAGGGGACAGATTATATAGGAATCGATTGGTTGCGATGGTGGTATCAACGGAATTTGATTATATATAAGAATATAATGGAACTTATTCAAGCCAAGCACGATAGAGTACTACTATACATCGGGGCAGCACACTTACATCTTCTAAAACAGTTTTTAACAGAATCCAGGCAGGTGGATGTGGTGGGATTTAATGAGGTCTAAGCATTTGAACGTTGATGTTAAAGCGACTTTCAGCTACTTTTATAAATTTTAATCTAATCGTAAGTATACATAATATTTCGCTCATATTGTTTGACGCTGAGCACTGTAATCGTCACCAGTATGATCCCCATACCAAATAATTGGATGAATCCAAGTTCGGCCCCCAGAATGAAGACACCAAACAGCGAAGCCGTCACCGGTTCCACCATGGCGACCATGGAAGCATTCGTCGGCGTCGTCTGACGGACGCCGATTACATAGATGATAAATGACAGACCGGCACCCACCACACCAAGCAACAGAAACCACCATATGTCATCAGAGGTCAATACATTCAAAGTCTCAGTTATATCTATGAACCCCAAAAGAATGAGGCAGAATGCTAAAAAGGCGACGGTCAATACTGTCTGTGGACCTCCGATGGCTGAGGCGTTTTTGAAGCCGAAGATGAATAGGGCATATGACAATCCGGCAATCAGTCCCGCCACCACACCGAATATGCCAGTTGAAATGGAAGCCGGGTCATAAGCACCGGTAAGCAGGACAATGCCGACGACAACGGAGAAGACGCAAATCCACTTGAACCACGTTGACTGTTCCATACCGAAGAGGAATGAAATAAACAGGACGAATATCGGTGCCGTGTACATCAAAGTTGCCGCCACAGCGACGCTCGAATCTTGGATGGTCAGGAAGTAGAAGGTGAAGTTTCCCGCTACCCCGATACCTCCGAGCACCGACCAGAGATGAAAACCCAACGAGGTGATCCAGTTTTGCCGGAAGCGGGTTATGAACCATACAAAGAAGAATATGAACCCGACAACCCCTCGATAAAAAGAGATGATCAGGGGGTCCCACCCTTTTTCCATGAGTATATCCGCAATGCCACCGCTGATCCCCCAAAATACGGCAGCCAACATGACAAGCGCAATGCCGGTGTATTTCATGGTTACGTCCTCCCCAGATTCAGCCTGATATAGAGCAGCCTGATAGAGCAATCTATACATACACTTTCAGATACATAAAAAAATTTCTCGGATCATCTGTTTCCGGAGCTTTATCCTCAGTTATTCCCAAAGGAAGCTTCCATCACACGTGTTCTTTAAATTTTACAATCGATTTAATAAGAAACTTTTCTGTAAGTTTAAAATTTATAGCCGTTCAGAAAAAAAGGCGATATCCTTAATGACTATGCTTTAAAATGTTATCTCCCAGATAACAATAAGAATAAGATGTGGCAGGCTGATTATTTTTAGCATAAAGTACTATAAATTCATTTTTAGAAGAGGAAGCTAGTCATGAAGAAAGCTATACTGATTGCTGTACTTATGGTTTCCGTTTTTCTTACTGTGTGTAGTTCCGAAGGGGACTCCAAAGAGGATTGAAAAAAGCGGTGAAGCGGAAACCATTATAATAAGTAATTTATGAATTTTCTCAATATCAAAAATTAATATTTAACTATTTAAAACATTTGGTATTCTTATCTTTTACCAAATAATTACATATACCGAAATCAACCAAGACTTA
This sequence comes from Salinicoccus jeotgali, assembly GCF_039538805.1. GTDB lineage: Bacteria > Bacillota > Bacilli > Staphylococcales > Salinicoccaceae > Salinicoccus > Salinicoccus jeotgali. Next base: position 1,828 of record NZ_BAABCK010000012.1, on the reverse strand, counting down.
ATAGTCGAACGCAGTGCCTGGTTGGTGTGGCATTCTTGTAAAGTGGCTGTACATAAGAGAAGGAGTAATCATTAAAATGAAACTTAGACAATGTAGATTAATCACTATTTCACTTTTACTGCTCATTCTGCTATCTGGGTGTCGCGGAGCAACTGAGCCTACTAAAGATTACTATGACTTGGAGTCGGACATTGAGTCGATTGGTGATATCCTCGGAAAACAGGATATTGTCATACTGGGAGAGAGTACGCATTGGTCAACTGAAATCGCGAAGCAAAAAACTGATCTCATCGATTACTTGGCTAAAGAGCACGGGTTCAACAAGTTATTTCTGGAGACAAACGACTCAAAGTTTAATTATTACCAAGAAAAAGGGTTGCCAATGACAGACGGGGTGGCTGCCCAATATCAACATGAAATATTTAATAAATACTTGGATGGCAGCAATAAAAGCATTCAAGTGTTGCCGATGGATTGGGCGTCTGGATATGCAGGTAAACGTGCCAGTTCCGTCTCAATTTTAGAAGAGAACATCGTTGATGAAATTTCTGAATACAATCTTGGGCTTGCAGAAGAATTTAAGCGCTCGGAGTTCGCCTTACGGGACTGGTTTTCTAAAGGGTTATTAAAAGGAAAAAAAGTAGGGTATTTCAAGCGCTCTACCAATGTATATGAAGCTATCAGAAGCCAGGTTTTTTTATTAAATTAACTCCGGAAACACAAAACTATATCATTTCAAGACAGAGAAATATTGATAAGTACTATTCAAAGATTAGTTTTGAAGATGGAGTCGCTATATACTACGACTATCGAGAGATTGGGATGGCAGAGAAGGTATTAGAACAAATGACTAAAGACGATAAAGCCATTGTATGGGTAGCGAATGGGCATTCTAATTATGATGTGACGTCCATAGAATATACTAATGAATTATTCGTCGAGCAAAAGAGAAGCGAGCGTGTAGAGTCTCTCGGAGCGTTGCTTCGAGAGAGTGACTACAGTGTGTATAATGTAGGTTTATTCCACAATGAGGCAGACAGTTATGCACTCGTTTCTGAGGACTATGTCACACCAAGAAAAGAGAAAGATGAGGCATTAGAAGGTTATATCGGGAACCGGGTTCAAAGCGACGTCTTTATTGATTTTGCCAGCAGTGACTTTATCGAAGAAAATCAATATACAGTTTTTTGGGAAGGGTTTTTTGACTCCAAAATGGTACCTCAAGAGCAATTTGATGGACTGATTTATATCGATCATATAAATAAATAAGATAATTGAGCATGTATAAACATCAAACACATTCATTGAAACTAATAATAAATAGGGAATTGATTCAACTTATGAAACTAAATAATGTAACATTTTTGAATAGCGATATGAAATTTGAAACAGGTGAGTTTTTAATAAAAGATAATAAAATAGTTTTTGATTTAAATGTTGAAGATGAAGAGGATACAATAGATTGCAAAGATTATTTCGTAATCCCGGGACTTATAAATGCTCATTTTCACAGCTACTCACCTTTAGCTAAAGGATTGATGCAGGAAATGGCGCTTCAAGATTGGGGCAATACATCAGAGCAAGGGAAAATACAACAACTACTATTCGATTACTTAGAAAATGAGATTTCAGAAAAAGAGTTTGGGTACATTGCTCAAAAGAGCTATATTGATATGGTCAAAAATGGAGTGACCTTTATAAGTTGTCAAGGGCAACTTAAAATTGTAGGTTTTCGGCAATCTAAAAATGTAGGTTTTTGACAATGTAATTTGTGGAGGAAAGCCTAAGTGTGTTTCATCCGGTATGACTTACCTTTAATTTTATAAAT
>NZ_BAABCK010000011.1:0-131183 GCF_039538805.1 Salinicoccus jeotgali | reverse complement strand
CTCCTTCGCGTACGTCTTTTCTCATGAATATCCTCCTTCGATGTCATAAGAAAAGCATACAAAAAAATGTAGGTAAACCAACAATTTTCAATTGCCGATTTCCTACATTTTAATACTGCCATTTACACCGTCCTCTTTAGCTTGATTTACATCAAATACAACTTCTCCGTCTTCAGTACTTGTTATGTATTTTTCTAATACTTCTTGAGTTTCCTCAAAGTCACTATTTTCATCAACTTTTTTGTCTGAGGCTTGAGCACTAACACTGCTTACACCACTACACAATAAAATTGCAGTCATAAAAGTTAAAAAGACTTTCTTCAAAACACATTCTCCTCTTCAATTAATTTAATATCTAAGATTAAACATTAAAAATATAGTCTAAAACCATAAATATGAAATGTCTTCACCACTGTACCAAAAATTCCCTAAAATTAAATAATTTCGTATATTCTCTTTTGTCAAAATAATCTGTCTAAATATCTTTCCATTATCGTCCAATTAATAACCGTTAATTGGACGATTTTACCATACGTCAAATCGTCCTTTATTCATATAGATTGAGTCCAAAAACATGTATAATAATCAATGTATATATTATTCAAAAGTACATGGGTTTTTGAACGATGCCATGCACTGTGAGATCAGATTTAGTAAGAGTGATAGGGGATAATACCTGTTTCATGTAATAAAACGGATTAGAAAGGAGTCAAAATATGACTAAAGTAGGTTATGCGCGGGTCAGTACCCGCAATCAGAACTTGAATAGCCAAATTGATATACTGAAATCTGCTGGATATTACCGAATACTCTCTGAGAAGGTAGGAGGTCGTAAAACTAACAGAACCGAATTGGATATCTGTTTGGATTACTTGCGGACAGAGGACACCCTGGGCGTTACGGGATTGGATTGGTTGGTTCGGACCACGAGGCAACCCGCTCACGGGCCCGATCGGCAGATGCCCCGGATTACGCAAGAGAAAGCGGTAATGATTGGATCCCTTTATCAGAGCAAGCAGCTCTCTATTAAAGAGATTATGAAACTGGCAGGGGTCTCAAAGGGGACCATATATAATGTGATCAATCATCACCAGCGAACGGTTTAGATCGATTAATTCCAATTGATCGACCTAAATAGAACCTTGATGCTTAAAAACTTTAGCCAGTATGAACATTATCATCCAGATTATTAAACCAGACGAAATGAAAATCATAAATACCAGAAGAATATCCTGTAAAGATGTGACTGGATACCAGCCGCTTAATAATAGAACTGGAAAAAGCGTGCCCAACATAATGGAGAAGTGAACGGCACTTTGTTTCGTTAAACTCCATTGATCTATATTATAAATCACTGTCGTTGCGCCTAGAATCAATAGTACAAGACCCCCAAAGAAAAGGTCATTAGATTCCGCTAGTTTACCTTGTAGGTAAAGTGCTGAAGCAAAAGCTTCCATAATTATAAAAGGAATGCCACCCCTTAAAAGACCCTTTTTAATAAGCATCATAATCCACACCCCTTGATCAACCATAATTTGGATTTAATTTATAATGTGACAAACAGCGTGCAGGATACGTAGACAAACATCATCAAATTATTCTTGTCATTAAGAAGAAATGAAATTCCTTTAATTCGAATTTAAATCTTCAAGTATAATTTCAATCATTTTCTCCTCGGTAACATCCCTTTTTATAGCCTTTTCATTTTCCAAACCAATAAAATCTTTAGCAGTAAACCAAGACTGCATCTCTTTTGCTCCAAAATCAGTGAAGGGTTTTGAATTATGTCTTAAAAGTGTTTCTTCAAAAGGTAAATCGTAATAATAAGCAAATGTTTTTTCAACTTTGCTCAATGACTGTCTCAACATAGAACCATATTTGTTTTCAGCCAAAATCCCTTCTAGAATTACATAATCACAATTAGAAATACCATAACTCAATATATTATCGATTAACCCAATCGCTAAATTATTTGGTCTATCTTTAACTTTAAGCATTTCTCGTCTCACAATATCTTGTGAGATTAAAAGAGTGCCACTGCCTAAAATATTATGTAATTTATTGGCTACAACAGTTTTGCCGCTACCAGAATTGCCTCTGATCAAAATAACGATGGACATAGGATCCTCCTTATCATTAGCAGTGTTTTATGTCTAACTTATCTTTGAGGTACAACAATGTTAAATTGAGCAATGAGAAATGATCTATTTTTAAATTACTCTCCTTTATTAGTATACTATCAATAGCAGTTTAATATAGTGAAAGTTCAAATAAATCAATAAAATATATATCCATCTTAAACAAAGTGAGGAGATTAGTTGGGTTATCTAAGTATTTTGTTAACCATATTATTTTTCACGATGCTTCTGTTATTTGTAAGTAATTCATCATTGTTTAATTCAAATAGAAATAACGCTAAAGATTCGCCAGCTAATATTTTTCTTAAGGAAATTTTAGGAATTGAGATAATAGTATTCATTCTCATTTTAATACTGCAACTCTAAAAAAGACTATTGTTTCCAATGGAGTAATTACTTAGCGATGTGCAGTACATTTTATGCTGAGAAAGTATTTGGAAGGGAAAAGCAACTTTGAATAAAATAAAAAGCCGGTAGGCTAGTTCTGTGAGATTACTTGCCTACCGACAGTTTTTTGAATCTTTAGGGTTGCCGTTGGTTCACACCAAAAGGAAATTGGAATAAATATTATGATATTCTGAAAAAAAGGAGGAGAAGGTATGGAAGACAAGTCTAAAAATAAAGATGGAGACTTTGTTTGGTCTTTTTTGGATAAATTTTTTGGGATTCCTTTTGGAGTTTTAGCTTTGGTCTTTTTAATTCTTAGTATTATTTTGTTGTTTGTTATAGTTTTTTAAACGAAAATTTTTCGTTAGAAAAATCGAGTTCTTCTTATCTTGATACTATCTGTCTGATCTCTGATTGGAGTGTGTACTATCAGAAAATAATATAAATATTTTGAAGATAGATCTAATAGTCCTATCAGAGCCTGTTATTTTAGAGTATCTTTAAACTCGAACCGATTGAATGTAAAAATCTGTCTGCATGATTTTTATATCTTAATTCCTTTTAGAAAAAATTTTATTTTCACTATTTTTTCATTCCGTTAAAATGACATGGACGTATCATTTTTTCTTATTCTTATCATCAAAAAAGCCAAAGGCGACGCTTAAAGAAATAATCAGAGCTAATATGAACATCCACATATAATATCCTCCCTTTCAATACTGCTTTTATTCAACAAAATGAGTAAAGACAATATAAAATGAGCTCAGCTGAGTCATTCCTTACCTTCATCAATTTGCTTGAAGGATTAACCACGTCTAACTTCGATTGATCACCTCAGTACCTGCTATCCAATCATAAACATTCTTCCTTTTTTTATTTGTGAAAGGAATTATTAGATATGTTAATATTGCAAGATTTACAGCGTTTAGGATTATATAAACGGTAATTTCAGAAAGGTTAGAAGGAAGCATTAATCGGCATACACCAAAGTGCGCAATCTCCCAAGGAAGAAACTTGACCAACGTTCGCAAAGCAGAACGGCCAACACCAATGCGGTGGCCGAAAGCGTCAACAACGCGGATGCCCAATTTCTTTTTTCCTAATGTCCCTTGCCATTTAGAACATTCACACAAAATGAGGTAGAGTGAAACTGGCAATGTTATCATAAAAAAAGCCTGTAAGTTCAGCTGTTACCGGCGAGTTAGAGAATAGTGGTTCAATATATGGATGGAATATGAACGAAATGGTGCCTACAACAAATATTCCATATACAACGATAACAACGTAATCTAAAAAGAATGCGTATATACGTCTTTTAAATGGCGAGTAAGACATAGAAGTGCCCTCCTTTTCACTAACTTTTACTTAAATGATATATGCCGATAGATTCTATCTGCTTCCTTGACCTTTATGGTAGTCTACATATAAAGATAAATCTATTTCAATTTTATGAATAATATAAAATATTAATGGTGCGTACGAATCCGATGTATAGATCTTTAAGATTCCAACTACGGGAAGCCCTCGTAGCGGCTTGAGCTGAAAAGAAAGGAAGATATATGGAAATGCAACTGCTGATGATTGTACTGCCGGTCTTTTTGATATTTGGAGCAGGGTATATCGCCCAAAAGATATTGAAGATGGATATAAAATCCGTATCTGCCTTATCACTTTACATATTACTGCCGATTCTGACATTCAACACATTCTATACTAATGAAATCACAATGGACTATTTTCACTTGTTTACCTTCACCCTCATCATTACAGCTATTCTAGGTGGGGTGACGATTATAATCGGCTACTTCCTGAAAGCTGATAGGGAGGAGATGTCGGCGATGCTGCTGGGTAATCTTTTTCCAAATAGCGGGAACTATGGTTCGCCTGTTGTATTGTTCGCAATCGGCGCAACGGCGTTCGACTATGCCATAGTGCTGATGGTACTACATGGTTTCCTAATCAGTACCATTGGGATATTCATCGCTTCTTTCGGAACCGGGGCTTTGATAACTGTACGAGAAGCGATTGTGAACGTATTTAAGATTCCAGTCATTTATGGCGCCTTGGCTGGCATACTGCTTCAGGTGTTTGACGTTACAGTTGACGATAAACTCATGGAGATGTCAGAAATGACAGGGGATGCTGCGATCCCCGTAGTAATGCTCATACTGGGCATGCAGCTGGCCCAGATTACCAAAGAAAAATTCAAAATGAAGAATATCACAGCGGTAACGGTTGTCAGGATGATTATTGCACCTTTAGTGGCAGCTGTACTGGTCCTGTTTATGCCTGTCGATGATACGATGAAGATGGTATTCGTCATCCTCAACGCGATGCCGGTGGCTGCCAATTCGACGATGCTTGCGGTTCAATTCAATGTAAAACCCAATCTTGTCTCCTTTTCTACATTAGTCACTACGTTGATCAGCCTTATCACGATACCAATATGTCTATATCTGATTGGCATATAAAATAAGAATAAGGGGGGGACAATCAGAGTTTTTGCTGATTGTCCTCCCCTTATTGAATTCATCTAGCGCATACAATGTTCTATCACTTTATCCAGCAATTTTGGAGTGATTTCAAAGGCATTTTTCCGGTGTAGCCGTTCAGTCAGCTTGTGCGGGTCTTTGCCGAACGGTCCTATATTGATGAAGGGGGCCTGCAGTTTCTGCATTTCTTCGAATGGAATGCTGTAGGTCCTTCCCCATACCGGTGTGTTGGATTTGTACGATTCCCAACTGTCATCATAATTATCGTATGTTACATAGCTTAAGTCCGATATGCCGTTGAAGTAGTGGATTTCTTTTGGCTCAATACCATGATTTTCCGTCAAAAATTCATTCGTCAGTGACGCGAGGCTTCTGACCAACGGTTCTTCAGAGGCATTGACTGCCGGGTAGAAAGGCGGTGCAAAGAGCGTCACGGCGAGTGGCGCGAGTTCCTTGCAGTATGTGACCATCCTGTTGGCGATATGAAGGGATTTTTCACGATCGTCGAGATCGCTGCGGTCCACATATTCGGAGATGATCGACTCAACCTTCTCTGACCCATATTTATCAGCCATATAGTCATGGAGCGCTTTATACGACAGGGTTCTGATGGTGCCCACAGGATGGACACCTTCTCTGTTGCATAGGCTTTCATAGTGCTTTTGGCATTCATCCATGGTTTCTTCAACAAGGTTATGGTAGGTGTTGAATATATCGGCAGCATTCTGTTTCATGGTGAATACATTATAGAGAGTCGCCACATGATTCGATGTTTGGGCAGAGTACTCCTCTTTCAGATCATAATATTTAAGTGTAATCGGAAGAGGTGTCTTTTCACCGTACTCCTCTTCAGAAAAAGCGTCGCTGAATTCCATCTTCTGACTCATGAATGAGGCCATATAGTGTGCATTCAAGCCCCTGAGTGGTTCGCCGACATGCGTTTCGACGCCGTAGAAAAGGGCGGAAGGCATTATTTTGCCGATGGATCCAGAGTAGAAATAATAATTTGGGTCATCGGGATATTGGGTGAAGCTAGGCTCACTGTTCAGGAACAGTGAAAAATCGAGATCATTTTCAATACGGATGCCATCCAATCTTTCGATTGCAGCGCGCATGCCTGCGGAATCCACTTCTTCATCAGGCACCGTCACGAGCAGAAGGTTTATCGGCCATTCTTCTTCTATCGCCTTTTCAATCAGATGGATATGCAGTGCCAGACCTGCTTTCATATCCATGGCGCCCCGACCGAACAGATATTCATCGGATTGGATGTCATTCTGTATATCTTCAGGAAAATCGCTGATTCTTTCCTTGAAGTGCTTAATGAGTTTTTCCGGTACAAATGCAAGTTGGCTATTTGAACCGAACTCCTTTGTATGGACGGTGTCGAAATGACTGATCAGCACAATCGTTTTCTGGGCATCCGAGTTCTTATACAGGGCACTCAAGGCATTGCGCCCCTTACCGGCATCATGCAAGGTGATAAAGCCCGGGTTCGTCATATAATATTCCAGCCGGGATAATTCTTTCTTTAAATTAAAAGGGAATTCTATTTCCCCTTGTGTGCCCGACCGGCTCTCCCAAGAGACTAGGCGGCACAGGAGATCTTCTATTTGTTCAGGTGATTGCCAAAGCATAATTTTCCTCCTAAATCTGGTTGTTCTAGTTTTCATTTTCGTTGTAATAGTTTAAAAATCTTTTTTCTACATTACTTAAGTGGATAAGCATTTTATTTTTTGCTAGTACAGTATCCTGTAGCTCGATGGCCTTCAATATTTCTATGTGTTCTTTATAAGCCTCTTCTGCGCTTTCAGGCACCGTCTTGGAAAGGATCAGAAATGATCTGCTTAGGTCATCATTGATTTTTTGAAGGAGTTTCCTTATTTCCGTGTTGGTGGTGACTGACACGAGCGAGAGGTGGAATTCTTTATCAAGTCTCATGAACTCAGCATATCTGTTGTTATCTATTGCCTGCTTCTGCAGTTCCAGGTTCTCTTTCAGGTTATTGGTCATATCAGAGTCGATTTTCATTATCGTCTTTTCAATGTTATAAACTTCCAAGAGATTGCGTAATTCCATATATTCAAGGGACATCTCTTTAGTGAAATCGGCAACGACAGCAGGCGCCCCCGTCTTCTGTATAATCAACCCCTCTGAAGCAAGGCGCATCAAAGTATCGCGAAAAGGTGTACGGCTGATGCCGAGTTGTTTTGAATACTTTTCTTCTGGTAAAGGATCTCCGGCCCTCAATTCACCGGTGAGTATCGATTCTTTCAATATTTCAAAAGCTTGGTCGGAGAGGCGGGAGCTTTTGGGGATTTTTTTCATATCAAGTATCCTTTCATATCTAATGTGCTGCTAGAGGACGATTATCCTTTAAAGTGTGGCCATGAAGCGTTCCATGCGCTCCATCCCTTCTTCCAGATTGGCCATGGAATTAGCGTAGGAAACTCTGATGAATCCTGCTCCCTCATTCGAGAAGGTTGAGCCGGGGACTACAGCAACATGCTCTTCTTCGAGAAGCCTCGTGGCAAACTCCAGATCATCCAGTCCTGTGTGTGAAACATTAGGGAAAATATAGAAGGCGCCGGTGGGGATATTGCATTTGAGGCCCATGGTTGAGAGCCTGTCATATATAAAATCTCTGCGTGCCTTATAGGTTTCATTCATTTCTTGTGGGAAAGACCGTGTATGGTCTAAAGCTTCTATCGCAGCATATTGACTTGGCAGGGATGCACAAATCGAATTGTTGAGGTGGACACGAAGAACATATCGGATCAGATCTGCAGGGCCGAGCACGTAACCGAGGCGCCATCCTGTCATGGCATGCGATTTTGATAATCCGTGTATCAGAAATAGCCTGTCCCGGATTTCCCGAAATGAACCAAATGATGTGTGTTCGCCGCTGAACGTATTCTCACTGTATATCTCATCTGAAATGATGAAAAAATCCTTATCCATTATTATGTCGACTAATGCTGCGGTTTCCTGCTGTGATAATGATATTCCGGTTGGGTTCGAAGGATAGTTGAAAATGATGGCTTTAGTCTTATCTGTAATCGCTTCGATCAGTTTTTCAGGAGTGACTTTAAAATTCGAGTCTGAAACGTCGATATAGACGGGTACACCTCCATTTAAACGGATGAGCGGTTCGTATCCTGAGTAGGAAGGTGAAGGGATTATGATTTCATCTCCTTTACGGATGATGGTACGAAGAACTGAATCGATGGCTTCACTTGCACCGTTGGTCACCACAATCTCTTCAGCAGAATCATAGTGGAAGCCGTAAGTATCAGCGAAAAAGCTTGAGATGCTCTCCCTGAGTTTCATCAAACCTGCGTTATGTGAATATCCAGTTTTACCTTTCCTTATTGCTTCAATGGCTGCTGACCTAATGTTTTCTGGAGTAGGAAAATCTGGTTGTCCTATTGTCAGGTTTATGCCGTCGCTATAGCTGCTTACTTTGTTGGCAAACACTCTTATTCCAGGTATTTCTAAGGTTTTCGCAATATCGTTTATCACTCTGGTCATTCTTGCACCTCCTGTATTGTATACAGTATACAATATCGATTATATTGGCATATATTAGTAAAAGCAACTTTTATCGAAAAAAATAAATAATATAAGAAAGCGCTTAACCTTAAATTATCACACTTTTCGCAATAGTCGTTGACAACTTTTTTAAACTGCTGTAATCTTTTTGTATACAGTATACAACTCATTGAAAACGTTATCATTATAAAGGGGATGGAATGATGAAAAAGTTATCGGGTATTGTGGCTACTTTAAGTTTGGTTTTTATATTGACAGCGTGTGGAGGAAGCGGAGAAGAGTCATCAGCTAGTGGAGGTAGTGACGAGTCTGTGACATTACAGTTAGGTCATGCCTTGTCACCCGGGACGCCTGCTGCAGACAAAATTGATGAAATGGCAGAAACTGTAGAGGAGGAAACCGATGGTCGGGTCGTATTCGACATCTACCCGGACAGTCAGCTAGGCTCTGAAACAGAAATGTTAGAGCAGATTCAAGTAGGGTCGATGCAGGCTGGCGCAATTATGGTCGGGTCGATGCAGACGCTGGATATGAAGATGGCAATCGAGGACCTTCCATATATGTGGAAAGACGTAGAACATGCACGCGAAGCCTACAAAGGCGAGTTCGGTGAAAAACTGGCGGACATCGCTTCTGAGCAGGGTCTCACCCAAATCGGTTATCTCGAATGGGGCAAAAGGCATATAACGAACAATGAGAAACCGATTGTCGATCCAGAAGATCTAGAAGGCGTCAATATCCGCGTTGCCGAAACAGCACTTAGAGTCGATGCTTTTGAAGAGGTAGGTGCTCTGCCTACAGTTATGGCATTCAGTGAAGTCTATGGTGCGCTTCAGCAGGGGGCGCTTGATGCACAGGAAAATCCATTGTCTGTTATAAATGCAGCTAAATTTTATGAAGTCCAGGACTATCTGTCATTGACGGGCCACTTCTACAATACAGTGATGATGATGGTCGAAACGGACACTTGGGATCAGATTTCTGAAGAAGATCAGAAGCTTATAAAGGAAGAAACGTCTAAGATATCCGAAGAAGTCACTGAAATGAACGACAGTATGGAAGAAGATTATCTGGCGGAATTGGAAGAAAACGGCATGCAGATCAATGATGATGTGAATACTGAAGCTTTCCGAGAAGCTATGCTTCCAGTTTATGATAAATGGGAGGAAGAGGTATTTGGCAAAGAGCTGATGGATGTATATAGAGAAGCATCTGGATGGGAAAAGTAAAATCCATCAATCTTTAAAGGGGCGTAAATAAAAATGGGATTTACGAAAATACTAGTAAAGTTGTTGACGTGGATGTGCATTATAACCATCACATTACTGACGTTCATCGTTTTGTTGCAGGTCGTCACCAGATTCTTCGATTATTCCCTGCCGGGCACCGAAGAATTATCCAGGCTATTCATTGTATGGTTGACTTTTCTTGGCAGCAGCCTGGCCATCTATGAAAAGATGCATCTGGCAGTAAATTATTTTGTCAATAAATTCAAGACCAAGCATCGTAAGATTTTTTATATCCTGGTCAACGCTTTAATAATAGTATTTTATGCAGTACTGACTTTTTATGGATTTAAATTATCCATGAGTGCAATGTCACAAACATCATCGACTTTGCAGCTTCCAGTCGGAATCTCGTACTTGGCGATTCCGGTCAGTGGATTATTCTCACTCTACTTCATAGCAATGAACCTGACCGGCTCGCCTACTGAAGAAGAGGAGGAGATGATACCATGATGATTATTCTCATACTGCTCATCTTTTTTGCTCTTCTCTTTATAGGTATGCCAATCGCCTATGTCATAGGGTTGGTGTCCATTGCCATGTTGATGTTGAGTGGCGTTTCACTCGAAATAGTCATCCAACGCATGTTTGCCGGTGTGGACAGTTTTTCATATTTGGCACTGCCTCTATTCATTTTGGCCGGAAACATAATGGGTAAGGGTGGTTTGACGAAAAGACTCATGGCATTATCCAGTGCTGTGGTCGGACGTTTCACCGGAGGTACAGCAATCACTACGGTCGTTACTACTGCTTTGTTTGGGGCCGTATCTGGTTCAACAGTTGCGACAACATATGCTGTCGGGTCAGTGCTTGTACCCCGCTTGCAGGAAGAGAAATACAGCAATTCATTTATCGCCAGCATAATTGGACCAGCTGGAGTATTAGGGCTTATCATACCACCGAGCATCACAATGGTGATACTCGGTATTACAGCTAATATTTCAATCGGTGATCTGTTTATCGCCGGTCTCATTCCAGGCATCATACTGACTGTTGCTCTATCAGTATATGTGGCGGTGATTGCGAAGAAAAAAGGATATGGAGAAATTCCTGCAGAAACTCCTAAGGGGAAAGAGTTCTGGGTAATAGCATGGCGTGCATTTTTCCCTCTGCTGACTCCAATATTTATCCTTGGTAGTATTTTCAGTGGTTTTGCAACAGCTACTGAGGCAGCTGTCATTGCCGTTGCGTATGGCTTTATCCTTGCACTTGTATACAGGGAACTTAACTTCAGGACATATAAGGAAATAATGGTGTCTTCTGCAGTTACTTCTGCAACTATCCTCATTATAATTTCTGCAGCCAATGCATTTACATATGTATTGACAGCCAACCAGATACCGATTATGATCTCGAATTTCTTCCTGGATTATGCTACATCGCCGTGGATGTTCCTGATTATAGTCTCGATAATTCTGCTGATACTAGGTACTCTTACAGAGGTAACATCCCTAATTGTGCTTTTGAGCCCAATATTCATGCCGATAGCGACACAATACGGAATCGATCCAGTCCATTTCGGGATGGTATTGATCATGAATTTCGCTCTGGCAAACATCACTCCGCCTGTTGGTTTGTCGTTAATCGCTGGGTGCAGCATTACAGACAGGCGGATGGGTATAGAAGAGACATTGCCATATATTCTTCATGTATTGGCGATCGTCGGCGTTATGGTCCTGATCATAATATTCTTCCCACCGTTATCAACATTCCTTCCAGGACTGTTCAAATAGGAGAGATTAAATGATTTTGAAACCAAGTGAAGTCACACATTTTGACAATCTTCATAGTGGAACCGGCAGTGTAATTATTGAAAAGATATTGCAGCCTGGCACAGTCGATGGCTTGGACCTTTTCGCAAAAGTTACAGTAGAGGTTGGTGCAAACATCGGGTATCATGAGCATACTGACGACTCGGAAGGCTACTATATTTTATCCGGAGAGGCAGAATTTATGGATTCAGATCAATCGGTGAGGAAGGCATGGCCTGGAGACCTTTGCCTGATTGTAAAAGGCGAGTCCCATGGTATAGTCAATATAGGGAAAGCGCCGCTGATTTTTCTGGCTGTTGTCTTCTAAAGGCTAAAATTGAATAGATGTACGGCAGGCGCAGTGACATCATGCAGCCTGCCATTTTTAGATATTCTGGGTGTGACTTCATGACATGGGAGTCACTGACTCGACAGGTTTTATCTATAGGCAAGTTGATTCTGAATATTACAAAAATAATAGGAGGGTATCCATGTCGACTGTGGAACAGCTTTATACGGCTTACGCGACGAATGAACCATTGGAGCTTGGAACGCTTGAAATTGAATCCAGGGAGGAAGCTTACAGTATCCAGGATGAAGTGTTGAAGATGAAGGAGGAGAACGGGGAAATCCTCATGGGATATAAAATCAGCCTGACGAGTCAGGAGACCCGTGATCTGTTCGGCAGCGAGACGCCGCTCTACGGAGCAATGACTGATGTAACCGTGCGGAGGGGGATCAGTTTGAAGGATTATAATATACCATTGCTCGAGATGGAACTGGTGTTTCTGATCGATGAAGAAATCTTTCCGTCAGACTCCGCCGAAGAGATAATGAAGAAATGCCGGGTGGCCCCGGGTGCAGAGGTGCCGGATGGACGTTATAAGGATTGGTTCCCGAACACCAGCTTAACTGAGATCATTGCGGACGGCGCGGTGAACGGTGCAGTGATATATGGAGCACCAGCCCGTTATGGCTACGGTGATCTTGATGACATCAAAGGTGTCCTTCGGCGCGATGGGGAGATCCTGAAGGAGGGGTATTCCACTGAAGTGTTCGGTCATCCGGCCAAATCAGTAAAGTGGCTGGCGGAGTCTCTTGCTGGTAGGGGTAAGAAGCTTGTGCCCGGGATGTTCGTGTCTTCCGGCACTTTCAATCTGCCGGTGCCACTTAAGCATGGGCATTACGAAGTGGAATATGAAAATATAGGGAAAATGATTTTCGAAGTCACTGTGTGATGATTATATAACCAAACAAAAGGCATCCTGTGGTCAGTCCACAAGATGCCTTTTGTCATTTATAGTTTTACGACCCAGCCGAAAGGGTCTTCAATTCGTCCATATTGGATATCCGTCAAGTCATCATACAGCTCTTGGGCCGCCGGGCCAACCTGGTTATCGTTGACGATGTAGTCGACGCCATGGATGTTCAGCTTGCCTACTGGGGAAACGACGACTGCCGTACCTGCGCCAAAGACTTCTGTGATTCTGCCACTCTCCAAGTCTTCTGCAAGCGTATCGATATGGATGGCTTCTTCCTTGACTGTGTACCCTTTATATTCCGCCAATTGGATGATGGATTTCCGGGTGATGCCAGGGAGGATGGAGCCATTAAGTTTTGGAGTGATCAATTCGCCGTCACGGATGAAGAAGATATTCATGCTGCCGACCTCTTCAATATATTTCTGCTCGACGCCATCAAGCCATAGAACCTGCTCATACCCAAGTTCATTGGCCTTCTTCTGGGCAAGCAGGCTTCCTGCATAGTTTCCACTTGCTTTAGCGAAGCCGACACCGCCGCGCACAGCACGAACAAAGTCATCTTCGACATAGATGCTGGTTGGGCTGAGTTGGGCGCCATAGTAGCCGGCGACCGGGGACAGGATGATGTTGAACTGATATGTCTCCGATGGTCGGACACCAAGATACGGCTCATCCGCAAAGACAAATGGGCGGATATAAAGCGACTGGCCGGGACCATCGGGCACCCAATCACGCTCTAGCTTGATCAATTCGTAAAGGGCATTGAGCGCATTTTCTTCGTTGATTTCCGGCATCGACAGACGGGAGAGCGATTTATTCATCCGGCTGAAATTCTCATCCGGCCGAAAGAGCAGTACATCCTCTCCATTTTTGTAGGCTTTCAACCCTTCAAATACCGATTGGCCATAGTGGAGTGCCTGACAGCTAGGTGAAAGCTGCAGATTCTGATAAGGGAGTATGGAAGGTTCTGACCATCCATACTCAGGGGTATATTTGTTCGTGAACATGTAATCCGTGAATACTGTACCGAATTTCACCGTCGATACATCCGGTTTGTCCTTAAGGTTGTTGGCCCGTTCGATTTGCAGTGTCTGTGTCATTATAATTCCTCCCTTAATTGTTGAGCAGTAAGTGGTGTTGTGGGTTGTGCAGTGTTTTTAAACTTCTGTCTATAGATCGCTCTTACGTAGAGACCTCCAGTAGCAATTACCGGTATCAATCCGAGGATAAGTGATATTTCATAATTCATACCAAGCGTTTCCGGGGCGTAGAAGAAATAGGTCCCCACCACGCCTGTCATGAACAATGCAGGGATGCCAGCAATGAAATGGAATTTCCCTTCTTTGATCAAGTAAGCGGTGGCCACCCATAGCATCGTAGCTGCAACAGTCTGGTTCGTGAAACCAAGGTACCTCCACAGGAAGGAGTAGTCGATTGTAGCGAGCATGAATGCAGGGACCGCGACCAAGGCGGTCATCAGAAATAGTTTCATCTTACCTTCAAACTTCACGAATTGTCCAATCGCCTCAGTGAGCATCATGCGGGAAGAGCGGAGCGCAGTATCGCCGGTTGTGATCGGCAAGATGACTGCACCAAGGAATGCAAGGATAGCGCCCGATGTACCGAGGTAGCCGATTGAAATCGAGTCGATGACGCCAGCAGGACCACCATTGGCCAGCGCCGCGCCGAGCCCCTCCGTCCCACCGAAGAAAGTCATGCCGGCCGTAGCCCAGATGAGTGCGATGATGCCTTCTGCAATCATAGCACCGAAAAAGACTTTACGCCCTTCAGATTCTTTTCTGACCGTGCGCGCGATGATCGGGCTCTGGGTTGAATGGAATCCTGAAATTGCACCACAGGATATGGTGACCATCAGAAGCGGCCAAACGGGTAATGATTCCGGATGGGCCGTCTCAAACGTCAGATTGGGTACCTGTGCCCCCGAGAACAATAATCCGCCAAATACCGCAGCTGCCATGATGATCAACACTGCGCCAAAAATCGGGTAGATTCTGCCTATTATTTTATTTATCGGCAGGATGGTGGCTGTAAGGAAATAGGCGAAGATGACCACCAGCGCCACGAAGAACGGGATGGCTCCTCCAGTCTTGAGTGAAATCAATTCTGCTGGTCCTGCTGTAAACGCGGCTGCAACGAGAATCATCAGTGTCAAAGAGACGACATAAATGAAGACTTTAACCCCTTTGCCGAGATAACGTTCTACAAGTGCAGGGAATTGTGAGCCATTGTGGCGAATGCTCAGCATACCTGAAAAGTAATCATGGACCGCACCGGCGAATATACAGCCTACGACGATCCAGATCAATGCAACAGGTCCATACAATGCGCCGGCGACTGCCCCGAACACGGGACCAAGCCCCGCTATATTGAGAAGTTGGACGAGCCACCCTTTGATGGGATGCATTGGAATATAGTCGACACCATCGGCGCTTTTATAAGCAGGTGTTTCATTAGTATCATCAATAACAAATATCTTCTCAATAATCTTTCCATACACCATATAGCCGAGTATTAGAAGAAGAACTGAAAAAGTAAGTGTCCACATAATCGAATGCCTCCCTTTATTGGAAAATTGTTTACATCTTATCAGTTTCCAGAGGGAATAGCAACACTTTTTCAGATAATTTAGATTTCTCTTTTTAGCAGAGGAATTCAACAGAAAAATATAACCGAATCGTGTAGTAATACTGGGGGTGTATCCGGTTTTTAGAAGCATTCTACCCATGGTACACATTTTTCATGTAATCTGAAGAGGATAGTCCCATTTTGAACTATACCGATGAGCTGAGTAATGAAGGGGACGCAATATGATTGAAGGAGGAAATTATGAAGAAAATAAAATTATCTGTTGTTCCAGGAGATGGCATCGGAAATGAAGTGATGCCCCATGCCTTAGATATACTGGATGTAGTAGGGGAAATTCACGGTGGACTGGATTTTGAATATGAACATTTCGAATATGGATGCGACTATTATCTTAAGCATGGAAAAATGATGGCAGATGATGGGATGGAGCGCCTGGCTGAATCGGACAGTATCCTGCTTGGTGCAGTGGGCGATGCTTCCAAAGTGCCGGACCATATCTCTCTATGGGGACTGCTTTTGAAAATCCGGCAGGAATTCGAACTGGGAATCAACGTCAGGCCGGCAAAGGTATTTAAAGGGATCGATTCACCACTGTCTGATCCGGCGCATTTCGACCTGGTCATCGTGCGTGAAAATAGCGAGGGAGAGTATAGTTCTGTAGGCGGGCGCATGTACCGGGGAGATGATGAGATTGCGATTCAGAACAACGTCTTTTCAAAAAGGGCCACAAAACAGGCCATGGAATATGCATTCAAGCTTTCTGCAGGGAGGAGTCATCATGTAACGAGTGCGACGAAATCGAACGGCATATTTCATGCCATGCCTTTTTGGGATGAAGTGTTCAGCGAAACGTCAGCACAGTATGAAGGCATTACAACGTCCCAACAGCATATCGATGCACTGGCGGCTTCACTCGTCACCCATCCACAGCGCTACGATACTATAGTGGCCAGCAATCTATTCGGAGATATCCTCACCGATATCGGTGCAGCAATAATGGGGAGCATCGGCATCGCACCATCGGCTAACTTGAATTTGAACGGCAAGTTCCCGTCGATGTTCGAACCTGTCCATGGTTCTGCGCCAGACATCGCCGGGCAGGGCGTTGCCAATCCTATAGGTCAGATTTGGACGGTCAAAATGCTGCTGGATCACCACGGTGAGGAAGAGATGGGGTCTGTACTGCTCGATACGCTGGAAAGTGTCGCAGCAGAAAGAATTCTTACACCGGACGTAGGCGGAAATGCGACAACTGATGAAGTAGCAGGTGAGGTAATCAAAAGGTTGAAAAGGAAAGTCTAAAAGGATGGCTGTTATATCAGCCATCCTTTTTAAATTGAAATTGTAGAACCACTAGAGTTGTGGTACTATTCTGATTAATGAAGAACGGATTTATACGTTGTGCACCCGAGGAGGGGAAAATATGGACGACAGAAAAGAATTGAAATCGATACTGAAGGATTGGCGGCTGCACGCTGTTGTCCTCACCATTGTCTTGTTTACAGAATTAATCGGACAGATATCCATCCCCGTCGGCCCAGGAGCGATTCTGTTGTTGCCGATGCTCTATGCGTTGATTATCGGTTTTGGATTGTATTTCACTCCAGTGATTTCGAAAATTCAATCCATCAATGCCGAGCCTTTGATCGTCATGGGAGTGGGGGTGCTCATTGCTAAAATAGGGGTTATCATCGGTCCTCAGGCAAAAGAACTGATTGCGGTTGGTCCTGCCTTGCTGCTCCAGGAGTTCGGCAACCTCGGAACCATCCTAATTGCACTGCCTGTGGCAATATGGCTCGGCATGAAGCGGGAGAGCGTAGGGATGACCCACTCGATCGGCAGGGAGCCGAATGTCGGACTCATAATGGATCGATATGGTTTCAATTCGCCCGAAGGGCGCGGGGTCATGACGATGTACATATTCGGCACGGTGTTCGGGGCAATATTCCTTGGGTTGATTGCAGGTTTGTTGGCAACAGTGACGCCGATTCACCCATTGTCGTTTGCGCTCGCTTCAGGCGTCGGCAGTGGTAGTATGATGGCGGCCGGCAGCGGGACACTGATTGCTGCATACCCCGCATTGGAAGACCAGATAATCGCATTGGCTGGAGCAAGCAATCTGATATCTCTTGCTACTGGTCTCTATGTCAGCATGTTCATCGGACTCCCTCTTGCCAATAAAATCTATTCTGTGATGAACCGGGAAGAAACAGGGGGACGAAGCGAATGAAGAAGATCATCGATTGGACTTTAATACTATTGATATTTGCAGGAATAACCCTGCTCGGGAACATGATTGGATATGATATCTACTCATGGGGCGCAGTTCCTGGCATACTGGTCCTGATTTTGATTGCATTGGCGGGAATGATTATGGAAGAATATATCCCGGTCAATATTCCAGCAGTCGGTTATATCGCGCTAATCGGCATTATCATATCGCTTCCGGGGTTTCCCGGATCTGAACAGGTGGTTACTTGGACGAACGATATTGAACTGCTGGCCATCACTACTCCAATACTCGCTTATGCAGGCATCTCGATAGGACGCAACTGGGCCGATTTCGCAAAAATGGGATGGAAGTCTATTGTAGTGGCGATTTTGGTTTTCATAGGTACATTTCTCGGTTCTGCTTTAATTGCAGAAGTTGTGCTGAGGATACAAGGCATCATATAAAAAAAGGCATCATATAAAAATCACGCACCTCATCGAGGTGCGTGATTTCATTCTGTGGTAGAAGATATAAATTAGGTCAGATCAACTGTTTCAGCTTCTGTCTCGTCATCATTCATTATTTTAGCCGTTTCAATCTCTATTTCTATGGCTTGAAGATTATCATTGCCTTTTAACTTCTGATAAGTCTGCCCAATTTTAGCGAGTGTCTCGTCAACATCAGGTGTAACATCTTCAGGCAATTTGGCTTTACCTAAAATTTCCACAAAACGCTCGCTCTTGTCAGTGCTTTCTTCATAGCCGAGAAGGATATGAGCATAAGGGTTCTTTTCAAGATCCTCTATTTTGTAGGTATCTTTCGTTGTGTACGTATAGAGTGTAAGACCATCATTATAGAAAGTCATATAACGGCTCATAGGTTTGTCCTCACGTATTGTGGCCATCGTACCTATTTTGTTGGAATCGAATATTTCTTTCAGCTTATTGGTGAAATCTGTCTTATTCATGGATAAACCTCCAATTAATGATCATTCTCCATCCTTATACCCATCTACAGGAAATAATAATCACGGTTGATTGCTGATGCGCAATTAGTAGTATAAAAAAATTTATATGCTTCTATTCCCTTCATATATATACTGCAAAATATGGTATGATTGTCTGACAATCGTGAAAAAGATTTACATATTAAGGAATGATTCAATGGGAAAAGAAAAGCTTTGGACCAAAGATTTCATCATAGTCTTCATCTTCAATTTCTTCATCATGCTGGCGATGTTCCTGCTTATGGTGACGATAAGCGGCTACGCGGTAGAAGAGTTTAATGTGTCCACCAGTACAGCAGGACTCGTATCGGGTATTTTCATTGTTGGTTCGCTGGTCGGACGGATATTGACTGGTCATCAGCTCAGTCTGATCGGTGCAAGGAAAATCATGTTCATCGGTACGATCATGTTCATCATTACATATGGCTTGTACTTTGTTGCCGGGAATCTCACCTTGCTGCTGCTTGTGCGCTTCTTCAATGGTCTGGCTAATGGAGTTGCAACCACTGCAGTTGGGACCATTGCAGCGCTCGCCTTGCCGAAATCCCGGAGGGGCGAGGGTATCAGCTATTTCAGTCTGAGTTTTGTAATGGCGACCGCCCTTGGGCCTTTCATGGCCTTCTTCCTGCTCCAGTACATCACCTACCAGACGCTGTTCGTCATCGTCTTCACATTAGTGCTTGTCGCCAGCCTCTTTACAATCTTCATCAAGACGGATAATACGACGATAGACTTGTCCAAAGAGCCTAAGCCCAAATTCCAGTGGATTGATAGGAAAGCGATGCCGATTGGCATTGTGGTATTGCTCATCTGTATGGCATACTCCACGGTGCTGTCCTTCATTGCATTATTTGCAGAGGAACAGAATCTTGTTTCAGCTTCAAGCTACTTCTTCCTGGTCTATGCACTGATCATATTGGTTACCCGCCCTGTGACTGGAAGGATCATGGACCAGGTTGGCGCCAATATCGTCACCTATCCGGCTTTTATAGTGTTGGCGATAGGGTATCTTACACTCGGTCAGACTACTTCCGGCTTGATGCTGCTGGTATCCGGCGTGCTGATTGGGTTTGGTTATGGAAATCTCCAATCGATTACACAGGCACTCTGCATTAAAGTGGCAGATGCCAAAGACGTTGGCCTCGCGACGTCTACTTATTTCATTGCACTGGATTTCGGTCTAGGGGTAGGATCCTACATCCTTGGTGGTTTTGTACCGATGATTGGCTACCATGGCCTGTATAGCATGATGGCCTTGCTTGTCCTGGCCGGAGTGGTAGTATACTACTTCGTATATGGCCGATATGAGAGAAGGGGTGCAAGACCTTAATCATGATGCAAAAGAGATGATCAAGTAAGCATCAATCATAAAAGCGCAGCAGCGAACATTACAAGAAAAGACTTCATGTTGTATTTTCCTCACCCATTGTATTTCCTGTGGTATGGTTTTTACTCCGATATTCGGATTGTGGCCATAGAAAAGCCGCTTATGCCAATCAGCATAAGCGGCTTATTTATATTGAAATGATTATACCTTCTGGGGCGTTGCCAACCAGTTTTCGGCCCATTTCTGCAATTCATCCATGAAGGGCTCCATTGCATATCCTTTTTCTGTAAGGATATATTCTATCCGCACCGGGGTTTCCGGGTAGACTTCTCTTTTGACCAGACCCTCTTTCTCAAGCGTCTTGAGACGTTCCGAGAGGACACGCCCACTGACACCGATGGAAGACTCGAGGTGGCAGAAACGCTTCGGCCCTTCGAGCAGCTGGTAGATGATGAGTCCTGTCCATCTCTGACCGAGAATACCCATGGCGCTTTCAAACTTTGGACAGATCGAATAATCCATATCATCACTCCTTGAGAGCCAGTATAACTCTTTTTGGGCGTGCATCACAACTAAACGAACCGTACTTGAATATAAACAATGCATAAGCGCATTATAATGATTGGATGTGTCCTTGCACTTGATGAATGCCTTCTATATATTGGAGTGTAGAAGAGAAAGTGGGTAGGTGACTTATGGTAACTGTAGAAAAAGCACTGAATAATAATGTGGTGATCGGCAGAGATGAGTTCGAAGAGGTCGTGTTGATCGGCAGAGGTATCGGCTTTGGCAAAAAAATGGGTGATGCGCTTGATATCGAAGATGCGGATAAGATATATAAACTAGAAGGGCAGCAGGATACAAGTCGCTATCAGACACTGCTGACGATGGCAGATGAAAAACTGTTCCAATCAACGCTTGAAGCAATCGAATTGATTGATGATATGACAACGATGACCATCAACAACCGCATACTGCTTTCCTTGACGGACCATCTGCTTTTCGCGATGAAACGGCTTGAAGAAGGGATTGATATCACCAATCCGTTCGTCAACGAAACGAAAGCGCTCTATCCGAAGGAATACCATATCGCTGAAGCGGTTGTCGATATGTTTGATAAAAAGTATGGCATCAGGCTACCAGAAGCGGAGACTGGGTTCATTGCCCTTCATGTTCACTCATCTCTTTATAACCGCTCACTCAGGGACATGAACCTTCTGTCCGAGGTCGTCCATCAGGCAATCGTCATCATAGAACAGGGACTGCGCACTGAAATCGATCAGTCATCTATCCAATATGACCGTTTTGTAAGACATATCAGCTTTTGTGTGCAGCGTGTAATGAATGGTGAGAGTGTACCCTCCCAAGATCATTTTGACTCATTGTTGAAAACTGAATACCCAACGTGCTATAATATAGCTGTAAAAATCGTGAAGATGATACAGAATAAATTGCAGCGGAAAGTCTATGATTCTGAAGTCGTTTATCTTACCATGCATATACAACATTTCAATCATTATTCCAAATAGACGTGTTACCGTAAGGGCATGAGTCTACAAGGGATGGTTTATTCAACCATGCTTTGTAAACTTATGCCTTTTTTCTGCTGATTCTTCACCTTACAAATAAACATATTCAAAAAGGAGGACATTATGTTCAAAAAACTATTTGGACAGCTTCAGCGTATCGGTAAAGCCTTGATGCTACCGGTCGCGATTCTACCGGCCGCCGGGTTGATGCTCGGAATCGGTGCCGCTATGCAGACTGAAGCGATGGTCGACCTGCTGCCATTTTTGGAAGCGGGATGGATCGTTGCCCTATCCAACATGCTGCAGGCAGCGGGTGGCGTTGTTTTTGATAACCTGGCATTACTATTTGCACTTGGTGTAGCAGTCGGACTTGCGAAAGGTGACGGCGTCGCAGCTGTTGCAGCTTTTGTCGGCTACATGATAATGAACGTGACGATGGGTCAGATTGCCCAGGTCACGCCTGAAATGGCAGCCGAAAATCCAGCATACGCAGACGTGCTCGGCATCCCGACCATACAGACTGGGGTGTTCGGTGGTATCATCATCGGTGTGATTGCCGCATGGGCCTACAACAGATACTACAACATCAATCTGCCGGATTTCCTTGGCTTCTTTGCCGGCAAACGTTTTGTGCCGATTGTCACCGCAGTATTCTCCTTCCTGATAGGGCTGTTGATGTTCATCGTCTGGCCACCTATCCAAGAAGGCATGAACTCGGTATCCCTTTGGTTGATGGAGGAAAACACTGCCATAGGCGTGTTTGCATTTGGTATGATCAAGCGGCTCCTCATTCCATTCGGACTGCACCACATATTCCACGCACCGTTCTGGTTTGAATTTGGTACGTACACGAACGTGGCCGGGGACATTGTGCGCGGTGACTTGAACATCTTCTTCGCCCAACTGCGCGATGGCGTGGAATTGACGGCCGGCAACTTCATGCAGGGTGAATTCCCAGTCATGATGTTCGGTCTGCCTGCTGCAGCTCTGGCGATGTATCACACAGCGCGTCCGGAGCGTAAGAAATATGTTGCAGGTATCATGATTTCAGCAGCGCTTACAAGTTTCTTGACAGGAATTACAGAACCACTGGAATTCTCATTCCTTTTTGTAGCACCATTATTGTATGTCATCCATGCAGTATTGGATGGACTCAGCTTCCTTATACTGTTCATGCTTGATTTGCATCTCGGATATACATTCTCAGGCGGCTTCATCGACTTCTTCCTGTTCGGCATCCTTCAGAACCGTACAGAATGGTGGTGGGTGATCGTTGTGGGACTGGTTTACGCTGTCATCTATTACACAGTGTTCAGAGTCCTGATTCAAGCACTCAACTTTAAGACACCAGGACGCGAAGACGATAGTGCAGAAGTCACAACTTCCACAGCGCAGGAACTGCCATTCAGTGTGCTGACAGCAATGGGTGGCGAAGAGAATATCAAACATCTCGACGCCTGCATCACGCGACTGCGTGTAGAAGTGTCCGATACGGCTGCGGTAGATGAAAGTAAACTCAAGTCACTCGGAGCCTCAGGCGTGATGAAGGTCGGCAATAACATGCAGGCAATCTTCGGACCTAAATCCGATCAGATCAGGAATGACATGCAGCGCATCATCGCCGGAGAAATCACTTCCCCGGCCGAAACGACCGTCACGGATTCCACAGCGGAAGAAGTGGAAGCGGCAGCCGGCGAGGAAATGATGCAGGATAATGATAAAGATATCTATTCTCCAATAGAAGGTGAAGCAGTTGAACTATCTGAAGTTCCGGATCAGGTGTTCAGTGAGAAGATGATGGGTGATGGTATCGCAGTCAAGCCAACAGACGGTATCGTCCGTGCACCATTCGATGGTGAAGTAGTGACGGACTTCCCTACCAAACATGCACTTGGACTCAAGAACGCGGGCGGACTTGAACTGCTTGTCCATTTCGGCCTTGATACCGTGAATCTAAAAGGTGAAGGTTTTGACCTCAAAGTGAAGACTGGAGACGAAATCAAAAAAGGTGATGTGCTTATGGAAGTGGATCTCGAGTATATAAGGGAACACGCAAAGAGTGACATCACTCCGATCATAATCACAGGACCAGCAGGCGTTGAAATCGCAGCGAGAGAGCTCGGTCCAGTAACCAATGAAGATGTCATTATCAACGTCAAATAACAATATGGGGGACGGCTCATGCCGTCCCCTTTTTTTATTGTCTGGAATTGTCAGCCACATTGATATCGTTTACAATTGAAGAGATAAAATTTTCAGAAAAAGGGGTGCAGAGCATGATTTCATTTCCAAAACCGGCAGTAGAACAATTCTTTTCTTCCTACAACATCAATAATTTTACGGTGAGTCCCGATGGAGAGAGGGTGCTTTTCAGTACGAACATCGATGGTAAAGTGAATATCTGGGCCATGGATCAGCCGGATACATATCCCTATCTTTTCGGAAAAAAGGATGAAGCGGTCAGTTTCATCAAGTTCGATCCAAAGAACCGCTATGTTCTGGCTGGATACGATAATGATGGAGATGAGAACTTTCAAATCTATGCGCTAAGTCCAAAGGGCGGTCTGCCTAAGCCGCTGGTCACTGGTGAACCGGATGAAAAATTCTTTTTCTCAAAGACATCGAGAGACGGCGATAGGATATACTACGGAACTTCCAAAGGAAATGAGAATTACTTGAATACAGAGGTATATGATCTGAAAAATGGAGAGACCCGGATCTTGCACGAAGGGGAGGGTGCCCCCACCTATCTTGTAGATATATCAGATGATGAGACCAACAGTGCCTATCTTCAGGTGCTGTCCAATACGTATATGCTCGGCTTCATCAAAACACCGGCGGGCATCGATTATATTACGCCTGATGAAACCGTTGTACAAACCGTCAGTGGGATGACATTCGTGAAGGATGACGAAGTATGGTTTGCTACCAACTACGGCAGTGAATACACTTATCTGGCCAAATATAATTTAACGGATAAAGTATTTTCGAAAGTGATGGACTTCGGCAATGAATCCGTATCAGGCCTGCAGTTCGACAGGCACCACAACATGCTGTACATCAATACAGAGCGAGGGGTTTCAGACTGGCTTTATTACTACGATCTGAACCATGATATGTCAGATGAAATCAAAGTGCCTTTTGATGTCGTGCGTCAACTCGCCGTCACAAAGGACGGTACACTATACGCCCTTGGAGGCAGCGCCACAGAACCTTTCAACATCTGGAAATATAATAAGGAAAAATGGAGTGCGCTGACAAAAAACCGTGTGCCGGGGGTCACCGCAAGAGATATGGTAGAACCTGAAAGCATCTTTTACGAATCTTTCGACGGCCTCGAAATAGAAGCGCTGCTATTTCGGGCGAAGGGAGGAAACCATAACGGTTATACGATATTTTGGCCCCATGGAGGACCTCAGGCAGCAGAACGCAAATCTTATCGTGCGATGTTCCAGATGCTGCTTAACAGGGGATATAACATATTCTGTCCCAACTTCAGGGGCAGCACCGGTTATGGTGCCTCGTTCGTAACATACGTCGAACAGGACTGGGGAGAAGGGCCCCGGCTGGACAATATAGAAGCAATCAAATGGTTGTTTGATAATGGAGTTTCTTCACCCGACACACTCTTCCTTGTCGGTGGCAGCTACGGAGGTTATATGGCGCTTCTGCTTCATGGCAGGCATCCTGAGTATTTTAAGGCTGTAGTCGATATATTCGGAGTGTCCAACCTGTTTACGTTCTATAACTCAGTGCCGGAGCACTGGAAACCGATCATGAAGCGTTGGATAGGAGATCCCGAGCAGGATAAGGAACGATTCGAAAGAGATTCACCGATCACTTACCTCGATACGATGTCACGTCCAATGCTTGTCATTCAAGGGGCTAAGGACCCGCGCGTCGTTAAAGAGGAGTCCGATCAGATTGTAGAAAAGCTGCGTGATGCAGGGAGGGACGTCGAATACCTCGTCCTAGATGATGAAGGTCATGGTTTTTCTAAAAAAGCCAACGAAATAAAGGTCTATAAAACGATGTTGCGATTTTTGGAGTCGCATCAATGAGATTTGCTTTTCTACGACAGGGAAAATATTTTTAGCTAGATAAGAAAGTGTGCATTTAAATTAATAAAACAAAAAACACCCCGTAGTGAGGTCATTGACCTGACTACGGGGTGTTCCTAATTAATGGATAAAGTTATGGCTCGCAACATTGCTTGCACTGACGGTTCTGGTTGTTTTATTTCCAACGCCGCCGGACCAGTTCATTTCTGAAACCACGATTGAGCCATCAGCGTTCACCGCTTCTACAACAGCCACGTGGCCAAAGGAATACGAGCCGTTTTGGAAAGCAGCAGATTGCATGATTGCCCCTACGGACGGAGTGTTGTTGACCTGTAGGCCTTCGCTACGTGCAGCACTCGCCCAATTTTTTGCATCGCCCCATGAATTGCTGACAGATGCGCCCATTTCTTTACGTCTTTCGAAGACATACCATGTGCAGTCTCCAGTCATATAGTAGTTGCTGCCGTATGAACCGGACGCAACTGAAGGTGCTGGGGCCTGTGGAGCCGGAGCTTGGACTTGAGTTGTTTCTTGTGAATTTACGTTCTGAGTCGCAACTTCATTATTGCTAGTATTTTCAACTACTGCAGGCGTTTCTTGAGATGATTGATTTACATTTTGGTTGTTTTCATTAGCAGATTGTTGAACATCTTCTGTTCTATTCTGATTTGAAGTTTGGGCAACATTAGATGATTCTTGCTCATTATTTTGATTTGCAGGCTGGGTTGCGGCTTGCTTCGGCTCAACCTGTTGGTTTGCATTATCTGACTGAGTTGCCTGAACTTCGGTATTGTCCTGGCTTTGTTCAACAACAGCAGGTGCTTCGGTTTCATTATTTTGGTTTGATTGCTGGGCTTCAGTTTTCTCTGAGTCGGCTTGTTGATTGGTTGTGTCAGCCTGAGCCTGTGTGTCCGCTGAATTATTTTGTGTTGCTGCTTCTGCCACAACAGGTGCTTTTTGTTCAGCTGGAACGGCGTCTGCAGAAACAATCAGCGTTTTGCCTGCATAGATCATATCAGAAGACAAGTTGTTCCATGTCTTGATCTGTTTATAATCGACATTGAATTTCTGGCCGATTTTATAAAGCGTGTCTCCACTTTTAATTGTATATATGCCTTGATTCTCTTCTTTAACGTGGGTTTCTTCCTTTTCCTCATCCACTTCAAGAACTTCGCCAGGGACGATCAGGTCACTGGAAAGGTTGTTCATCTCTTTTAGATTTGATACGGAAGTGCCGTTTTCGTTAGCAAGTCCCCACAGTGTATCGCCGCTCTCAACGGTGTAGTCCGCGGCCGAAACATTATGTGATGCAACTCCTGTGAGTGTAGTAACTGTCGCAATTGATAGCAATGTTTTTTTCATGATAAGATAAACTCTCCTTGAAATTTTTTTCGTCCACGACTAAAACTGTTTCTTAATTGAGGTGTATTTATATGTATCATTGAAATATATCCAAGATGGAACGGTTAAAGATTCATGACGATTCACAAGTAGAAAGTCTATCATGAATTGTAGCTTTATTGTTAAATGTCATAGATATGTAACTAGAAAGAAAAACTTGAAATATAATGTAATATCTATATATTGGTCCATATGATAGTGGAGACAACAAAAAAAGTTATTAGGCCATCTCGATTCGGGTATTGTTTAAAAAGGGGGGAGGGC
The DNA here is from genome assembly GCF_039538805.1 of Salinicoccus jeotgali. Classification (GTDB taxonomy): domain Bacteria; phylum Bacillota; class Bacilli; order Staphylococcales; family Salinicoccaceae; genus Salinicoccus; species Salinicoccus jeotgali. Next base: position 103,908 of record NZ_BAABCK010000011.1, on the reverse strand, counting down.
CATGGCACGAAACAAGGGAAGACAGGACGGGCCGCAGTATCCACTACAGAAGAACGAGTACTGGTACACTTTCTTGTTCGATATGTTTTTGGAATCACTCGGTCTCATCCTACGTCTCATTGGAAAAGTATTCAGCATGCTGTAGAGGGTGAAATTATGCATATTGCGGTTGCGGTAAGTACAGGGATTTTATTTTTATTGCTGATCGGCATCGGTTTTGACAATTGGCCGATCGGCATCGGCGCAGGATTGTTCTTTGCGGTGACGAACTATCTGATGTTCAGGCAACAAGGGAATGGGAAATGAATCCAGCAGAAAATGTCTGGATTCATTTTTTAATCATCATATGCATACACAAAATGAAAAACTAGCTTGAGTGTATACAATACAATTTGAAGGCTTTTGTAAGAAAGGTAATATATAGTATGAATCGCAAGACCAAGAAGATGTCATCTATTTATGACGAAAGAAATAGCCAGGCCTTTATGACCTGGCTTTTTAAAATTGACTTTAATACCTATATGGGGTATAATTTAACTATAATGAATAGGACGTGATCACTATGGGTGAACATATGCATGACTACACCGTCGTTCCAAGGACGGACGAAGAAAAGACGAAGACGCTTAACCGCCTCAAGCGGATTGAAGGACAAGTGCGCGGTATCCAGAAGATGGTCGAGGAAGATCGGTACTGTGTCGACATATTGGTCCAGATCAGTGCCATCCAGTCAGCGCTTAAAAATGTTGGATATTCAGTGACGGAACGTCATATGAACCATTGCGTGACAGATGCGATCAACAAAGGAGAGGGAGAGGAATCAATCAAAGAATTGATGACTGTCCTTAAACAATTTTCAAAATAGGGGGTGACAGACGTTGAATAATGAGAAACATGTCGAATTGAACGTAACAGGCATGACATGTGCCGCCTGTTCGAACCGCATAGAAAAGGTTCTGAATAAGATGGACAATGTCTATGCCTCCGTCAACCTGACTACGGAAAAGGCAAGCATTAAATTTGACGGGGAACTTGTTGATGTTGGTGACCTCACCAGTAAAATTGAGAATCTTGGCTATGGAGTTGAAATGGAACATGCTGAATTCGATATAACGGGTATGACATGTGCGGCTTGTTCCAGCCGAATCGAAAAAGTGCTCAATAAGCAGGATGGAGTCGGCTCGGCGACAGTCAATCTGGCGACGGAGAATGCGGTCATCGAGTATAACCCGAATGTGCTGAGCGAAAAAGATCTGATTGGCCGTGTCGAGAAACTCGGCTATGGTGCAGAGCCGAAACGGAGTGCAGAAGATAAGGTGGATGCGAAGGATAGGCAGCTGAACCGGCTGAGGATCAAATTGATCATCTCTGCATTGCTTTCTGTTCCACTGCTTATAACAATGTTGGACCATCTGTTTGGTATCCAGTTGCCAAGTTTGCTGATGAATCCATGGTTCCAGCTGGCGATTGCGACTCCGGTACAATTTATCATAGGGTGGCAGTTCTATGAAGGAGCGTACAAGAATCTCAAGAGTGGAAGCGCAAATATGGATGTCCTTGTGGCAATGGGCACCAGCGCCGCCTATTTCTATAGTGTGTATGAGACAGGAGTCTGGGCAACGGATCCGACTCATAGTCCGCACCTTTATTTCGAAACAAGTGTCCTGATCATTACATTGATCCTTTTCGGTAAGTATCTTGAGCACAATGCCAAATCCAGGACGACCACTGCCATTTCCAAGTTGCTTGATATGCAGGCAAAGCAGGCACGTGTGATAAAAGAAGGTAAGGAAACGATGATCCCGATTGAGGATGTCGTGGTTGGAGATCGCCTTATCGTCAAACCGGGTGAGAAGATACCGGTTGATGGACAAGTTGTCAAAGGCCGGACTTCAGTTGATGAATCGATGATCACCGGTGAGTCCATTCCAATCGAGAAGGAAGTTGAGAATGGGGTTGTGGGCTCCACATTGAATGTGAACGGTACGATTGAATTTGAAGCGACACGAGTAGGTAGGGATACGGCTCTCGCTTCCATCGTCAAAGTGGTCGAGGAGGCACAGGGCAAGAAGGCACCGATCCAGAGGATGGCGGATGTCATTTCAGGATATTTTGTGCCCATAGTTGTCGGGATTGCTATCCTTACGTTCCTTGTCTGGTACATTCTTGTCCAGCCAGGCAATTTTGAGCCGGCATTGATTGCATCGATAGCGGTTCTGGTCATCGCCTGTCCATGCGCTCTGGGTCTTGCCACACCAACTTCCATCATGGTCGGAACCGGCAAAGGAGCAGAGAATGGTATTCTCTTTAAAGGTGGGGAGCACCTTGAAAAGACCCATTCATTGGACGTCATCATCATGGATAAGACCGGAACCATCACAAAAGGCAAACCAGAAGTCACCGACTTTTCCGGTAATGATGAAGTGCTCGGGTTGCTTGCTGCAGCTGAAAAAGGCTCAGAGCATCCATTGGCTGAAGCAATAGTTGCACACGCAACAGAGCGGGGGCTTGATATTCCGGAAGTGGACGATTTCACTGCCATACCGGGCCACGGCATCGAGGCATCGGTAGAGGGGAGGAAAGTGCTCGTCGGCACACGTAAACTCATGGCTGACAATGGCATTGCCAATGATACCATCACAGAGGAAATGACCCAGTACGAATATGACGGCAAGACAGCAATGATTGTAGCAGTCGATGGTGATATCAAAGGTATCGTAGCGGTTATGGATACTGTTAAAGAAAGTGCTGCAGAAGCAATACGCCAGCTGCAGGAAGACGGGCTTGAAGTCGTCATGCTTACCGGGGATAATACCCGCACGGCGGAAGCAATAGGCAGATCGGTCGGAATCGACCAGGTCATTGCAGAAGTTCTGCCAGAGGAAAAAGCAGAACAGGTCAAACGCTTCCAGGAAGCAGGCAGGACGGTAGCGATGGTTGGTGACGGCATCAATGATGCACCGGCTCTGGCCACAGCGGATATTGGAATCGCCATCGGTACAGGTACGGAAGTGGCGATAGAAGCGGCGGACATCACTATATTGGGTGGAGAATTGACACTCATCCCTAAAGCAGTGAGATTGAGTCACAAAACAATTCGCAACATTAAACAGAATCTCTTTTGGGCTTTCGCCTATAATAGTGCAGGCATACCAATAGCAGCGCTGGGTCTGCTTGCACCATGGGTGGCAGGTGCCGCCATGGCCTTCAGTTCCGTAAGTGTCGTGACGAATTCCTTGAGGTTGAAACGGGTAAAGATATAAAATGAAGATATATGGGAGGAGATTCATAATGGCTCAAAAAACGATAAAGGTTGAAGGTATGACATGTGGGCACTGTAAAAGTGCAGTAGAAGGTGCCCTCAACGAACTTGATGGCATCACTTCAGCGAATGTGGACCTGGACGCAGATAAAGTAGATGTTGAATATGACGACCAGAAAGTGACAGAGTCCTCAATGGTTGAAGCAATTGAAGATCAAGGATATGATGTGAAGTAATGGGATAGCCTGTTCCGGCATTCGGAGCAGGCTTTTTTTTGCCCAAAATGAATCGAGATATTAAACATTTCCACTTATGAGTGGTAAAATGGTGAAAATAAATTTAAAATAGATAATTAAGACATTTCTAGGTTTTATATATATGAGGAGGAAAATGAATGATCGTTGCGATCATTATACTGCTGTTTACTTCACTGTTTTTCTCGGGCAGTGAAACGGCCTTGACGGCAGTCAACAAAATGAAACTTCAATCGATGGCGAAAAAGGGCGACGCGAAGGCGGAGCGTCTGCTCAGATTGGTTTCAAGGCCAGGCGTATTCATCACCACGATACTCATCGGCAACAATATAGCAAATATCTTGCTGCCTACTCTGGTAACCACATTGGCGCTTGAATACGGCATCAGTATAGCGATCGCTTCGGCAGCTTTGACCATTGCCATCATCGTCTTTGCCGAAGTCATACCCAAATCGGTGGCGGCAACGTTCCCGGAACCGATTGCAATGCGTGTGGCGCCTATCATCATGTTCTTCGTGCTGATATTGAAGCCAGTTACAGTAGTGTTGAACTGGTTGACTGACACCATTGCGAGACTGCTGTCAAAGGGCGAATTGAAGGGCGCAGCCACCGTGTCGAAAGATGAACTGCGTGCAATCGTGGACATTGCGGATTCGGAAGGCATGCTTGCAAAAGATGAATCCTACCGGATCAAAGGGGTGCTTGATTTCAGACACCTTAACGTCAAGGATGTCCTGACTACCCCCCGGACGGAAATGGAAGCCATTTCCGCCACTGCATCATTTGAAGAGGTCAGGGATTTCGTCATCGAGCATATGTTCACCCGCTATCCGATCTATGATGAAGATATGGATGATATAATCGGCGTCTTCCATTCCAAATATCTTCTCCAGTGGTCGGTGGAACCTTCAAAGACCTTGTTGGATTACTGTGATAATGATCCATTGACCGTGCATGAATTCCAACCCGTTGAATATGTACTCAGAAAAATGACTAAGGAAAGGCGGCATATGGCCGTCGTCATTGATGAGTTCGGCGGCACGGAAGGGATACTCACACATGAAGACATCATCGAAGCGATGCTCGGTTTTGAAATCGAAGATGAAACGGATCTGCGCAACGATGCACTCGTCGAAAAGCTTTCCGATGAGGAGATCGTCTGCGACGGTAAGATTACACTACACCGCCTCAACTCCATTTTTGATACGGAGATACCGGAAGATGAAGACACCCTTTCAGGGTTTCTGTTGAAGGAATTCAATGACTTTCCGGTCGAAGGCGATGTCCTTGAGCAGATAGGATTGAAATTTGAAGTGCTAGTCATGGAAGATCAGATGATCCGTAAAGTCCATATTGTCAAAACAGATGAGAATGAAGAAGAATGATGGAGGGAAATGATATGAAGATCGCTACGATCGGGACGGGTTTCATCGTAGACCGTTTTCTTGATGCAGTCTGTCAAGTGGAAGGTGTGGAGGCTACAGCCGTCTATTCACGCCGGCTGGAAACGGCCGAGGCATTTGGACAGAAGCATGATATCGGGAGCAGGTTCACGGATATGGATGCCATGCTCAAGGACGAGGCGCATGATACTGTCTATATCGCCTCGCCGAACAGTCTACATCATGCATATGCCAAAAAAGCCATTGAAGCGGGCAAGCATGTCATATGTGAAAAACCATTCACATCGACAGCTGCGGAATTGAAGGAGCTGATTGACCTGGCCGGAGCGCAGGATGTTTTCCTGTTTGAAGCGGTAACAGGCATTCATCTGCCACACTTTAAAGCAGTTCAGGAGAATATGAAGCGGATAGGGGACATCAGAATCATCCAGGCCAACTACTCGCAGTACTCGAGCCGCTATGAGCAGTTGAAGCATGGTCAGGTGACCAATGTCTTCAACTTGGAATTTTCAGGCGGTGCGCTTGCCGATCTCAATATATATAATCTTCATTTCGTCATCCGGTTGCTTGGCCGACCGGATGAAATAGTCTACTTGCCAAATAAACATGATAACGGAGCCGACACTTCGGGTGTCTGTGTACTCAAGTATGATGGCTGTGTCGCGTCATGCATCGGCTCGAAGGACACGACAACGGATAATAGTGTGCTGCTGCAAGGGAACAAGGGCTATATTCGGGTCAATGGTTCTGCAAATATCATGGATTCTGTGGATGTAGTCACCGACGAAGGCAAGGAGCATATTGACCTGGGACAAAATGACAATAATATGGTGGCGGAACTTGAAAGCTTCAGGGATATGCTCTCATCGGAAGACCGGGGGGCTGCTACTGAATTGCTTGAGCATTCCATGAATGTGATGGAAGCATTCGAAGCGGCAAGAAGCAGTGCTGATATACAGTATCCTGCGGATGAAAAGTAGCCTGAGGGATAACCACCAGCCTCACCACAAATAAAACGGCCTGCAAATCTTGAAAACCAAGATTTGCAGGCCGTTTTATTTAGGGAGTTATCCAACTGACATGTGATTACTACGGCAGCACATGGCCAGCTGCTTTGTAGATCTGATACCATTCTTCACGGGAAAGTGATACATCAGGTGCTTTCATGATTTGTGAGAGCCTATCGGTATTCGTGGTGCCGATGATTGTCTGCATGTTTGCCGGATGTCTCAGAATCCATGCAACTGCAATCGCATTCTTCGTCACTCCATGTGCATCCCCGATTTGTTCCATGACTTCATTGAGTATTTTATACTTAGGGTCGTCCATGATGATGCCATCAAAATATCCGTAGTGGAATGGAGACCAGGCCTGGATGGTCACATCGTTCAGGCGGGCGTAATCCAGCATGCCGCCGTCGCGATCGGCGGCGCCTTCAAATGGTGTATTCGTCTGCATGTTGCTGTTGATCATGTGCGGTGCAGCGACACCGAATTGAATCTGGTTGGTAATCAGTTTCTGATCGACATATTTTTGAACGAAGTCGAACTGGCGGGCATTGAAGTTGCTCAAACCAAAATGTCTGACTTTGCCGCTCTCATGCAGACGATCAAAGGCCTCAGCAATCTCTTCAGGCTCCATGAGTGCATCGGGACGATGGAGCATGAGGAGATCGAGATATTCAGTGTCCAGACGCTCCAGTATGCCGTCGACGGAATCCAGTATATGGGATTTTGATAAATCATAATATTCGCCTGACTTGTCACCTTCCGAGCTGGAATTGCGGATGGCGCACTTGCTCTGAATGAGGATGTCTTCTCTTTTTATGCCTGATTTCAGTGCTTTGCCGAATTTGCGTTCACATTCGCCGCCACCATATATATCTGCATGGTCGAAGATATTGATGCCGGCCTCCATCGCTGTACTGATGTGACGGTGCAAAGCGTCATCCGTCATATCTGCAATACGCATGCAGCCAAGTACTATCTTTGATGCTTCAAGGTCTGAACCACCTAGTTTTATTTTATCCAAATTAATCACCTCGCCACCATTTTATCACAATCTATTTGAAGTATCGTGAATCTTATTGACTTTGAAATTCGGTTTGAATATTCTAGGAGTAGGAGGAAGATTTTCATTTCCGCTAAATATACATAATTTCAGGGGGTAGCATCAGATGAATTCTGTATTCAGACGTTTGTTTTTCCTATTCTCGCTTGTGGCATTGGCAGTCATCGTCGCAGCATGTGGCAGTGATGGGGCAGAAGATACAGCAGAAAAAGACGGGGAAGGTCAGGAAGGGGAAGTGGAGACACTCTCCATGGGCTTCATTCCTTCAAGTGATGCTGGAAATATCGCGACTACCGCGGAGCCGTTGGAAGAATTCCTGAGTGAAGAGCTCGGAATCGAAGTAAAGGCCGAAGTGATGGTAGATTACAGTGGATTGATAGAAGCGATGCGTACACAGCAAGTTGATATCGGTTTCCTCGCACCATTCAGTTTTGTGCAGGCCGAAGAGCGGGCGGACGTAGAAGTCATATTGAAATCCATCCGAAATGGTTCTGAATCATATGCAGCACAATATGTGGTGAACGCCGATTCCGATATTGAAGATATCGATGATCTGGTGGCTACAGAAGATCTTGTATGGGCATTCCCAGATACATTATCGACTTCAGGTTATCTGTTCCCGGCCATGCAGTTGAAGGATAAGGGTGTTGATGATCTGGAGAACCATTTCGATCAATTATCTGTAGGGGGGCACGATAACGCAATCACTCAAGTTTATGATGGCCAAGCCGATTTCGCGACGACATTCGACGATGCCCGTACGACGGTGGAAGAAGATCTGCCTGATGTCATGGATAAGGTGAAAATCATCGGCCACACAGAGGATATCCCAAACGATACGATTTCTGTGCGCTCTGAACTGCCGGACGAGATGAAGAAAAAAGTGACCGAGGCATTCCTTAGCATGAACGACAATGAGGAAGTCTTGGAAACGATGTACGAAATCTATGAGTGGGATGGCGTTGCAGAAGCAAGTTCAGAAGACTATGATATCGTGCGTGAAGTCTATGCAGAATTCGAAGATCAGCTGAACGAATAATAAGCAAGGGGCTAAGCCCCTTTTTTTGAGTGCAATTTATATAGGATGGTGACTCCATTGATAGAGTTCAAAGACGTTTCCCTGGTCTATCCCAACGGCCATGAAGGGCTTAAGAATATCAACCTGAATATCCCGGAAGGTGAATTCGTTGTAATCGTCGGCATGTCCGGGGCCGGCAAGTCCACCCTCATTCGAAGCATCAACCGTATGGTCACCCCGACTTCGGGAGAGTTGATCATCGGTGGAGAAAATATATTGAAGTTCAAAGAACCGCAGTTGAGGAAGCTACGGACTGGAATTGGCATGATCTTTCAAAGCTACAACATCGTCAAGAGAATGAGCGTACTGAGGAATGTCCTTGCGGGCAGACTGGGCCATATCGGAACATTGAGGAGTATTTTCGGACTCTTTCCACAAAGCGACATGCGTCTTGCGATGGATAATCTTAAACGCGTTGGCATTGATGAGAAAGCCTACGTCAGAGCAAGCAACCTGAGTGGTGGCCAACAGCAGCGTGTAAGCATCGCACGGGCTTTGACGCAGCAGCCATCGATCATCCTGGCCGATGAGCCGGTGGCGAGTCTTGATCCACCAACATCCCATAAGGTCATGAAGGATCTGCGGCGTGTAAGCCGAGAAGATGGATTGACCACTATCGTCAACCTGCACTTCATCGATATGGCGATGGAGTATGCTGACCGTATAATTGGCCTGCGCGATGGGGAACTGGTTTTTGATGGCCCAATCTCAGAAGTCGATGAGCAGACATTCGAAGAAATATATGGTCGTCCGATCAAAGAGGATGATCTGATCGGCAATGAGGAGGAGACGGATGAAACAGCAAAGGATTGAACGGATTGTTTTGATGCCAAGGCGGTTCAAATTCTTCATCCTGGGTATAATCCTGCTTGTTCTGATGCTGTATGTGGGAGCGGCCTACTTGACGCAATCATACCCGACACGGGTGATAGAAGGATTCCCGATCATATTCCTGTTTGTGGTCAATGATTTGTGGCCACCTAGCTGGGAATATTTTACAAGCGTGTTGGAGCCATTGCTCGAAACATGGAACATCGCCTTGTTCGGCACCACTTTCGGGGCAGTGCTTGCGATGCCGGTCAGCTTTATGGCAGCCGCGAACATCAACCGCAATAATACGTTCTACCGGATCGTCCGCTTCTTCTTCAACATATTGAGGACAGTGCCTGAGATCATCTTGGCCGTCTTGTTTGTGGCGCTGGTGGGGATCGGTGATGTTTCCGGTATCCTTGCATTGACTGTCTTGACCGTCGGAATCATCGGCAAACTGCTCAGTGAAACGATTGAAGCAGTCGACCCTGGTCCAATGGAAGCGATACGTGCAACCGGTGGGAATACACTGCAGGTCATACGCTATGGCGTCATCCCACAGATTCTGCCGCAGTATGCGTCATACACGCTGTATTCGCTTGAGATCAATGTTAAAGCATCCGTCGTCCTCGGTTTCGTAGGGGCCGGTGGCATCGGCATCATCCTGAGGCAGCAGCTCAGCATGTTCAACTACGAAAATGTTGCGGCAATCATCTTCGTCCTGTTCATTACAATATCCCTGATAGACTTTATCAGCAACAGGTTAAGGGAGCGTCTTGAATGATGAAAAATAAAGAGAAAATCAGAATGAAGGAAACTTTCGGCAAAAAAAAGCGCATGTATATGTATGCCGTCCTGTCCCTGCTGCTGATCATCTATATCATAGCCCTCATATCAACGCCTTTTGACGTCAACAGTTCTTCTGTATCCACGTTGGATACCTTGAGGCGGCTATTCATTGCACCTCTTGTGGAGTCGGAACGTTATGGGCAGTATCCAGAATATATCGGATATATGTTTGAAACCATTGCCATCGCCTATGCGGGTATCATGGTGGCAGCCATACTTGCGATACCTGTCGGTTTCCTTGCTGCCCGTAATGTCGGCGGACGTTTTTCCTACATAGGAAAGGCGCTGTTGAATGCGATACGCGCTATACCTGAATTGATCTTCGCGATTATCTTTGTGGCAGCCGTAGGCATCGGACCTTATGCGGGTGTTCTTGCGATCAGCATCAATTCCATCGGCATGCTCGGCAAACTGTATGCAGAAGTCATCGAGTCGATCGATAGGGAGAATGTGGATGCGATAAAGGCAAGTGGCGGTAATCGTGTCCAGTCCATGTGGTTCGGCATATTGCCACAAGTGCTGCCTGAGTTCGTATCGTATGCGCTCTACAGGTTCGAAATCGATGTGCGCGCCTCAACGGTTCTTGGAATAGTAGGTGCAGGCGGTATCGGGGCGCCGCTCATTCTGGCGACATATCAGCGCAATTGGGAAGATGTCGGTATGATTCTGGTAGTGGTAGTAGTATTTGTAAGTCTAATCGACATCGTATCCAGTTCGATAAGGAAGCGTTTAGTATAAGAAGCTTCTCCGATTACGGAGAAGCTTCTTATTTTTGTCATTCGAGTCATGTTATTATTTCAAGAGATGCCGATATACCTTATAATTAAAATAAAATCGAGGTAATCAATATGAAACTTTCACAAATTATACTTGGGTTCTCCATTGCATTGGCCCGCTTCCTATATAAAGAAGATAAAAAAATCGTGACGACACACTATGTGCATGAGTCGGAGAGGGTGCCTGAAGCATTTGATGGCTATAAAATCGTCCAAGTATCAGATTTCCATAATGCGTATTTCGGGAGGCGTTCCAAGGCACTCCTTGATAAGGTCAGAGCGGCAGATGGAGACGTCATATTCGTGACTGGAGATGTGATCGACAGGCGTACACCGAACCTTAAGCGCGCTGTCCATCTACTGCATGAACTGACCGATATTCTGCCCGTCTACTACGTCACGGGCAACCATGAGGCGCATTATGTGCATTTTGACAGGTTGGAGCAGGCCATTGGAATGTCACAAGTAAGAAACATCAGCAAGGGGAGTGAGAGGCTCTATATCGGGAACGATTACATCCGGCTGATCGGCATGGAAGATCTTTGGTTCTATGGAAATGAGGAAGAGCACGAGCTCTCTGATTTCTTTGAGGCAGACTTGAGGCAGAGGCTCAATAATGAATCCGACCCATTCACCATCGTGCTATCGCATCGTCCTGAGCTGCTTGATTTATATGGCAGACATGCAATTGACCTGGTGTTTACCGGTCATGCCCACGGTGGGCAGATCCGTCTTCCGGTAGTCAAAGGACTATACGCCCCCCACCAGGGAGTGTTGCCGAAATATACGGAAGGGGTACATGAGAAGGATGGGACGCATATGGTCGTCAGCCGGGGTCTCGGCAATAGCCGTTTCCCGTTCCGGGTCTTCAACCATCCAGAAATCGTAGTGATGGAACTCAAGGGGGAGCGGGATGGCATGAATAGGTAATCTGCTGGCTAGTGTCATCGTCGCATCCGCATGAATGTCACCGAAACGATAAAGGCCGCCCAGTGCAGCATTATGCACCGGGCGGCCTTCTATGTGTGACATCAGTCGTAGAAGATCATATCGACGGCATCTTCCGTTGTAACCACTTCCGTCTTTTGTAGGTATTGTTCCATTTTACCGAAATCGACCACCGCCCCTATACCAGGTTCCTGACTGACTGAGACGATGCCATCCTTGGCTGAAACTTCTGGCGTGATGATGTCTTCGTGCCAATATCTGCTGGAGGAAGCGGTATCGCCTGGCAGCGTGAAGTTCGCCAATGTCGTGATGGCGATGTTGTGAAGACGTCCGACACCTGCTTCAAGCATGCCGCCACACCACAGTGGAATGTCATGTTCCAGGGCAAGGTCATGAATCTTTTTGGACTGTGTAATTCCGCCGACACGCCCAACTTTGACGTTGATGATCCGACAGCTGCCAAGTTCTATGGCCCCAGCGGCGGCCTCATAGGAGTCGATGCTTTCATCCAGACAGACAGGGGTACTGATTTCCTTTTGAAGCTTGGCGTGATCGATGAGGTCGCCAGCAGCGAGAGGCTGTTCGATCATCATGAGGTCGAATGCATCGAGCGCCTTCAAAGTGTCCATATCATTGAGGGTATAAGCGGAGTTGGCATCCACCATAAGTGGGATGTCACCAAACTGCTCCCTTATCTTCCGTATCATCTCAACGTCGCGTCCTGGTTTTATTTTGACCTTGATGCGTTTATAGCCTTCTTCGACTTTTTCCTGTATTTTTTCAAGGAGACCTTCGTCAGTGTCTTCCAGGCCTAGAGAAATGCCGACTTCCACTTCTTTCTTTTTTCCACCGATGGCTTCAGATAAAGTTATGCCTTCCTGCTTTGCATAAAGGTCCCAGACAGCGCCCTCAATCGCCGATTTGGCCATATTATTCCGCTTGAATGGCTTGAACAACTCCCAAACTTCATCAGGGTGTGCAATTTCATTTTGGATGACGAGCGGTGCAAAGTACTTTTTCATAGCAATGAGTGAAGCGTCCATGAACTCTTCCGAGTAGAGTGGATCCTCTCCTGATACACATTCACCAAATCCTGAACGCCCCTCATCATCAATCGCTTCAACAATCGTGATGAAACGCTCCTGCTGCGTGCCGAAGCTTGTCGTGAAGGGGTGTTTCAATCCCATCAGCAACTGATGCAACTTGATTTCTTTAATCTTCATTAAACTATTCCTCCTATAGATTGAATCCCTTCCATCGCACTAAGTGTAATTATATAGATAATGCGGGGGACACGCCATTTTTATGCTGAAAGCTATGTAGACCACTCATGTAACTGTAGAGTGGTGGAAATTTGAATTTTCCAGCAATTAATAATATATTATAGTGAAGATTACATTGACATTCAATGATATACATAAAGGAGTTTTAGTTATGATAGAAGAAAAGATGATGAAGGCCTTCCAGCATCTGCATGCGCATCCCGAAATCAGCTATGAAGAAACAGAAACGACGGAATACATATATAACCTGTTGGAAGCAGAAGGATTCACGCCTGTCCGGTTCAAGAATACGACCGGACTCTATTGTGATATGGGAAATTTCGATAAAGGCCACATCATCGGTGTGCGCGCTGATATCGATGCCCTCTATCAGGAAGTTGACGGTGTAAAGCAGGCGAATCATTCATGCGGGCATGATGCCCATATGGCGATGGTGATCGGCACCATGCTGAAGATCAAGGATGACCCGGCCCTTGAATCGAAAGGGGTGCGTTTCATCTTTCAACCAGCAGAGGAAGTCGGCACAGGAGCCTTGGCGGTGGTAGATGAAGGTGTTATAGATGACCTGGATTACTTTTTCGGCATCCATCTGCGGCCAGTGGAGGAAGCGCGTGACGGTTATGCAGCATGCAGCATCGAACACGGTGCAGCATCTTCCCTCGAGTTCCGCATCACGGGCGATGATGCCCACGGTGCGCGGCCCCACCTCAACCATAATGCCATAGAAATCGGTGCCGATATCGTCAATATGCTGTCGAAGATCCATATCAATCCGGTCATTCCATCTTCAGTCAAGATGACGAAATTCCTTGCGGGTGGGAGATCATTGAATATCATACCCGGTAATGCAGAATGCGGCATCGATATGCGGGCTCAGACGAATGAGCAGATGGCGAAATTGAAGGAACGCGTATATGATGTGCTGAAAACCATCGAAGATTTCTATTCTGTAAAGATAGAAGATGTCGATTACTCGGGCATCGTTGCCAGTGAGAGCCATCAGGATGCAATTGATGTGTTGCGCAGATCGATTGTAGAGACGTTGGGTGAAGAGAAGTGTCTAGAGCCGATCATCACGAGTGGCGGAGACGACTTCCATTACTATACAGTGAAGCTTCCGGAACTTAAAGGTGCCATGCTCGGGCTGGGCTGCGATCTCAAACCGGGCCTTCATCACCCGCATATGACTTTCGAGCATTCTGCACTGAAGAACGGAATGGAGATATTGCATAAAGCGATCATCAACGCCGAATAATGTTGGAACCTCTCTGCTGGTTAATTGAAAAAATAAAATAAAACACCTCCAGGACAGCTGCCCTGGAGGTGTTTACACTTACTTATACGCTGCGGTATTCTTCATCATCTTCATCCACGATGCCGAACGCTTCTTCTTCAAGTTTCCGGTTGTAGAGGAAGAGTATGACTATAGCTGCGATACCGGCGGTTACAAAGTTCAACAGTGCAAGCAGTGCTGCAGTGCCGATATTTTTCGTATATGCCGTAAATACCCCAAGGAAAGCAATGGCCTCAATCAGCACATAGCTGACTGCGATATCGCCGATGGAGAGTCCCATGATATATAGAACGATTCCGGCGATGGCGAATACGATACCGAGCGTCTTAGGCTCGAATTTTCCACGGTCCAGAACATGTCCATCGAACATCTGTCCACCGAGGTAGAATGTCCCGAAAGGCACAAAGGCGAGTAACGGGATATCCAAGTTCTTCTTCTCAGCGATGCGGTAGAGGAAATAACCTTGCAACAACCATTTGACGATGCCGAGGAGGAACAGGAATAGCGCAAGTAATATTCCGATGATGGCGAGTCCTGCAAAAAGTCCGAACAATTCCATGTGAAATCACATCCTTTCTTAAATTATACCATAGGGGAAAGGTTCTATTGAAACGAAAAGCAGACCTGGGGTCTGCTTTTTTTACATATTATATTTACGGAAATTTCTTTTGTTTATCTTCTCGGCGCTGCGGTATGCATCGATGACTGCATAGAGCCATACGAGTGGCAGGAACAGATAGCCGATCAGGATTACTGTAAGAGCACCATTGATGAGCTGGAGGATCATGATGATGACCCCTTTTAAAATCTGCCCGTTGTAGATTTGTCCAAGGCCATTGATCAGAGCACTGAGTACTGCTGAAACACCTGGACTTTTTTGTGTAGGCAATGCATTCACTCCCATTTTTTGAGACTTTTATAATATACCCTTAATCTTCATCCCTAAACTTCTCTTCACGTTCCCGTCCGCCAGGCATTCTGAACGGCCACCAGTTGCCGCGTCGGAAGGTGATGACGAACGCAGGGACCAGAAGGGGCAGTACAACGAATGCGTATAGCAACAGTGCGAATATGATGATGCTTGCGACTTGTATCAATATGATCATGCCAGAAGGCAGGAGTGCAGCAAATGTTCCGGACAGTATGATGACAGCAGTGATTACCACACCGCCCATACGTCTGATGGACTGTTCGATTGCGCCTCTTATAGTGCGGTCTGCAAGTTCTTCCCTGAACCGGTCTATGATGAATATTGAATAGTCGATGCCGAGTGCTGCGAATATGATCAGACTGAAGAATGGCACGGCCCAATTCAATTCACCATATCCGAATAGGCCAAGCAGCCATTGTGTAATGGTTACAGATGCAAAGTAGGTGATGAATATCGAACTGATCATTGAAATTGGCAACACCAGGGATCTGAATATGACAGCCAAGATGACGAACAAGGTCACGATAAAGATGGTCACAACCCGGTTATAGTCATCATTGGAGATTTGGTTCAAGTCCCGGTTCATACTCGTTACTCCCGAGAAGTAGGACTCGGTCTCTTCCCTGTCAAGACGCTGCAGTTCTCCGTCTATCGTATCTTCGACCGAATTTAAAGTGTCCATGGCTTGATGACTATACGGATCGTCTTCCAGTATGACATTCATGATCAACGCTTCATTGTCACCGAAGGCATATTGATCGACTGCATCTTCAATATCCGGATTGTCGATGAATTCCTGAGGCACATGGACGCCTGTCTGATCGACTGCTTCATTGTCATTGATTTCCGTCATCAGTGAAGATACATCTTCAAGCCCATCTTTGATTTCTCGGATGCCTTCTGAGGAGTCGGACAAGCCGTTGCCAAGTTCCGTCAATTGCTGGCTGGCCGCTTCCTGCTGCGCGGTGATTTCTTCGTTGGCTACAGCAACTTCGTCCGACAATGTTGTCAAACCTTGCTGCACTTGACCCAATTGCTGTGCTGCCCCTTCGGCATCACCTGTTTGGGTCATATATTCAGTAATCTGGTTGAGGCTGCTGTTTATGTCTTCAATGCCGTCACCGAGCGCAGAGAGGTCTCCGCCTTGTGTTTCAGTATTGCTCAGGTTGCTGCTCGTTTCATCCAGACCATCGGCTATTTCGGTCAGTCCATCCTGCATATCGGCGATGCCTTCGTTCGCCTGTTTCAACTGGCTGCGGATATTGAGGTCTTCTATCGCTTCACCGGATGGGCGCGTGAGTGTCTGGACTTCCTTTACCCCGTCAAGATTTGAAACAGTGGAGGCCACAGCATCAAGTCTTGATAGGTTTTCCGACTTGAGCATATCTTCTCCAGTCGACAGGATGACTTTAAGAGGGAAGAGCTGGCCTTCATCGAAGTTTTCACTTACAACATTAGTGGCATGGACAGTGGAATAATCGTCATCGAGTTCTTCGATGGCATCGAAATTGACTTCATCGTTATAGAACAGGGCGACTGCGATCAAGATCGCAAATACTGTAAAGATGATGCGTGTCGGATATTTCAATGAGAATATCCCGAGCGGTGTCCATAAGCGGCTCTCCTTGAATTCCGTCTTCTTGATGTTCGGCCAGAAGATATATCTGCCGAGCAGATACATGAGCACTGGCAATAGTGTAAAGAGGGCGAGCAGCAGGAATACTACCCCTAATGCCACGCCTACAGCTGAACGGTAGATTTCAAAGTTGGCGAAGTACAGGACACCGAATACGATGGCGCCTGAGAGGCCACTGATGAATACAGTTTTACCAGCTGTGGAGAAAGTGCGTATGACTGCGTCATATTTATCATGATGTTCAAGTTCTTCTTTAAAACGGTTCAGCAGCAATATACAGTAGTCTGTACCGATACCGAACAGGATAACGATAAGGAAGCTCTGGGTCTGTGGCGAAATCGGAAAGCCGAACCATTCGACGAACCATGCAACGAAAGACTGGCCAATCAGGTAGGCGATGCCGACAACCATTACAGGTACGAACGGAGTCACGACGGATCTGAACATGATCAACAGTACAGCAACTACTATGATTACTGTAAACATTTCAGTGGATTGGATGCCTTCCATCGCATCTTGTTCGACTGTATTCTGGATGAGCTCATTTGAAGTCATGGATGTTTTTGCTTCAGTCGTGTTCGCTTCCTCGATGGATTCGGCGACATTGCCGATATCATCGACTGAACCTACATAATCCATCGGAATGATGGCGACACCATTATCTTCATTGATGAAATTCTCCTCCACATCATCCTCAAATTCGAATGGATTGACGACATTATCAACGTCATCCATAGATTTTATTTCTTCAATGTAATCGACGATATCCCCTTCGTTTGCCGAGACTTTCCCCTCAAATTCGAGGACGAGTGACATCGATTCCTTATCCTGATCGTATTTTTCGAGGAATTGCCTGGCTTGTTCACTTGGTGAGTCGTCCGCTAGCTGGACGTCACCTTTTTCTGTTGCCAGTTGCGTCAAGTTAGGAGAGAGGATAAAAGTAGTGATGGCGAAAATCAGCATCAGTACGGTGACGGGCCATTTGAACTTAAGTATGTGTTTCATCGGGGGTGCCTCCTGGTATATATTTCAAAATTGTCATGGTCGCGTGATAGAGCTGTTCTTCTTCTTCTTTCGTCAATATGCCAATATCAGTCGTGATTTTATGATGGATTTTATCCAGAAATTCCTCCACCAGTTGCTCGGAATCTCTGGTCATATAGATCAACTTCGATCTTTTGTCATTGGTCATTTTATTACCTTCACTCCTGACCAGATTCTTCTGGATCAGCTTCTTTACTGTATGTGTGATGGCGCTACGTTGGACATTAAGTTCCAGGGCCAGATCCGAGGGGGTGGCATGCCCATTCAGATAGATGAATTGCATGATATCCATCTGGGTCTTTGATATGTGCATTCGGGTTATCGAGTCGGTGACATCATTGAATACTTTCGTGTAGCCGTAACCATAGATAAGCTTGAGGTTATGTATAACGTCACTTTTTTCTGTCATATTTCCACCCCTCTGTATTTTAGTTGAGAGTACTAAACCAATCGAAGACTTCAACAGTCTACCATGTAATAAAGGACAGGGTCAAAGTATATGATGTGACAGTTTTACGAACAGAAAAAGGACCTCCGTAGAGGCCCTTGCAAGAATTATTATCTGTCCCAGATACGATGTGATTTTACATCTTCCAAGTATTGTTCAAGGTTTTCTTCAATATTCGTAACGCCTTTGTCATCGTCTGTGAATGAGAGAGCCCTGAATATATCACCGTCATCTGTACTGAAGCCGATCGCCTTCTTATGCTTGAATGCAATCTCGAGGTTTTCTACAGCTTCAGGATGCAGGTTTTCCTGTCCTTTCAGAACAATCACAGCATCGAAAAGCACCGAATGGACCGTGTCGAACGTTTCCGTCATGACATCATCGCCTATTTTACGTATCTTATCGGAGATGAAAGTGACTGCTGTACCCTTATCTTCCAGTTTTTGCTGCAGATTCAACATTTTTTCTTTCGGTACATCAGGTGTTATCATGATTCCGATCTGACGCGTCTCAAGAGATGAAGGGGTATTCGCCATGCTGAGCGCTGGAGAACTCTTTTCATAAGTCGATTCTTCTACGGTATCAGGCAAGTCCACACCTATTTTATCTACCACGTATTCGGTCATTTCACGATCGATGGGATTGAGCAGATAGTCTACGACATTCTGTCTGACACCAAGACTTTTACACTTGCCAAGTTCAAAGCTTAGAGCATCGAACATATGCTGTTTCTCATGCTCTGTCATTGAATTGAGGAACATCTTCGCCTGGCTGAAGTGGTCTTTGAAGCTCTCGCTTCGTGCCCTGATCTTCCGGCCCTCGACTTTCTCATCATAATGCTCATAACCGCCTTCTTCCGGCGAGGCCGGTTCCGGTTGGTTGTTATTGAGGTAATTCTTATGGTAGGAAGTCTGGCCTTTCGTAACATTCATCTGGTTGTAGCCTTCCCTCTGGTTGTTTGCGAATGGACAGATTGGACGGTTGATTGGAATCTGGTGGAAGTTCGGCCCACCAAGACGGATCAACTGCGTATCGGTATAGGAGAAGAGTCTACCCTGTAGAAGCGGGTCATTCGAGAAGTCGATGCCCGGCACGACATGGCCTGGGTGGAAAGCGACCTGTTCCGTCTCTGCAAAGTAGTCGTCGACATTTTGATTCAACGTCATTTTACCTACAATCTGGACCGGGACATCTTCTTCAGGCCATAACTTGGTTGGATCCAAAATATCGAAATCCATATTGAATTCATCTTCTTCGGGAATCAACTGCATGCCGAGTTCAAATTCAACCGCATTGCCTTTATCGATATTCTCCCATAGATCTTGTCGGTGGAAGTCCATATTCTTTCCGTTGATGAGCTGCGCTTCGTCCCATACCACCTGGTGGGTCCCCAGTTTTGGTTTCCAGTGGAACTTAACGAAATGACTTTTGCCTTCAGCATTCACCAGTCTGAATGTGTGGACGCCGAACCCTTCCATCATCCTTAGGCTTCTCGGGATGGCGCGGTCGCTCATCAACCACATCACCATATGGGCACTCTCGGTATTCTGTGAGACCCAATCCCAAAATGTATCGTGGGCGGATGCTGCCTGTGGCATTTCATTATGGGGTTCAGGCTTTACAGCATGAACCATGTCTGGAAATCTGATGGCATCCTGCATGAAGAAGACCGGCATATTATTTCCGACGAGATCGAAGTTGCCTTCTTCCGTATAGAACTTTGTCGCAAACCCGCGGACATCCCGCGGAATATCCATTGAACCACGGTTTCCGGCGACCGTTGAAAATCTTACGAAGACAGGTGTCCTTCTGCTCGTATCAGTGAAAAGGCCGGCTTTTGTATATTTTTCCAGTGATTCGTATAATTCGAATTCCCCATGGACCCCGAATCCTCTGGCGTGGACTACACGCTCAGGAATGCGCTCGTGGTCGAAATGCGTCATCTTTTCGCGGAAATGGAAATCTTCCATCAATGTAGGGCCGCGTTCACCCGCTTTCAGGGAGAATTCATCGTTGCTGACTTTAAGTCCCTGATTCGTTGTCATATGTGCCTTTTTGGTATTGTCGATTGTGTTCTTCTGGAGATCTTCCTTTTTCTTGTTCATTAATGGTCGTGCCTCCTTGAAAGATTGAATTGACTACCTTACACATCTACTATAGCAACCCCGCATGCGCTTTGCATGTATTTACTGTATCGAGTTTTTTCGTGTTCCAAGCGGGTATAAGAAAAGGTCGTGCACATTTTGGCACGACCTTTTATCTAAAGATATTCTTTAATTTTCTGTATCAATCCATCGTTGAGGTGGCTATGGCTAGTCAAGAATTCCTGCATTCCCAGCTGTGCAATTTGTTCATCTCTTTCTTTGACTTCCGGATCATCGGGATTATTGAATTCCAGTGCATATGCAGCAAGTTCTGTGAGGGCATTGCAACTGAGATTGTTCTGCTCCAAATAGATCAGTGGCTTCATGATGCGGTCGCCCGCGCTTAGCTTGCGCATCACACCACGCCCGACACGATCCAGATCATCGGACAGATGGGGGTTTTTGAATCGCGCAATTATTTTTTCAATATATGAAAGTTGCTGTGCCTCTGTGAAATCATAATTTGAAGTCAGATAGAGCATCGTTTCATTCAGGACATCCTTGAGGAATGCTTCGACCTTTTCATTGGTCATTGCTTCAGAGACGGTCTCAAATCCAAGTGTCTTTCCATAATAGGCTATCGCTGCATGACCGGTATTGACCGTAAACAGTTTGCGTTCGATGAAGGGTATCAGATTTTCTACATAAGTGACCCCGTCCAGTCTCGCATCTCCTATCCAGCGAGCTTTCTCTATCACCCACTCGTAGAATGGTTCCACTTTTACATCCAGCAGATTATCATTTTTTTGGATGGGTACGATCCGATCTACAGCTGAATTCGGAAAACCTATGCCATCAAGTTCATCAGTATGCTTCAAGATTTCCGCTTTAAGTGTATCTGTGGCAAGGATGGCGTTTTCGCAAGCAATGATGTTGAGCGGGCTGTTGCCACGCCCGGCGAGGTTTGGCGCTATTGATTTTGCGATTACAGGAAGGATGTTGACGCCCACGGCAGTGGTTATCAGGTCTGCTTCCAGAATAGCTGTTTTCAACGCATCATCATCAGTAATTGTATTGACCCCTGCGACATTCGTAACTTCAAATGTTTCACCATCTTCTTCTG
Source organism: Salinicoccus jeotgali (assembly GCF_039538805.1). Classification (GTDB taxonomy): domain Bacteria; phylum Bacillota; class Bacilli; order Staphylococcales; family Salinicoccaceae; genus Salinicoccus; species Salinicoccus jeotgali. The sequence continues at coordinate 82,615 of NZ_BAABCK010000011.1, read as the reverse complement.
CGATATGAACGGTATATTTCCCATCCTCATTAAGTGCGTCTATAATTTCAGCATCGATGTCCGCAAATGTCACCGAATAGCCATTATCATGGAGGATCTTTCCTATGAATCCGCGGCCGATGTTACCCGCCCCAAAATGTAGAGCTTTCATGGTTACAGCTCCTCTTCAAACAGCGCTATGATCTCGTCCGCTGAGGATGAGTGGATGACCTTGTCTGCATTCTCTTCTTCAGAGAACAGCACTGCTATTTTTTGGAGCATATCCAGGTGTTCGCCATCCTTTCCTGCAATTCCGAGGATGACTTTCGCTTCGTTGCCGTCGAAATCGACGCCGCCAGGCACCTGTACGAGTGACAACCCACTTTTTATTATTGAGGATTTACCCTCATCTGTCCCGTGGGGGATTGCAAGACCATTTCCCATGAATGTTGAAACAACTTTTTCGCGTTCAAGCATTGAATCGATGTAAGCTGGCTCTACAGCCCCTTGATCGACGAGCATCTGCCCCGCTTTTTTAACTGCTTCTTCTTTGGTAGCTACCTTTTCATTGAGGAGTATATTTTCTTTTTTTAACATGTTGATCAATCCTTTTCCATTAATATAGTGTACTTATATAATTTTTTATGATGTTTTCCAGAAGTGCAGGATTTTCAAATAAAGTGTCAGTGTCGTCATGATGTTCCCCAAACAGTATACTGATTTCGCTGATGAGGTCTATGATTAATGAATCTTCTGGCACAAGTACCAGAATTTGATGTGTAGTGGTGATCTCATCACCCAAATAGTTCCGATCGATTATGCCTGCTTTGTTTTCGATGAGAAAAATGTGATGTGATTTCAGCAAAGAAGACCGTACATGAGGGTAGGAAAGACCGTGTTCACCAATTATAAACCCTGTTTTTTTAAAACGTTTAGACAGCGAAGTCAATATTCGATCTCTGGAGTATTCATCCGCAACCTCCTGGGTATGCAGTACATGCTGGATGGTCTCCAATGCGTCCATTCTCTTAGTCAGCGTGATATGAGAGCGGTTCAGATACAATTCAGATGCTTGGATGACATGGATTGGGTCGATGGCAGTCTTGATCTGTGAGTGAGTATCGATGGTCGTAGGCCCCACGTGCATCTGGTTGATTGCTTCTGTAATCTTCTTCTCATCCTGGTCATCGAGCAGCGGACTTACAAGTATATAACGCTCCAAGTCGAGCGGTACGGTACTTAAGACAAGCTCATCATCCCGCAATTTGGCTTCACGAAGTTCTGAAATGGAGAGTTCCTGCCTGATGGATATATTGCTGAACCTGGTTTTCAACTGGTTAGCGAGTATTCTGCTTGTACCTATGCCACTTGAACAGACTGTCGTCACTTCAATGTTTGGTGTACTGCTAAGTGCGCCTCCGAAATGAATTGTCAAAAAACCAATTTCTGCATCACTGAGTCGTCTTGTTTTGAAATGCATGGCAAAACATTCACCGACCACTTCAAAAAGGCGAGGATAGCTTTCACGAATAGATTCCAATAGCGGATTATCAGTGATGATTCCTGACTCCATACGATGTAACGTTGGCTCGATATGCATGATCAACCCATCTTTAAGTTCAGGATGCGCAAAGAAGGGATAGTTCATCCTTTGGCTGACGGCATCAATGAATGAGATGGTCCTCTGTTCAAGGGATTCAACTATATCGTGGCCTTGAAACTTTCTTCTGCTTCCTCTTAGGTGCATCGATATGAAATATGTTTCCTCATCTGGAAATTCGATGCTGAATTCCGCTTCTATATTTTTAATGAGCGAGCGTGAGACTTGAAATTCCTGGGTGCCTGATAGCTCATCCATCAGATCCTGTCTGATTTCAAGGAAGGAATCATTTTTCGTGCGATCTATCGCCAAGACGATATGCAAGGCGAGGTTTAAATATGCATTTTCTGTTAGTTGATAGGGCAGCACTTCGAGTTCGTCCATGAGCAATCTTTCGACTTTAAAAATTGTATCTGCTTCAAGCGTCCCTATTACTCTATTGTTGACAAGAGAGCTGAATACAAAGTTATTTTCGATGACTGAATAGATGCTGTTGGAGTTAAGTTCGTTAACCATCATATCAGCTAGGAAGTTCTGCTTGTTGATCGAATCGCCAATAAGTTGGATGCCGATCGACCGGGTTTTGGTTATGGTGAGTTCAAATGCCTCAAGTTGGGGGCGCATCTGTTCAATCAGGTCATCAACAACATGCTCGCTGATGCCGAGTTCAACTGCTAGGGCGTTTTTCTTAAGGCCTTCATTATTCAGCATCAGATGATACAGCAGTGCAACTTTTTTCTCCTCAGTACTCAAATCCTCTACAGCATTTGCATTCAGATGTTTAATAAGTGTCTCCACTTCATTTGATGGAAGGTCCAGTTTGACTCCTCTATTGTATTCTTTTATAAGAATGAGGCCGAGCGATTCCAATGTATGAGTGACATTCTTCAATTCTCTATGGATGGTGCGGGAGGAGACCCCTAATTTTGTGGCAAGTTCTTTGATAAGGAGGAAGTTGCCGTTATGATGGATGAGTTCGGTGATGATTTTCTTTTCCCGCGAACTGATCATAGTGGCACCTCCTCATTTAAATGATGGTTATTCCTGATGTTTCTTAAGCGCTTCAATCAACTCATCATATTTCGGACTGTTAAGGAAATTGTCGACTGAAATATGTTTTGCAGTCGGCACTTTGCTTTCTGCCCGCTCCGTCAATGTCTTTTGGGTGATGATTATATCCTCATCGCCTTTCAATTGGTTGATTGCAGAATTGGTGACATCGATATCAAGATTTTCTTTTTTAAACTTATTCTTTAACATACCCGCTCCCATGGCGCTTGAACCCATACCTGCATCACAGGCAAATACGATTTTCTCGACGTTTCCGTAATCGAATACCGACTCTTCCGGGCCAGCTGTTTCAGATTGGGCTAAAGAACCTGCAACGGTGGATTTCTTACCTTTGGCGGCTTCCATCTTTTCAGTGGCTCCCGCAATATCATCATCTGGTTGACGCGTGAACTTCAAGATGATCGAAGCAACAATAAATGATACTAGAGTCGCTGCGGCGACACCGAGCAACATGACTAGAAGTTCTCCGCGTGGTGTCATGGCGAAGTAGGCAAGGATGCTTCCTGGTGCAGGTGGGCCGGAAAGTCCGAAGTCGAATAGGCTGAAAACCAAGATTCCAGTGGCACCACCGAGTATCGGTGCAACAACGAGCAGCGGTTTCATCAAGATGTAAGGGAAGTAGATTTCATGGATACCACCAATGAACTGGATGATGGCAGCGCCTGGTGCAGTCGCCCTGGCAGTCCCTTTGCCGAAGACCATATAGGCCAGCAGGATGCCGAAACCAGGTCCGGGATTCGTCTCAAGGGTGAACAGGATGGAGCGGCCGGCTTCCTGGACTTCTTCAGAAGCAAGCGGGGTCAGCACGCCGTGATTGATTGCGTTGTTCAGGAAAAGGACTTTTGCAGGTTCTATGAATATGCTGGCGAGTGGCAGCAGCCCCGCTTCTACAATAAGGTCGACAAGTTTGCCGAGCAGATCCGTCAACCAGGTTACGACAGGACCAAGGCCATAGAAGCCAAAGAGTGCCAACAGGAACGCAAGAATTCCGGCTGAGAAATTATTGACCAGCATTTCAAGGCCTTGCCTGATTCTTGGGACGAGTATACGGTCGACTTGTTTAATGAGATAGCCACCGAGCGGTCCCATTATCATTGCGCCAAGAAGCATTGGAGAGTCTGGGAAAGCAGTGATTACACCCATGGTTGCAGTAGAGCCGACGACTCCGCCACGGACGTCGTGGATCAGTTTCCCTCCGGTGTAGGCAATCAATAGTGGCAGAAGATAGGTGATCATCGGGTCTACCATTCCAGCAAGATCTTCATTTGGAAGCCAACCGACTTCGATGAATAACGCAGTGATGAGTCCCCAAGCAATGAATGCAGCGATGTTCGGCATGATCATACTGCTTAAAAATGAACCGAAAGCTTGAACTTTACGTGAAAGACCTTTTTTTTCTTCAGACATTAAAGCCACCCCTTTTTAGATGATTTATAGTATAACTAAATCATAAGGCAAAACGATAACGCTTACAATATAAACAAAACGCAGTTTTGGCACACTGATATTGCCAAAACATAAGTTAGTGATTAAAAGGGGGGATATCATGGTATAATTGCCGGAATATTCAAGTGTAGCGGATGGGTCCATATGCAAAAGGAGAACAGTAAAAGGGGTGGTCTGTATGGAAAGCAGTAAAAAGGGGGCATTGTTTGCCCTGAGCGCCTATCTGATATGGGGGTTCCTACCAATCTATTGGAAGCAGCTGGAGCATATATCTTCATACGAAGTCATTGCCCATCGCGTATTCTGGTCGTTCATCTTCATGATTGTATTCATCCTCGTGACGAACCGTATGCACCTTTTCTATAAAGATCTAAAGTTCATATTCCGGGATAAAAAGAAAGTAGCGGCATTATTCGTAGCTTCAGTGGTCATCACTTCCAATTGGTTGCTATACATCATTGCAGTCAACAGTGGCCATATACTGGATGCGAGTCTCGGCTATTACATAAATCCCCTCATAAGCATTCTCATCGGGTTCGCAGTTCTTGGGGAACGATTTTCAAAATCTCAATGGGTCGCCATCATAATCGTCTTTCTGGGAGTCGCCTACATGACGGTAGGTCTGGGTTCTGCGCCGTGGATATCACTTTTCCTGGCTCTGTCCTTCAGTATCTACGGATTAATCAAAAAAGTAGTCAATATGGATGCCGTCTTTGCTATGGCTGTGGAAACTTTTGTTTTGGCGCCGGTGGCGCTATTCTATATCCTATTCCTTGAAGTCGGCGGGGAGGGGCATTTCGGATTCGATCAGGATAGCCTGGTCATGATGGGGACAGGCGTCGTCACTGCCGTACCATTGTTGCTGTTCTCGATCGGTGCACAGCGTATCCGACTGTCCCTAGTGGGTATACTTCAGTATTTTGCACCGACTGTAATGCTTCTGCTTGGGGTCTTCATGTATGGTGAGGCATTTACCCGCATACATGGTGTCGCCTATATATTGATATGGGGCGGGCTCGGGCTGTATACATTCACCCGCTTCAAGGAAATGCGGCGGGACACAGGACGCAAGCCGAGACGGCGCGTCACGCACTAGCATATTGTTAGGGGAAGCATCTATAGTCATGATATGATTTATTGAAAATGAGTTTTCTAAGGAGTAGGGGATATGAAGTTTTCGAAATATCTGTTTGCCGTTCCGATTGCAGTTGCGTTACTGACTGGTTGTCAGGGGGAAGAGGAGAAAACAGATCAGACATCAGGAGAGGCCGGGGTCGCCCAAGAGGAAACGACCGAAGGGAAGCAATCAATGGACACCACAGATGATGCAAACCGGACATTGAAAGGAATCGAAACAGATGATTCCGCAATTGCCGACTTGATTGAAGAAGCCCAGAATATAGAAAGTTACCAAGCCATGGTGGACCTGGAGGCTTTGGTGGACGATGAATCCTCCCAAACTCTTGATGCGGACGTAAAGTATAAAGAGGGGACGCCACCGTCTTTGCATCTTAAGTCAGAAGGGGAGGACCGGACCATCTCGAAAGATGGTGAAACCTACTACAATAACGGAGACGATTGGGTAGACATCTCAGAGTCCATAGAAATAGAACAGCTTTTTCATGTAACATACAAAAATGCCGTCATCGCTTTTTCTGATATTAAAGATGAGATGAAGCTGACTGAAGAGGAAAATCAGCTGATCTATACATTTGAGGGGGAAAGCACTGAAATCTTTGAAGTGTTTGAATCACTCTTTGCAGCTGAATTCAGTGCCATAGATACCTCCAATCCGAATAATGAGGTGGAAGTCGTCATCGACAAGGAGAATTCGCGCATAAAGTCCATCCAGTATGAAGCGACAGGAGAAGATGCAGAAGGGCGTTATGAATTATCCGGAGAGGTCGAGTTTAAATCATTCAATGATATAGGTGCGATACAGTTGCCTGAGTCAGTCGACTAGTCCAGGTGCAGAGATGGTATGAGAAGGTAATGTCACCTGTGCGGGTGACTTAAGGAAGTAAGAAGAGGCGATTCTCATGGGATCGCCTCTTCTTATTTTTTAGCTCCAATGACTCGGTTTTCCCCCTCGTCATCATTTATTTTACATCCTTCAGTTAAAACGACTCCTTATTCAGTATCTTTCTTCAGCTCGACGAACCTGACATATTCAAGGGTAGAAACGTGGACGGAGCCATTCCTATCTTTCTCGATCAATTTCAGTTCCTGGGCGAAATCATCTCCGACAGGTATGACCATCTTACCGTCTGGGGCGAGCTGGTCAACCAATGCCTGAGGTGTTCTTTCGGCGGCCGCGGTGACGATGATGCGGTCGTAGGGAGCATATTCCAACCACCCCTGGTTGCCATCGCCGTAATGGAAATGGATATTGGAAAACCCCTCGGTCCGGAGTCTTTCTTTAGCACGTTCATACAATGCCTCAATGCGTTCAACAGTGTAGACGTTTTTTGAAAACTTTGCGAGCATGGCGGTCTGAAAGCCTGAACCGGTGCCTATTTCGAGCACATCATGTTGTGGTGCGAGCTCGAGCGCAAGCGTCATGGACAACACAAGCGAAGGTTGTGAAATCGTCTGGCCGTGGCCGATCGGGCACGGCATGTCGGCTCCTGCCAGATGTCTTTGCGTATCCATATATCTGCTGCGATCAAGCCTGTTGAAAAAGGATTCTATTGCTTTTTTATCATGTTTCAAAACACTCACCCCTTTTAGTTGATGGGCGTCAGATACATTTCAATGAAATCACGCTGTTCTTCGATGGCAGGCGGAAGGGAGAGTTTCTCTCCAAGGGCATCGATGGGTTCGTCAATATCGAAGCCCGGCCCTTCTGTCGACAATTCTACAGTTATCCCACCGACCGTCGTGATATATAGGGCCTTGAAGTAATAGCGGTCGACGATGCCTGAATTCAACCACTTTTCATGATCAACCTTCTCCTTGATATTGAGGAGGGCTGCTTCATCGGCGACACGTAGGGAAAGGTGGTGTACGCTGCCATATCCTTCTTTTTCGAGCTGGCTGGTCCGCTTTTCGATAAGGTATAGAGAATCGTCGCCGAACTTCATTTCGACGGCTGTGTCCTCGTTTTTGTAGGGGTGATCTGAAACGCCGCCGAGCAGTTCGAAGAATTGGACCATGGGTTTCAAGTATTGGATGCTCAGTTCCACAGCACCAATCGACGTCAAGGCATGGACTTCAGGAATCTCCGGATGAATATTCGGGTGTTTCGGCCCCTGCTGATCCACCATAAGGGCCAGACGTTGTTTTTCGTGATCTTCGAATTTCAAGACGGTCTTGCCGAATTCTTCCGTGATCTCTTCATGATGGATATTTTTCTCTTCAAATCGGGTCTTGAAGAATTTGAGCGCCTCCTCAGAAGGGACTCTGAAGTATGTGCGGCTGATGCCGTTGCTGCCTGGTTGGTACTTTGGTGCTCCGGTTATTTCAAAGAAAGTGATGTCTGTGCCCGGATGGCCTTCATAGTCTGCGTAAAACAGATGATACATGCTTGTGTCATCCTGATTTACAGTCTTTTTGACGAGTCGGAGTCCAAGCACATCTGTATAGAATTTGTGGTTGTCGGTGATGTTTGCAGTAATTGCTGACACATGATGCAACCCTTTTGGTGTCATAAAAATCGCTCCTTCCACTTATCACTGATATTATATAATATAGAGGAAGTAAACTCTAATAAAGGAAGTTGTCGGAATGGAACATTTATTTATAAAAGCTAAAAACGAGAAGAGGAATACACTGATACTTTTTCATGGCAGTGGCGGCCGCGAAACGGATCTTTTGGAGATTGCAGCTATGGTGGACGGCTCAGCCAATATACTCGCATTCCGCGGGAATGTTGATGAAGCAGGCCGTGCACGCTTCTTCGCTCGTCAGGGAGCAGGATATGATGAGGATAGCCTCAAGGCAGAAGGGACGGCCATCAAAAGACTGATGGAGGATCTGGCTGAAGAATATGGTTTGGATCTCAATCAGGCGACATATGTCGGCTACTCACATGGAGCGGATATGGCTTCGCATCTGTTGATGCATCACGACCTGCCGGTGGCAGGTGCCATGCTCATGCATCCATCCTACAATGGTGAGCAAGCAGCAGAGATTGAGCTGAATGGGAAGAAGGTCCTTATAACAGCAGGCGCAAGAGATGTCCAGACGACTGCCGGTGATGCATATCAATTGAAACGGCACCTCGAACAAAAAGGCGCCGAAGTCAGCATCAAGCTGACCGACGGCGGCCACGAAATCGATTCGGAGGAATTGATGGAGGGGCATGTCTGGTATCTGGGGGTTAAATGACTCCTGATTGATCAAAGGTATACGGAAGCCAGATAGCGCGAGAGGCCATCTTCGTCGCACGTATATTCAGTGATATCGTCTGCGGCTTCAAGGATTGACGGGACTGAATTTTTCATGGCGGTACGCTTGCCGGCTTTGTCAAATAAGGGAAGGTCGTTCATCGAATCTCCCACGACATGCACATCCTCATACGACAGTCCGTATCGAATCATTAAAGTTTCAAGGCCTGTTGCCTTGTCGCGTCCCTTCAACATGATTTCGGCATTATGGACACTGGTGGTATAAAGGGCATAGTCGGACTCATCTTGATGCGTCTTCAGATGGTCGTACCAACTGGCGATCTTGTGTGTGTCTGTACTGAAGAAGAATATCTTTACGACATGTTCCAATGACAGGGTCGGCACCCATTGGACTGTACTTTCGAGTGTCTTTTGGGCGTAGAGGTATTCAAAATGCTTCATCGTTTCCGGTTGGGGTTGGCTGATGTCCGCAGCCGAGTACTCTTTATCTTCAAGAAGGGTGCGGCTTGAATTTTCAAGCGTATGGATTTCGTAATAGATCTCCCGCCTGCGTGCAGCAGCTATCATATCGGCAACGAAGTCAGGATCGAAGGAAGCGGAATCGATCAACTGGCCATCGACATAGACCCCCATGCCGCTTGCCGCAACATAACCGTCAAGTGGGCAGTCTTCGGGAGTGATTTTTGTGATTTCGTGATGTGTCCGTCCCGTTGCGAAGAATATGAGCATCCCTCTTTCTTTGAGTGCTGCCAGTACCGCAACGAGGGATCTTGGGAAACGGCCACTGTGGTCGAGTATCGTGCCGTCCATATCCAGAACCAATGCTTTCATGAAATGATTCTCCTTTTATGCTGAAGTTGAATTGTAATGCCTTCTTATTGCGAAGTATATTTTTATAATTATAGATTCAGGCGGGGTGAAGAAGTAGTGCGAACGGATTTGAAGAAGCCGCTGATGGACGGATTGACCATCGGCATGGGCTACGTGCCGGTTGCTGTAGCCTTTGGCATAACAGCGAAACCGGTTATGTCCTTTTTTGACGCGGTGCTGATGAGTTTCATGGTGTATGGAGGCGCAAGCCAATTTCTGGCCCTCCAGATGATGTCTACGAGCGGCGCAATAGCCATTGTATTTGCCGTATTCATCCTAAATTCAAGGCATTTTGTCATGTCGTTCAAGGTAAACTATGATTTGAAGCATGAATCCTTTTTGAAACGTCTGTTCCTATCTTCATATGTTACGGATGAGGGCTTTGCAGTGACCGCCAACAGCACACCAGAACAGCGGCATTTCAGCAGCTATGCAGTCACTTTCCTTACAGCCTATCTTTTTTGGGTGACGTTTTCTGCCATTGGTTACCTGGCGGGTGAGTGGATGAGCGAGGGGTGGGTTGCAGCCAGCGGCATCGCTTTATATGCACTGTTCATCGCCCTGCTCATTCCAGCTGTGCGTATCCACTACCGCTTCGGCATCATCGCCATGGCAGGCATGATCATCCATTACATAATGGGACAGCTCTCCTTCGTGCCATCCGGCATCGCCATCGTGCTGGCGATACTCATTGCAGCAGCACTCGGATCGATACTTGAAAGAGCGGAGGTGTCCAGATGACCCTACTGGTTGTTGCCATGTTTGCTGTGACGATTATAACACGTATTCTACCGGCATTTATAATCGATGTTTTCCCGTTGCCGGAATGGCTTGTAACATATTTGAACTACATCCCTTATGCCGCACTCGGCGTGCTTATCTTCCCGGGTATATTAGATGCCCTCGAAAATCCATTGCATGGTCTTTTGGGAGGGGCGTTCGCCATGTTGTTGGCATTGTTTCGGGTGCCGCTTTTCTTTATCGTGCTAGGCACAATCGTGTTTGTCTATCTGATAACTTGAGGTGCCTTAGATTTCAGCATATCCATTTGTTGGGCCTAAACCGGCATGACAGCGACCTTAGGGGGACCTGATTGGTTACCAAGGAGCGGGTCATGTGGTAAAATGAAGGGAATAATCAAGGAGCGAAGGAGTTTTAATGTGAAAAGTACAAAGAGCCATCTAAAGTCGTACAATATGAATGATCTGAAGCGTCTTGCGCGTACCATTTCAGTGAAAAACTTCTCGAAATATAAAAAGGATGATCTGATTGATGCCATAATCGAGCGTCAACATACTACAGAAGCGGCAGTGTACGCGTATAAATACATCGATGACCATTCTTTTGAAGCCTGGAAGAACACGGGAGGCCGTGGGCCTACCGAGTCGCGATATAATTTGGAAGAACTGTTCGGGCTGTATATATTGGGCTATGCCTTTGAAGATTCTGAACAGGAGGATAAGTTCTTTATTGCAGAAGGAATACCGGAGCTGTTCGCTATGGTGGACAATGAAGAGAATAGGGAAGCGCGGCTTAAAGTCCAACGTAAATTGAAGCTTATAAGAGCAGCGCTTCATCTTTACGGTATTGTGAGCTTCAGTCAGCTCCAACACCTATTCAAAAAATATTATGATATGGAAATGACTTCAGCGGAACTGGTGAGCTTTCTTGGAGAATCACCTTATGATATTTCAATTGATGAAGATAATGAACAGATCATCATTGATGACATGAATTATGCACAGTATGAAATGGTCAAAAAACTCCAGGGAGATCTACCTTACTACGAGCCGGAATTCGGCAAATTCATCAAGTTCAGCGATCCCAACTATATCGATGAATCGAAAGCCCATCGTGCACTCAAAGAGTGGGTGAAGGATAATGTCGATGTACCGAGGGACAAACATTACAGTGTATATATCTCACTGCTTCAGCTGATTATGCAGGGGTCTAAGAAAGATGACATCCTCCAATACTTGATGACCTTGAATGTCGAGTTGCAGAATGCTGACAGCCAACGCGAATTGATGGATATGATGGCTGAGATCGTTGAGAACACACGCCACTTCAAATATCGTGGCCACAAGGAGTCGGAATTGAACTCCCAGACAGTCGTCAAGGAAGTCAAAGTGGGTCGGAATGACCCTTGTCCATGCGGCAGCGGGCGTAAATATAAGAAATGCTGCGGCAGATGAAGGTCCGGTATTTAGCGGACCTTTTTCTACGCAGTTAAATAATTGAATATTCAAAACAAGGGGATTTTAGATGAATCATTATAGTTATCCGTATAAAAACTCGAGATACAGCACATATGCAAAGAATGGCATGGTGGCCACCACTCACCCATTGGCGACGGATGCGGGGATTGAAGTGATGAAGCAAGGGGGTAATGCAATGGATGCGGCAATTGCTACAGCAGCGACATTGACCGTAGTAGAGCCGACGAGCAACGGCATAGGCGGAGACGCATTCATGATTGCATGGATGGATGAAAAGTTGTACGGCATGAACGCCAGCGGCCGCTCGCCAAAAAGGTTGGGGATGGAGCAAGTTAAGGCGAGGGGGTTTGATGCACTGCCAAAGTTTGGTTGGCTACCGGTAACAGTACCGGGAGTGCCGAAGGCTTGGGCCGCACTTATCCGTGATTTCGGCAATTTGACTTTAAAGGAAGTGCTCGCACCAGCAATACGTGCTGCACGTGACGGTTTCGTCATCACACCGGTAGTGGCCAGATACTGGCAGGCGGCTTATCAAACCTACAGTCGGGAAGCGGACAATCACGAAGAATTGAAACCATGGCTCGAGACTTTTGGCACCGCATCAGCAGGTACCATCAAAACTCTGCCGGAGCATGCGCAGACATTGGAAGATATTGCCGCTACTGATGCGGAAAGCGTCTATACGGGAGATCTTGCAGATAAAATCGTCCAATTCAGTAATGAGACGGGCGGGTTAATTGAACATGACGACCTGGCTGGATTCGAAGTGGAATATGTCCAGCCTGCAAGCATGGATTATAAAGGTCATGTTATCCACGAACTTCCCCCGAACGGTCAGGGCATCACGGCATTGATGGCCCTCGGCATGCTCAAGAATGATGACCACCCTGCTTTGGATGAGCGCACTTTTCATCATCAGATTGAAGCGATAAAATTGGCGTTCGCCGATACGACCAAACATGTAGCGGATTCGGATAACATGCGCATTAAGGTCTCGCAACTGCTGGACCAGGAATATCTCCAAAATCGTCGAAGCCATATTACAGAAATGGCAGAGGAGCGGGAACATGGGAATCTGCCTGAGGGGGGAACTGTCTATCTTGCCACAGCAGACGGTGAAGGTAATATGGTATCTTATATCCAAAGCAACTATATGGGTTTTGGTTCAGGTGTAGTGATTCCCGGCACCGGGCTCGCCATGCAGAATAGGGGACATAACTTTTCCATGGATCCGGAACACGCTAATTTCATAGGCGGCGGTAAAAGGACTTTCCATACGATTATACCTGCCTTCATCACCAAGGACGAGATGGCGGTTGGCCCATTTGGCATAATGGGTGGATTTATGCAGCCGCAGGCCCATCTGCAGGTGGCGATGAATCTGATCGACTACGGGATGAATCCACAGAGCGCCCTCGATGCGCCAAGATGGCAATTCAAGGCAGGGCTCGAAGTTGAAGTTGAAGATCGTTTCGACACAGATATCGCCCGCAGTCTGATCAGGCGGGGACACCATATCAAAGTGAATCTTGAACCCAATAGTTTCGGTCGTGGGCAGGTAATCTTAAAGAACCCTGATGGGGTGCTTATCGGAGGAACTGAGTCGCGTACGGATGGGGCCATTTCATCTTATTAGTTGAAGGGATTCTGGAAGTCATCTGATATATTAAAGCAGGCCCAGGGGGCCTGCTTTAATATAAGTCTAGAATTGTTTATTGAAAAAAGGTCTGCCGATGGAGTTCTTGTCGAAGTAACGGTTGTATGAGACATTTCTATAATCGCTTACCAGTACTTTAATATCCTCTTCGAGCGCTTCATCTGGTACGAATGTATCTCCTATATATGCACCACTTGAGGCGATGCCAGTCACACCTTTCTGATAAAGCTGCACCAGCATATAGTAGTAGGGTGTTGTCTTATATTGGCCGTCTGCCAGCAGTTTCGGCACGAGGAACATGGGGCTCAATAAATCTGCATCACTGGTGTCGCCCCTATCATGGTTCTGATAGATGAAGTAGGGGGCCTGGTTAGTATGCCCTTGTAATTGCGCCCCCTTTCCCCTGAGGAAACTAGGTGCATGATCTCCATAAAATATCAGGTTTACATCGTACTTCTGGTCTTCCATATCGGCGATCAGCTTCTCGATTGCAGAGTCGGTTTTCACCAGCTGCCTGAAATATGATTTTGCATATTCTATATAGTCACCATACTTGCTTGCAGTAGGCTCCTCGGAGAGTATGCCAGGCTTTAGAACCGGCTCATAGGCGATATCTTCGAGAACTCCGGGTGAATAGGGCGAATGATTCTGCATAGACATGACATTCATCATGCGGTAATCATCCATCTTATTGTCCACCAGGTCCGTAAGATAGCGGTCGCTTGCCCTGCCTGTTCCTTCAAGCTTCTCCAAGTCGTTCATATCCTCTTGGCTGAACAGCTTGGAAACCCCCATCTTGTCGTACACATCAACTCTGTTATAGAGGCTGAAAGTATAGGGGTGGATCACGGCATTCTGCTCGACCAGTGTAAGTATAGATGAACTGTCACTGGATTTTTCGAAGTACTCGATGTAGGGCGAGGTGACTGTAGGTTGCTGATGGAGTTCAAGCGACATGCTAGTCAGCATCTCAAATTCTATATTTGCTGTTCCGCCTCCGATGAACAGTGAGCGCATTTCTCCTCCGCGCTGTTCCTCAAGCTTTTTGATGAATGGTGCAGGCATCTTGTTCTGTATCAGAACCTCATTCTGCCAAAAGCTTTCGCTGAGATAAATGATGGTATGTTCGTCGGTGATATCATTTTTTCTGGCATCGTTATATTCAGCGGATTCTTTTTTATACTTTTCTGAAATGGCGTTAATATTCGACCTGGAATAATCATCTGGAGGTTCCATGAAGTTCCTCGAAATATTGATCAGAAAATTTGGCACGAAGCCTACCCTTTTAATCTCTTTAATCGGGTTGAAGATATATGAATCCTTCTCTTCAATCCCGAAATATTCATAGGAATATTTTTCAGTGTCCGTATAGAAGATCACTGAAACAATTATGATGCCCACCAAAGCTGTAATTCGAATGATCCTGAATCTGGACAGCCCCAATTTTCTATATAACTTGCTTTCCAGATAAAATAAAACGAATGATGCCAACAAAAGAACGGTGACAAGAACAAACAGCATCTTCAGGTCGACTATATTTGAAAGTTCCCTGATGTTGATGACTTCTTTGATTTCGTTATAGTTGACGACTTCGCCGCGTTGTTCGAATTTCAATTTGTTGGCATAATAAAAAAGAAATAGTGACATATTGGAGATCAATAATGTGGTCAACGGTTTGCCGATCAGGCCGTAGACCAGCAATATGAAAAGGAATATGATGGATATCCCCTGAAAAGTGTGTTCGTTGATTTCTTCAACCGGCACGGTTTTTCCATCATATAAAATTGTGGGGAAGGTCTGGATCCAGTATCTACTGTTGAGTAAGAATACTGCTAACAGGCCTAGAAGGAAAGTTGAATTTTTTACTAGTTTCATGATTACTTCCTTAATATTGAATTTGATCGGGAATGAGAGGTTGAAAGAGCCTCAAACTCCCCCTTGAAGGGGGAGTTGAAAGTAAATGACTATACGTTTGGTTGCCGCATAATAGTATATAATCTAAAGCAAATAAGCAGACAAGTCAATAATTCTTAATAATCGGAATAGTTTGACGTGATGGAGGGCGTATAATGCATTTTAAAATATTCTGGGTGTTTTTTAAAGTCGGAATGCTTGGGTATGGTGGTGGCCCATCGTCCATTCCGCTTGTCCATAAAGAAGTGGTCGATACACACGGATGGATGACAGATGAAACCTTTCAGGATGCCCTGGCTATAGGTAATGTTCTGCCTGGTCCCATTGCCACCAAACTTGGAGGATACATAGGTTACCTGCAAAAAGGGTGGCTCGGGATGGTCAATGCTGTATTGGCCACAATTCTGCCGACAATCATATTGATGATTGTACTATTAAAACTGTTTACGGAATTTAAGGACCTCGAGTGGGTGCAAGGTATGAGCAACGGGGTGATGCCCGTAGTGGGCGTCATGTTGTTTGTATTGACGTATGAGTTCCTCGCCAAGGCAAAGGCGAAAACGACGTGGCACTTCCTCTTCCTGTTTACGGCTATCGCATTCTTCATGTTGGTGGTGGTAGGAATTCACCCTGCCCTAATCATCCTGCTCATTGTTGTTTTCAGCATGTTCAGAAGGGAGGGGAGAGTATGATCTATATACATATATTCCTGGCTTTCTTCATCCCCGGAGTTCTGGGTTATGGGGGCGGCCCCGCTTCCATTCCATTGGTGGAGCAGGAAGTTGTACAGAATTATGGGTGGATGGATTCCCGTGAATTTGCCGAGGTTCTGGCACTTGGTAATGCCTTACCCGGCCCGATTGCGACCAAAATGGCCGGCTTTATAGGTTATGAAGTTGGAGGGCTGGGGGGATCGATTGTTGCAGTTGCTGCTACAGTCTTGCCTTCACTAATGCTGATGATTTTTCTCGCGGGACTGCTCTACAGATTGAAAGGCACACAGAAATTCGAAACTCTGACCACACTGATCCGACCGGTGATTGCAATCCTTCTTGGGTTGATAGCATACGATTTCATCTTCAATGCATATGATGCCTCCGGAACCGTACACACAATATTTCTGGTTGCGGCCAGCTTCCTGCTATTGGTGAAATTTAAAGTCCACCCCGCACTTGTGATTATTTTTGGTTTAGGTTATGGTGCGCTTCTGTTGTGATATGCAGGGGGGTAAAGAGCCAAAATCAGGGTCTCCTACTTTTGTTTTTTCTTGAACTTATTCAGCATGGCCTCAAGGAAGGTACGGACGCCGTCGACTCCCATCAGCAGTAACATAGAGATATAGAGTACAGCCATCAGTGCGAATGCAAGCACCAGGCTGACATCACTTCCAACAAAAGGATTCATAAGGATCAAAAATCCATAAGATGATGCAGCAGCAAAAAATGCAGCGGCTGTAATCCGTAACGCAGTCGGTATAAGATGTGTCAGATTAAGCCGGCCAAATTTTCTGCGTAGGCTCCGTGTCAGTAGCAGAACGGTCATCAGTGCAGAAAGGCTGGTCGCAAGAGCTAGACCACCTATCCCGAGGATTGGCGCCAGCAGGAAGTTCAGGGCAATATTGATGCTCACCCCGATTGTGCTGTTGAGCATAGGTGTTTTTGTATCCTGCAGTGCATAGAAAGTCCGGGTTAAAATCAGGTTGACACCTGTACCGGCAAGACCGAGTGAGTAGAAGAAGAACGCCGAAGTCGTCAATGTTACGGCGGTTTCATCGAAGGCGCCGCGGTCGAACAGGAAACGGACAATAGGCTCTGCGAATATCATCGCACCGATTGTGGCAGGAATTATTAGGGTCAGCACACCCAGTATGGTCTGGTTCAAAGTGTGCTTTAGCCCCGGCATGTCTCCTCGGGCTGCCTTTTTGGATATGTCTGGATAAAACACTGTAACGAATGAAGAGACGAAGATACCGAGGAAGGATACATTCAAAGTGCTGGCATAGTTAATTGAGGAAATTCCACCTATGGAAATCCAGGATGCAAGTGAACGATCAATCAGACGGTTCAATTGACCCACACCGGAACCAAGGATGACCGGGAAAGCCAATACAGCCATTTCTTTTATATGTTCATCTCCCGGACGCAACACCCGCTGGAAGCGGAAAGAATATCTATAGGCAAAGAACAGGATGATCAGGAACTGGATAAATAGTGCGACTACATTAGCCACGGCGAGAATGTAGATCAGTTCTAATCTGCTGCTCAGGATTATGGCCACAATCAGCACCAGATTCATGGGAATGCCTATCAAGGAAGGGATAGCAAACATCTTTTTATAATTCAGATAGGCACTTAGAATCCGGGTGATGAGTGTAAAGTAGATGCCGAATATGCTGAAGCGGGTGAACATTACTGCAAGTGCCAATGTTTCTCCCTGGAATCCGATTGCGAATACCTTAACGAGCTGTTCAGTAAAAATAAGAGCGAGTATGACGATGAATGTAGTGGAAATCAGCAATATATTAATTAGGTTGTTGGTATATTCGAGCCCCGCCTTGTCGCCGGACTGCTCTGTTATCCGTGAATAGAGCGGGATGTAGCCGGTCGAAATGCCTGCTGCCACCACACCAAAAACGACAGTTGGGATACTGATCGATAATAGGAAGACATCACTGGTTTCGCTTGCTCCGTAGAAATAGGCGAGCGTCAAATCCCTCAAGAACCCAGAGACTTTTGAAACGATGGTCAGCACCATCAACAGAAAGATGGTTTTTCTCATATGGCCACGCTGTGTGGATTCTGTATCAATCCATGATTTGCATACATAATGTTCATAAAAAAACTCCTATTGATCCATACTCCAAATAGTAAAAGCATACAATATGTATTTTAGCAGAAAATGGATGGATGGCGAGTTTAGAGCTATGGGACACGGAGATATGAATGATCGGTTTGGGTCGAGTTTAAATCAGCAATCCAGCATATACAGATTTAAGGCATAGAAAAGGTCTGGAAATGTCATTCCAGACCTTTTCTATGTCACTATGCGCTGTATCTTTTGCCTTATCAGCCGTGGTGTTTCTTCAATGATGTCCTCAATTTTTCTGGTGCCATCGCTCAATGGATGGACAGAAGCGAAAGCTGTAGTATCAGCACCGGTTACCTGACCAGAGATGAGGTGGCACGGCTTTTGATGGCGATCGGCGAGTTGTGCCACAGTCGCAGGGACTTTTCCGTGCACTGAGGAAGCATCGGTTTTCCCTTCACCTGTAATTACCATATCGGCTTTCATTATTGCATTCTCCAAGTGGATCATCTCAGCAACCAGTAGACCTCCCGGTTTCATCTCTGCCCCGAGATTCATCAGCATCCACCCAAGTCCACCAGCGGCACCTGCGCCGTGGCAGTCACTGAAGTCATCTTGGAAAACATCCGATATTTTGGTACGGAGGTGTGAGAGCAGTGACTCGAAGAAAGCGACATCCGCTTCCTGCACGCCTTTTTGGGGACCGAACGCACGGGTAGCCCCTCGGACTCCGAACAATGGATGGGTGACATCGGACGCGACAGTCAACTGTACACCTTCCAGGGGCTGAAGTGATCTTAGGCTGATTTCAGCAACATGTCCTATATCACGAGTGAACACGCCAACTGGCATGCCACCTGTATCCACTGCAGCACCTCCTAGAGCGAGCAGCATCCCGTAGCCGCCATCGTTTGTTGCAGAACCACCCAAACCCAGTATGATGTGTTGTGCCCCGTTATCAACCGCGTCCAAAATCAGTTCGCCGACGCCGAATGACGTCCGATCGCCTGGGTTTGAACTGCCGACCAGATGAAGACCACATGCCTCGGCCGTTTCAATCACTGCAGTCTGTCCCTTGCGACAATAGGAGGCTTCGACCGTCTGGCCTTCTGGCCCTGTAACATTGGTGGTGACCTCCTCATAATCCTCATTCCGAAAACACGTAAGAAGGCCATCTCCACCGTCACTCATCGGTTTCAAAATGCTTTGATGGCCCAAATCTGTGAGGGCCTCTCCCATGATTGTTGCAATCTCATATTGATTGAACGTCCCTTTATAGGAATCTGGTGCTACAACAATATTCATGATATCTACTCCAAGGTAATTCCGTAATGATCAAGGACATGGTGCGGTACAAAGAAGCGGGAAGTCTTCAAAGGATCGACTACCTGATTGATCTGCGCCTCGCCGACCAGACTCATGAGCATGGTCATTTCAGACAGACTCAAGTCTGTGTGGGGACGGAGTAATGCAATCATTTCCTTGACGGACTCGTCGACTGCGGTGTCGAGACTTTCGCTCGATACTGTCATGTAGACACCATCCGCATCGACGACGATCGGATGGCGTGTTTTTATATTGTGTGCTTTATCGAGGGTTACTGTGATCGATGCACCCGTCTCAAGTCCACTTACGCTCACTTCGCCGTCCCCCATCTTGGCGTGGACATCTCCAAGGCCAAACAAGGCCCCATCGTGTGCAACAGGTAGATAGAGGGTGGCGCCAGTCGTGATCTTCTTACTGTCCATATTGCCGCCGTGTCGGCCCGGTGTCCCATTATTGACCGCTTCTCCCTCTGGTGCCACTCCAATGACGCCGATCATCGGGTTCAGGGGAAGAGACAGGCCATTGAACGAAACAGTGCCTTCCGATGTATCAATATCGAACATTTTGGCCTCCATCTTCTCCATATCATCCCCCATGACGCCAAGCCCAGGGCCTGTCAGCATGCCACCGTTTGGTTCGAGGGTGATGTCTTCAATTGTGACTTTGAGCACATCTCCGGCTTGGATGCCATCTATATGGATAGGACCCGTTGCAGGGTTGATGCGGTCCCAGTCCAACTGGTCCAACACGGTATCACTGGAAGTGATCTGTCCGAGGAAGCAATCGTTCGTCTCAATCGTTACTGTATCCCCAGCATCAACCTTTAAAGCAGCTGGATTATCCTTTGACATCGCATAAAATAAGTTTGATTTATTCAATGAATGTTTCATGATCATTCTCCATTCTAATATGCTCTTTTATACTGCACAGGGATGAAGGCGTCATCCTCTGCATTTTTGTCCTGGGAAGCGTTGAGCACCCAATAAGGGTCGCGCAGCAGTCCACGGCCGATGGCGACGAGATCTGCAGATTCCGATGCGACGGCGTGCTCAGCCAGATTGACATCATCGAGAAGACCGACAGCTATGACAGGGACTGAAGCAGCTTCTTTCACCGCTCTGGCATACTCGACAAGGTAGCCGGGGAAAGCCCCATTGAAACGCTCTGGTGAAGGCTTACCGTCTCCTCCAGCTGATACATCGATCATATCAACCCCAGCTGCCGCATACTCGCGCGCCAGATGGGTCCCGTGGTCGATGTCGTAACCACCATCTGCATACTCGACAGCTGAGAGGCGTAGCATGAGCGGCATCCCTGCAGGCATGACAGATTTGACTGCTTCAATGACCCTGCGTCCAAATAGGCTGAAATCTTCACCATATTCATCGGAGCGCTTGTTGGTGAGTGGGGATTGGAATTGATGGATGAGATAACCGTGGGCAGCATGAAGTTCGATGGTGTCAAATCCAGCCTCAACTGCACGTTGGGCCCCCCATTTGAATGCATCGATAATCTCTTCCGTCTCTTCTCTCGTCAGTTCATGTGGCTGATGGAAGTCCGAGCTATATGCTTCATCCGTACTTGATACTGGAGTCTCCGTATCCTGAGCCTTGCGCCCTGCGTGAGCGAGTTGGATGCCCACCTTTGCCCCGTGGCGATGGCAAGCGTCGACGATTCGTTTGTAGTGGGGCACATGTCCGTCGGACCAGATACCTAGACAATGGTCGGTAATGCGACCCCGTGATTCGACATTGGTCATCTCCAACATGATCAGACCAGTACCGCCGACCGCCCGTGAGGTGTAGTGCGTGAAGTGCCACTCGTCAGGTATGCCGTCAGTCGCGCTGTATTGGCACATGGGGGCCATTACAATCCTGTTCTTTGTCGTTAAAGCCTTCAGTGTGTAGGGTTCAAAAAGTGATTTCATCCAATTCCTCCTCAGTGGTTAACTCCATTGTATTAAATTTAGAGAAAATTTCAAATATAAAGAGGCTTTGAATTTAGCAGTTTTGAATAATGTTATATTCAATGACAACTGTAATAAGTCCACTGGGTTAGAAGGATATTTCAAAACGCATATTAATGTGGTGTTCAGAATTGTACTGATAGCAAGCGCATTGCTTCTGATCGCACCGGAAACATATACTAACCTCATCGGTGTAGCAGCGGCAGTGATTATATTGGTGATGAATCGCATCAAATGGAAACGGGAAATGCGCACGGCATCATAGATTACAAAAACAGGCCCTTAAAGGGCCTGTTTTATTTTCCTTCGTTTTTAAACTGGATGATTCTTTTTTCGATGTCGTCTCTTACTTGGCGGAATGCTGAATATATTTCTTCTTCACTGCCTTTGGCTTTGGCTGGGTCTTCGAACCCCCAATGCAGGTGGATGACGTCCGATGGCGTGACAGGACAATTATCACGGGCGTCCCCGCACAGGGTGATTGCATAATCTGCATGGTTCAGAATTTCAGGGTCTATGATGCTTGACTGCTGACCAGTGATATCAATGCCGGCGTCTCTCATGATGCTTACCGCCCTTGGATTAATTCCATGGGCTTCGATGCCTGCTGAATGAATCTCATATTTATCGCCTAAATATTTGTGGGCAAAGCCCTCTGCAATCTGACTTCTACATGAATTTCCGGTGCATAAAAAATAGATAATGGGTTTTTGCATGATGACACTCCTTTAGTTTATGAAATGATGAGCAGCCATAGGTATAGGCCGGATAAAGTTATGAATAGAACGGGAATCGTCAGGATGATACCGATTTTGAAATAGTATCCCCAAGAAATATTGACCCCTTTCTTTTTGAGCACATGCAGCCACAGCAGTGTAGCAAGTGACCCGATCGGTGTAATCTTCGGACCAAGGTCAGAGCCGATGACATTGGCGTATACCAGACCCTCCTTAATGGAACCTTGTGCACCTGATGCAGTTATGGCGAGGGCATCAATCATAACGGTCGGCATATTATTCATGACCGATGACAGTATTGCAGCTGTGAAGCCCATGACCATTGTGGCGGCAAATAACCCATGTTCTCCTGCGGTAGCCAGAAAACGGCCGAGTAGGGCAGTCAGCCCTGCATTTTGCAAACCATATACGACAACGTACATGCCGAGGGAGAAGAAGACGATGTCCCAAGGTGCCCCCTTCACAACATCCTTAACAGGCACAGCGGGACTGTTTCTTCCCATCATCACAAAAAAGAATGCAATGAGGCCGGCAATGATGGAAACAGGGATCTCAAACGGCTCACTCAGGAAATATCCAATGAGCAACAAAGCGAGCACCACCCACGACCAGGTAAACATTCTTTGGTCACGGATGGCTTCAGAAGGGCGCTTCAACTCAGATACCCCGTAATTGGACGGTAGGTCTTTTCTGAAAAAGAGCCACAGTACAAGAATGCTTGCCAGGATAGAGAACAGATTGGGAACAAGCATCCTTGAAGCGTATTCGATGAACCCGATGCCAAAGAAGTCTGCCGAGACGATATTCACCAAGTTACTGACGACGAATGGCAGGGAGGCGGTATCGGCGATGAATCCGCTTGCCATGATGAACGGCATGATCATCTTCTCCGTGAAATTGAGGTTCCTGACCATCGCCAGAACAATCGGTGTCAGAATCAGGGCGGCTCCATCATTGGCAAACAATGCAGCCACTATCGCGCCCAGCAGGATGATGTAGATGAACAGCTTCAATCCGCTGCCTTTGGCAAAACGTGCCATATGTAGTGCAGACCATTCAAAAAATCCGATCTCATCGAGTACCAATGAAATCAGTATGACAGCGACGAAAGTCAGTGTCGCATTCCAGACTATGCCCCATACGGTTCCGACATCCCCAAAGCTTACGACGCCGAAGACCAAGGCTGCAACTGCCCCAGCAACCGCCGACCAGCCGATGCCGAGGCCTTTAGGCTGACGGATGACAAGAAACAACGTGATGAGGAAAATCAGGACTGCAATTACAGAATTCACCATCAGCAGCATGCCTCCCTTGTGCATGAAGCGAGCAGACGGTCGACATGTGCATCAAGGCCAGGTGTCGTCGCCAATAATTTTGACAGCATTTCCATGAATGGACTATCGGAGTTCAAGGAAAGATGGGTCCAATACCCATCTTTCCGTTCCGTGATCAAGCCAAGTGTCCGCAACCTTTTAAGATGCTGGCTTACAGCAGGTTGGCTCATATTGAAGCATTCTGTGAAATCACAGACGCAACATTCCTTCTTATACATCATCGCAACCATCGATAATCGTGAATGATCGCCCAGAACTTTGAAAAGTTCCGCAACATCATTAATATCAACTGTCGTTTCCATTGGATCGCACCTCAATCATATAATTTTTTTATTATGTAATAGGTTGAATTATATAAGATTATGGTTATATGTTCAACAATGATCTTAAAAATGAAGTATATCGGTGGATTTCCATTTTCATTACTTTTATCATGATATATAGAATGACAATTCAGAAAACTCAGGAGGCGTTAAAGGATGCAATCAAATATTTATGGCAACACCCCTCCGATGTTGGGGGCGAAAAATCTTACAAAGACTGACGAATACGATACGGATGTACTGGTCTACGGTGTACCGTGGGAGGGGGCCTGTACTTGGGGAGACTACACAGGGTGCGAACTGGGCCCGAAACAGATCAGATTGTCCTCTGCGCGGTACAGCACTTACTTGCCCGAGCTGAATCATATCAATGTGGAAGACCATTTGAGCCTTGGGGATGTTGGCGATGTCAGCGTCATACCGCATGATGTGCCGGGCACCATGGACCGCATTGAAGCATTCGCCGAAAACCTGTGGCGCTCAGGTAAGTTCCTGGTAGGTCTCGGTGGCGACCACGGCATCACATATCCTGTCGTCAAAGCCTTGACCAACACCGGCAAAAAGGTGGGGATCATCCATCTGGACTCCCACTATGATAATATGCCTCACTATGAAGGAGACAGGTTTGCCAGAAGTACGCCATTCATGCGCCTTTACGAGACCGACGGAGTCAGGAATGAGAGTCTTATACATGCAGGCATCAAGGGTCCGAGAAATAAACCGGAGACGGGAGCCTATGCTCAGGAAGCGGGAGCCGTGACGCTTTCGATCAATGACATCAAGGGGGCACATGACCTGAAAGCCTATGCGAATGAAATATATGATATGGCAGCACAAGAGGTGGATGTCGTCTATTTGACGATCTGCAGCGACGTGTTGGACTTTGCGTTCAACCCAGGAGGTCCCGTCGATGGCAATGGGCTCACATCCCATGAGCTGGTGACGATGATCTATGAATTCGGTAAACGGGGATTATGTGGAATGGATTTTGTCGAAGTGTACCCTCAGCAGGACGCGAACCAGAACTCAGCGCACTTTGTATCAACAGCGGTTTTATATGTGCTGGCGGGCCATGTACATGGTGGTCATGCTTGATAGATGAACGGGCGATGGGAGACTGTCTTCTGTATCCAAAGGGGTGGAAGCATTGAATGGACAGAAAATTATTGAAAAGCTGAAAGTGATAGGGCCAGGTGCAATCATCACGGCTTCGTTCATCGGACCAGGCACCGTGACGACAGCCACACGTGCAGGTGCAGGGTTTGGGTTCGCCCTCCTGTGGGCAGTGGTTTTTGCGATTCTGGCGACAATCGTACTGCAGGAGATGGTCGCAAGGATCGGTATGGTGACAGGTGAAGGGCTGGGGGAAAATATACGCGGGTTATTCGATAATGTCATATTGAAATTCGCTGCAGTCTGGCTGGTCATGATTGCAGTGTGCGTAGGATGTGCTGCATACATCAGCGGCGACCTGCTCGGCACTTCCCTCGGTGTCTCCTATTTATTTGGAATACCGGAGAACTACGTGGCGCCGATCATTGGAATCATCATACTCACTCTTGGGCTGAGCGGAAGCTACAAAATCATCGAAAAGGTGATGATTGGGCTAATCGTCCTGATGAGCATTACATTCATAACGACGATGATAGTATCAGCACCTGATGTCGGCGCGATATTCAAAGGGGCTTTCGTTCCCGGCATCCCTGATGGTTCGATTCTGATGATCATTGCGCTGATCGGCACTACGGTGGTACCGTATAATTTTTTCATACATGCCTCGACGGTCAGCGAAAAGTGGGACAGTGCAGATGGCTTGAATGAGTCCAGAATCGATACAATCCTCACCATCACCGTAGGTGGGTTCATCACTGCAGCAATACTTATTACTGCAGGTGCGCTGATTGAAGGTCAAGAAGTGACCAATGTCGTCGAATTGGCAGCGCCACTCGAGCCCTTGATGGGTGACCTTGCACCATTTTTCATAAGTGTCGGGCTATTTTCGGCAGGGTTATCCTCAGCAATCGCCTCACCGATGGGGGCAGCGGTGACGGTGAGCAGCTTCATGCACTGGAAGGGTGGTTTTGACAATAGGAAGTATAAGATTGTCTTTGCTTCTGTGATCAGTCTCGGCATCGTGACTTCAGCCATTGGTTTCGAACCTCTGGAAGTATTACTTTTCGCACAGGCATTGAACGGGCTTATACTTCCAATCATTGCCGTGCTGATTATGATCATCATCAATAAAAAAGCAGTGATGAAAAAGCATGTCAACGCCTTATGGCTGAATGTCGTTGGCTGGGCGGTAACGGCAGTGGTTTCTTTTCTTGGGCTCTACAGTCTGATTGATGCGGTTACTTCTTTGATGTAAGCGCATGGCTGTCACTGGAAGATGAAATTGCTTATAATGATGGTTAACACATTGAAAGGGTGAGAATATGAAAGTTAATGCGAAATGGACAGGCGGAATGGCCTACAATTCTAAAGGTGACAGTTCGGGCTATGATGTGACGATGGACGCCAGCAGCAGTGTCGGCGGTAATGACAGTGGTCCAAGGCCGATGGAAATGGTGCTGCATGGTGTAGCCGGCTGCATGGGCATCGATCTTAATGTCATCATGAGGCATAGCATGGATAAAGTGGAAAGCATTGATATAGATATCGAAGCTGAACGTGCAGACACTGAACCGAAGCGCTTCACCGATGTCGTAATCGTCGTCAGGATCAAAGGGGACGTCACTGAGAAGGTGGCGCAGCGTGCAGTAAAATTATCAGCGGATAAATACTGTTCCGCAATCAACTCATTGAATGCCACAATTTCTACCAAGCTTGA
This sequence comes from Salinicoccus jeotgali, assembly GCF_039538805.1. GTDB lineage: Bacteria > Bacillota > Bacilli > Staphylococcales > Salinicoccaceae > Salinicoccus > Salinicoccus jeotgali. Next base: position 56,189 of record NZ_BAABCK010000011.1, on the reverse strand, counting down.
ACTGAATGGAGAAATGAAATAAAAAGGAGGAGCGTCCAGACGCTCCTCCTTTTAACTTCCGTAAAACCCAGTATCTTCAAGGTTTTTGTGCTGGAGGATGATTTCTGTAATCTTGTCCTCCTGATCATATTTCAGCATGACATACTGCTCGTTTGAATCATCGGCATCATAGATCATCCAGAAGTCGGAAACCTCGTCACGCGTCGGCCAGCCGAATGTTTCAACGGCCTCCTGCTTTGTGAGGTTTTCCGGAAAGATGATGATGCCGTTGATTTTAAGTTCGCTTAAATCATCGGCCCCCTCCCTTTTTTCAGGGAAGTTGAAGGCGATATGATCATAGTGGTAATAGACACCATCAATGCTTTGACCGTTTCCAACCGGTTCTCCCAGTATGCGCGTCATATATTCGTAACTGGAGCGGAGTGAAATCGTTCTGTACTCATAATTGGCTGAGAACAAGTTTGAGACGAAGGCATCGCGCGTTACATCGATGGGTGTTACTTCTGTGGGTTCTTTTTCGCTGGCGACTTCTGTAGTCTCTTCTGTTGATTCTTCACTAGCAGATTCTCCGGTGTCCTCCGTAGCGCTCTGGTTTGAATCATCTGGAATGAACAAGCCTACACATGACGGGATGAACAGTGGAATGGCGAGTAGGACAATGATGAATTTCATTTAATCCCCCTCTTTTGTCACTTTTTTCTTGGGAAACGGCTTCTGACGTGCCTTTTTGCTCTTAGGTGGTTCTTTTGGTTTACTGAAATATGCTTCTGTACGCTCACGTAGCTTTCTTGGCATCATGACATAGATGAAATCTTCAGAAAGCATCTTCGTTTCTCCGTTAGGTGTAATCAACTCATCATTTCTTATGATGGCGATGACGAGGACATCAGTCGGCAAGTCCAAGTCTTTGATCTGCACGTTCTGATGGGCAGAATGCGAAGGGAGTTCAATCCCGTATATATCGTTCTGCGTCTGGCCTAAAGCCAGCAGTTCGACCGAATAGGCCGGAGCTTCCGCTTCCCCTTCGTCAAATCCCAGCCAGCGGGCTACTGGTGTGATGGTGCTCCCTTGCAGCAAGGCAGAGAACAAGACGATAAAGAAGACTACGTTGAAGACGAGGTATCCGCTCTCGATGTCACTGACTAGTGGATAAGTCGCTAAAACGATCGGCACAGAGCCACGCAGACCAGCCCACGAAATGAATATTTTCTCCTTGAGGTCGTACTTGCTCGCAATCAAAGTGAGGAAGACACCGATTGGCCTGGCGATGAATATGAGGATGAGTGCCATCAGGATCCCCTGGAATGTATAGTTGATCAATTCCCCAGGAAAGGCCAGCAGGCCGAGCATGATGAACATGACAATCTGCATCATCCACGCCAATCCTTCATTGAAGCGCAGTATGGAATGTTTATAGGTAAGGGGCCGATTCCCCATCAGTACCGCCATAACATACACAGAGAGCAATCCACTTGCACCGATGACTTCTGTAACACCGAAAGTCAGCATCGCAAATCCAAGGGAGAGCACCGGATAGAGTCCAGAAGCTTCGAGGTCGATCCGGTTGATGACGAAAACCGCAAGCCGGCCTATAATGATACCGGCTATGATGGCAACACCCATCTGCCAAAAGAAGGTAAGTAAGAGATATAAAACATTGCTCTCTCCTGGCATTTCGATGACCGATATGATGGTGACGGTAAGGAACACAGCCATCGGGTCGTTCGTTCCGGATTCCGCTTCAATCGTTGAAGATAGTTTTTCCTTGATGTTTTTACTGCCGAATACTGCAAATACTGCAGCAGCATCAGTCGAGCCGACGATGGACCCGAGCAGCATCGATGTCATGAAATCAAGGTCCAGGATCAGATAGGCAAACAGACCGAGTATGAAACTTGTCAGCAATACGCCGATGGTCGCAAGAAGTACCGCTGAACCAGCCACCTTTTTGATGGTCATGATATTGGTTTGGAGGCCACCTTCAAAAAGTATGACGACAAGTGCTATCATACCAATCAGTTGGGTGAGTTCCACATTATCGTAGTAGATGACCTGGTTCAGAAGTATACCTATGATTATGAAGAGTACAAGCGAGGGGACACCGAGTCTGGACGAAAAACGTGTCATCACAACGCCCAAGACCAGCAGTATGGCAATCAACAAGATCGGATAGTCTAGCTGGACATCCATCAAAAACCCCCTTTCACCTGATATTTGTATATATAATTATAATTGAGTACCAACTAAAATACTAGCGGAGGAACAGCTTATGCTGAAAATCGATCATCTGGAAACGATGCAGAGGAACTTCAGCCTTGATATTGAAAACGTCACATTTCATAGAGGTGTAAATATCATCCTAGGGCCTAACGGGGGTGGCAAAAGCACGCTTCTGAAGGGGATGCTCGGTTACGGTGGGAGCCATATTCTGAGCCGTGAGATCGCTTATCATGGTTCGGCCTTGGGGGACATCTCAGACATCATATCGTTCCTGCCGCAGGAGAATCCCCGCTTCAGAATACGCGTCGAAGAGTATCTGATCATGACTGCAGCTGCGGGGAAGGTCGCGGAGGAACGGGTGGCTGAAATCATCAGGCGTTTCCACATCGGCCACCTTCTAGGGCGTTCGATAGAGGAACTATCCGGCGGCGAATTCAAAAGGGTGCAATGCGCTCAAATCGCCCTCGAAGATAAGCCGATCATCATGATTGATGAAATAGAACAAGGACTTGATCTATTTCATCAGCACGAAATGATGAAGTGGCTGACGAGGGAAGGACAGAAAAAAATAGTCATCACCACCATGCATGAAGCACAGTTGGCGATGACTTATGGAGACACGATCACACTTCTTCAGGCAGGACGCGCGGAAGGTCCGCTGCCTGCAGCCCAGGTGACGAGCGGACAGCTCTCAAGGTGCTACAACATCAGATTGACTATGGAACGGCATAGAAACGCCGTATCCATCTATCACAGTCCACTATAGAATGGCACCCAATGCCCCTGAGTATTCACCATTGTGAATGATGTGGGCCCTTGCGTCCTTCAGCCCGGCGTAGCGATTGATGATATCTTTCATCACCGTGTTGTCGAGCAGGGTGGAGCCGATGAAGACGATATCATCCGTCTCGAAGCCTTCAGCGAGGCTTATTCCAATGGCTGTTACAGTTTCGGCAACAAGACCAATGACGGCTTGTACTTTATCGGCAGGCTGCAGTTTAGAAACTTCCCCGGAGAGGACATTACCGAAGTTGCTCGCGGTCAGATCACCTGGAATCGGTGTCGGGCGTCCAGCATAGATATGATGGACTTTAAGGTCGATTTCATCCCGGTTGCCTTGGGTGGCCAGATGGATGATTGAATCATAGTCGTGGACGCCGGCAAGCAGGGTGGATAGGCCGATCAGCGTGCCGCCGCCCACTCCAGATCCCGCTACCCTCTGTTGACCGGAGGGGCCGGCATAGTGAAAGCTAGTACCGGTGCCGACATTCAAGTAGATGAAATGTCCAAGGCGGACGTCCTGCTCCTTCATCAGTTTGAGCAGCCCACGGTATGTCGCTTCAAATTCGACCGATATGGCTTCATGATGCTTCAATTTTTCTGCCATATATGCAGACTTGCCGCCTGTCAGGTATATCAGATCATCTGTATGTTCTGCGTTCAATCGATCTATCAAAGCATCCACTTGGGCAGATGGCCACCTTTCGAAACTGCGTCCCTCGTCATCGATGTAGGCGACCTTGATCAGTGTGCCTCCTGCGTCTATTCCAATTTTCATAAAAGCCTCCAAAAAAAGAATGTCATTGGTTGTATTATACCAATGACATTCCAACTTAGTAACATTAAATTCAAGCCCTTGTCCGATCTTTACGCTGACGGCGCTTCATCGAGTCATTTGGTTCTCGTCTGAGTGATTTGGAGACTGCGATGATCATGGCGATAAGGACGAGCCCGAATGGCAGTCCCGCCAATAGCGAAGCGGCCTGTAGGCTTGTCAGACCACCAGCGATGATCAGAGTGACTGTAAGGAAACCAAGTAGTACACCCCAGATGACTTTAAGGCGTGTACTTGGTGCATCAGTATTCCCGGAAGTCATACCTGCCACGATGAACGTTGCAGAGTCTGCTGATGTCACAAGGAATGTAAAGATCAGCAGTATAGCCAGAGCAGAGAATAATTCAGTCAGCGGCAGCTGATCGAACAACGCGAAAAGTGCAGCGGTATCATCCTCCAGAACGAGCGCTCCGATATTCGTGCCATTAAAGAGGTCAGAGTAGATTGCCGTACCACCGAGAGCTCCGATCCAGAGGAAGGAAAGTATAGGTGGAATGATGAGGATCCCCATTACATACTCGCGTATGGAACGTCCCTTGGAGATCCGGGCGACAAAGGAACCGATGAAAGGACTCCAGGCGATGACCCACGCCCAGTAGAATACCGTCCACTCCTGCACCCAGACTTCACCGGTATAGGGTTGCATGCGCAACGAATACCCGACATAGTTGGATAAATAATCACCAAGTCCCACAACGATGCTCTCCATAATGAACGTGAAGGGACCAACGGCCATTATGAAGATGGTGATGACAGCGGCAAGCAGCATATTAAGGTTACTCAACCATTTGATGCCGCGTTTCAGCCCAGTCGTCGTCGATAGTATGAAGAAGCCTGTCATCAGAGCGGTAAGTATGATTTGAGTCAATGGACCCGATGGGATGCCGTAGGCTATGTTCAAGCCGCCATCCATCTGCATGATGCCAAGGCCGACTGATGTGGCCATACCTGTGACAGTCGCGACCACGGCAAGTATATCTATGGACTTTCTCAGCTTCTGATTATAGTCGTTGCCAAGTATCGGCTCGAGTGAGGTCGAAACGAGGCCGTCTTTCTTCTTGCGATATTGGTTGTAGCCAATGGCAAGACCGGCTACACCAAAGATGGACCATTGGGAAATCCCCCAGTGGAAGAACGAATAGCCCATGGCCATGCGCGCCGCCTCGACGGTTTCAGTCTCTCCACCCGGAAAAGGTGAGATCATATAATGACTCATCGGTTCTGCGACACCGAAGAATACGAGCCCTACACCCAGTCCGCCGGAGAACAGCATGCCAATCCATGAGCGGAAGGAAAATTCAGGCTTCGAATTATCTCCTCCGAGCTTGATGCGACCGTATGGCGAGAGTGCCAGGAAAATCAAGAATAAAGCAAAACCAAATACTGCAATCATGAAGAACCAGCTGAACAATCCGGCAATCCAGCCATAGACTGAGCTTGATGCGGCTTCGAACTTGCCAGGTATGATCGTTGCCACCAAGGCAGCAGCGATGATGATTGAAGCGGCGGTCCAGAACACCAACCCTAGGCTTGACCCTTTTTTTGGCTCCAGGTTCTTATCCGGTCGTTTCTCTTTTTCGAATTTGGAACTTTTCTTCGACTTATCCCCCTTTTTGGGATTACTGTCTAAATTGTCATTGTCCAAAATTTCTCCCCCTAAAATATCTTATTATATACCGTTGTACCCCCGTTGTGTCGAGATTAAACACCATTAAAACATTGAATATCAAGCTGACTATTTTTATACTGGAAAGGGTATAATAGTTATCATAACAAAATGACATTACATGTCAAAAAGGGGTTTTGGATTATGGACCAGATAAGTATCCGGCCGTTTCAGGAGAATGATCGTGAGACTCTAGCGGCTTTCAGATTGAGTGAACAGCAACAAGTATATTCCAGCTTGCCGACTGATGTGGTCGATGATGCTGTTGATGACCCTGATCGTGTACCTTGTGTGGTATTGAACGGGGGAGGAACGATCATTGGGTTTTTCGTGCTTCATAAGCATTATCAGCATGAAGGTTACGACACACCACACGAAGTGGTCTATATAAGGTCGCTATCGATTGATGAAAAGCTGCAGGGCCGCGGATATGGAACGCAGGTGGCGATGCGGCTGCCCATCTATATACAGGAGAACTTTTCGAATTTCGATCACCTATACCTTGTTGTGGATGCTGAAAATACAGCAGCCTGGAATCTTTATGAACGAGCCGGGTTTACACATACGGCAACAAAGGAAGATGGTCCGATAGGGAAGGAACGTCTTTATTACCTGGATTTGGATAGCAAGTATGTACATAACATCAAGCTGGGGAGGGATGACGCTGTACAGTTGCCGGCCATCAAAATCGATATAGTCAGGAACCAGAAGGAGACGATCGGGGAGATAAAGGGCAAGGTCGATCGGGCGGAGCTTCGGATTACGCATCTGCATGTCAAGGCTCAGGAACGTGAACGCGGTGTTGCCTCAAGTGCAATGCGTCAGATCGCCACTTTCCTCAGACGCGATATGCCAGAAATCAAGCAGCTGACCATTTTGACCGATGATGCAGCAGGGTGGCATAAGCTGTTTGAAAAGGGTGGATTCGTCATGATGGAAGATGAAGGTGGACAGCAGAAATTCGTGAAGTATGTAAACTATTGAATAAGTGCTTGATTCATGTTCCAATTACATGTAAGATATCCTGTGATATTCGAGACTGGAAAGGATGAATGAGATGAGACTGGATGACTACTCCAAGCAGATGCTGGATGAAAACTCCTTTATCGAAATGGCACATATATACCTTGAAGATGTAGGCAAGGAAGTGAACTTGTATGATATTGTCGACAAGTTCAAGGAGTTGGGCGGATATTCAGATAAGGAGATTGAAAACCGCATTGTGCAATTCTACACCGATTTGAATACAGATGGCCGTTTTCTGAGTACAGGCGAAGGCCTGTGGGGACTCAGGGATTGGTACTCGGTAGATGACATATCCGATAAGATCGCACCAACAATCCATAAGATCGAGCTTGCCGTGGAGGATGAGCCGATTGAAGAAGATATCATCGATCAGGATAAGGAACTTGTGGAAGACGATACAGAAGATCTTGATTCCCCATTGTCAAAAAATGAAATCTCAGGCAAGGAAGAAGTCGATGAGACCATCGATGAAGATATAGAGTACGATGATACGGATGAACTTGAAGACTCCTACGAAGATAAACCCGATCTCTAGAAAAACAACTTCCAGTTGACATTCAGGTTAAAAGTGATATTATTTTTATTGGGCTCCCTGAAAAAGGGATTGTAAAGAACGGCTCCTTTTCACCAAGTGTGGAAGGGAGCTATTTTTATTTTTCACAGGAGGAAGTGCAATGACTAAATATATTTTTGTGACCGGCGGGGTTGTTTCTTCTCTGGGCAAAGGCATTACGGCAGCATCACTTGGAAGGCTTTTGAAAGATCGTGGCTTTTCGATCACAATACAGAAATTCGATCCGTATTTGAACGTAGATCCAGGGACCATGAGCCCATATCAGCACGGTGAAGTCTTCGTCACAGAGGACGGGGCGGAGACGGATTTGGATTTGGGGCACTATGAACGGTTCATCGACATCAATCTCCATAAATATTCAAACGTCACAGCGGGGAAAGTCTACTCTGAAGTAATACGCAAAGAACGTCGTGGGGATTATCTCGGCGGCACAGTCCAGGTGATTCCACACATCACCAATGAAATTAAATCCCGTCTGATCCAAGCCGGCGAGGAATCGAATGCGGACATCGTGATAACTGAAATCGGCGGTACGACCGGAGATATCGAATCACTGCCTTTCCTGGAAGCCATCAGACAGGTGAGGAGCGACCTTGGACGTGAGAATGTCATGTACATCCATTGTACATTGCTGCCATACATTAAAGCGGCCGGTGAAATGAAGACCAAACCGACCCAACACAGCGTCAAGGAACTCAGAGGGCTCGGCATCCAGCCTGACATGATTGTCGTGCGCTCCGAACATGCCATGGGCGAAGATCTGCGTGATAAGATTGCACTCTTCTGTGATATCGATAAAGACAGCGTCATAGAAGCGAGAGACGAGTCAACCATCTACAACATAGTGATCAGGCTGCAGGAACAGAAGATGGATTCACTCGTCATCGATAGACTTAAACTTGGTGAACATAGGGAAGCGGAACTGACAGACTGGAAGCACCTGCTGCAGAACCTTGAAAATATCGATAAGAAGGTGACCATCGGTCTTGTCGGTAAATATGTGACGCTTCAGGATGCATACTTATCGGTGGCGGAGTCATTGAGACATGCTGGCTATGAACGTCAGACCGACATCGACATCAAATGGATCAACTCAGAATTCCTGACACCGGAAAATCACGAAGCTGAGCTCGAAGGCGTCGACGGCATCCTGATACCAGGTGGTTTCGGTGAACGCGGTGTGGAAGGGAAAATATATGCACTCCAATATGCACGTGAGAACAACATCCCGCTTCTTGGCATATGTCTCGGCATGCAACTTGCCACTGTGGAATTTGCACGCAATGTAGCTGGTCTTGAAGGTGCCCATTCAAGTGAACTGGATGAGGACACTGCGCATCCTGTCATCGATCTGATGCCGGACCAAAAAGATGTCGTGGACCTCGGAGGTACATTGAGGCTCGGCAGCTTCCCTTGTGAAATCAAAGAAGGCACTAAAGCGCGCAAGCTCTATGGCGTTTCGCATGTAGATGAGCGTCATCGCCACAGGTATGAGTTCAACAACAAATACAAGACGCAGCTTGAGGAGAAGGGCATGATATTCTCCGGCACTTCTCCAGACGGCAGGCTCGTTGAGATGATCGAACTTAAAGATCATCCATACTTTGTCGCCGTCCAGTTCCATCCTGAATTCCAATCCCGGCCGACACGGCCGCATCCCCTGTTCCAAGGGCTTATCAATGCATGTTTGGATTAACATGTTGAAGAGCCACGCAACCATTAGGGTTGCGTGGCTCTTTTTATATGCGGTAACGATAATCATTGTCATCATCCACATAAAATACAAACAAACATGCTGACAGATCATGAAACCGATCAGGGGGGTGGGTATAATTGAAGTACAAGGATAATACTTAAGGAGTGGTCGAATGAACAAGCTCCAGTTGTACTTCACAGTCATTTCAGGTCTATTGATTGCTGCAGGATTCTACCTGGAACGTTTCACGGAAGTGTCATGGTATCCATTGATCTTTATCTTGGCATTTGTCATCGGGGGATGGTTCCAGGCTAAAGAGGGCGTGCAGCACACAGTGAGGGAGCGGAAGCTGAATGTTGAACTGCTCATGATTATTGCAGCGACCGGCGCATCCATTATAGGGTATTGGTTTGAAGGAGCGATCCTCATATTCATCTTCAGTGTCAGTGGGACACTTGAGGCCTATGCTGAGACCAAGACCCGTGATGCTGTTGGGTCATTGATCAAAATGAAGCCGAACACTGCCAAAAAACTGTCGGCAGACGGAGGATATGAAACAGTGGAAGTGGATTCGCTGGAAATAGGAGATGTAGTAGTCGTCATGCGGGGAGACGTCTTTCCGATAGACGGTATTGTTATAGAGGGCTCGACAGAAGTCGATGAGGCATCTCTGACGGGCGAGTCCATACTGGTTGATAAAAGTGTTGATGACACTGTGTTGACAGGTTCCATCAATGAAGGGGGCGTAGTATCTGTCAGGATGACGGTGGACAATGAGGAAACCATCTTCAATCGGATGATAGAACTGGTGAAGGAAAGCGAAAGTGTACCTTCGAAGCGCGCACAATTCATAGAACGGTTCGAAAACAGGTACGTTTGGATAGTGTTGATCACAACAGGTTTCATGCTATTTATGCCACATTACATTTTTGGATGGGGATGGAATGAGACCTTCTACCGTGCAATGGTGCTTCTGGTCGTCGCTTCGCCATGTGCAGTGGTGGCTTCCATTACGCCAGCTACCCTTTCAGCTATATCGACCAGTGCCAAAAAAGGTGTGCTGATTAAGGGTGGGAGATACATGGAGCAGTTGAATGAAGTGGATTTCGTCCTGTTTGATAAAACAGGCACACTGACTAAGGGAGAACCCGCCATTACACATTTTGAAGTAGTGAAAGAATCCGAACGGTCACGCATAGCGGCGTTCATCTATGAACTTGAACGCTCCAGCAACCATCCGCTCGCAGTCAAGATCAAGAATCACTTTGAAGGCATGAAGCAAGAAGGTGTGACGGCAACAGATGTCCGTGATGTGGTAGGTAAAGGTGTAGAAGGTATGATTGGAGAGAGACATGTCCAAGTGTTCAAAGCACAGGATGATGATTTCATGGAGCCTTATAAATCACAGCTTTTGGATAGTGGGCATACTGTTACGATATATATCGAAGATGGCATAAAAAAAGCGCTCATCGCTCTTAAGGATGTAGAGCGGGAAGAGGCTTCAGATATAATCGGAACACTTAATAAGCTTGGCAAGGAGACGATTATGATCTCTGGTGACAACCAGAAGGCAGCAGAATCAATCGCGCATTCAATTGGTATAACTAAAGCGATAGGGGACCAGAGCCCTGAAGACAAGGTGAAGCACATAAATGCCTATAAGGAAAAAGGGATAGTGGTGATGGTGGGTGACGGCGTCAACGATGCGCCAGGCCTCAAACAAGCCGATATCGGAGTCGCCATGGGTAAAGGTACGGGAATTGCGTTAGAGACGGCAGACATCGTTTTGATGAATGAGCAGTTGAAGCGCATACCCGAGATGATGGCTGCATCAGCTCGATTGAATCGCATAATCGCACAGAACCTGTTATTTTCAGTCGCTGTCATTACCATTCTGATCATTTCGAACTTCTTTCAGGCAATCAATCTGCCCCTAGGTGTCATCGGTCATGAAGGGAGCACCATCTTGGTCATCCTGAACGGCCTGAGGATGCTTTCAGATCAGGAGTTCAGTACGCTTCATTCGTCATTTCGTCCACAAGGATGAACAGGTGATCATACAGGTATAGGAATGCAGAAATATAAGGGTTAACAATTTTGTCGAAATCAGGTGTCGGAACCAGGGGACGCGGGGAGGATAAGTCGATATAATGGTGGAGTGAGTCCAGTATTTCTGCTTCATGCTTATTATAATTCGAGATGAGTACGAATTCCTTGTCCGCTTCTCCAAGCGCATTGACCAACTGTTTGACGGGTTCATCAAACTGGTCTGCTATAACCAGGGTCCGGTCCGGGGCGTCCAAGGATTCGACTGTTTCGAATGGTTTGGCCTTCGGCAGGGAGAGTGCCCCTTCCAGAAGGTATGATTGGATGCCGGTGAAATCGTGGAAAGTGGCCAGCCGGACTTCCCCCTCGCTGCCGACAGCCTGGGCAATCAGGCGTGCTGCCATTTCGATTTCTTCTTCCTGGGCGTTTATATGATTATATATATTCGTCAGTTGAGTCTGTAGAATCTTATCCATAAGATCACTCCATTCATGGTAGTCAGTATTTCAATGGTACCAAATCATTACCCGAAATAAAATGTATTTGCTATAATCACAGTTATGCAATAAAGCAAACAATCTACAGGAGGAAAATTAGATGCCTTTAGTATCAATGACGGAAATGCTTAATAAAGCAAGAAAAGAAGGATATGCAGTTGGCCAGTATAACGTCAATAACCTGGAGTTCGCCCAAGCGATCCTGACAGCTTCACAAGAAGAGAATGCCCCGGTCATCCTGGGCGTTTCAGAAGGTGCGGCGAGATATATGAGCGGCATGACAACTGTCGTTAAAATGATTGAAGGCCTCATGCACGATCTAGACATCACAATACCGGTGGCCATCCATCTGGACCACGGGTCGAGCTATGAGAAATGTGTCGAGGCGATTGGTGCTGGATTTACATCAGTCATGATAGATGCTTCACATGGCCCATTTGAAGACAATGTCGCCACAACAAGGAAGGTTGTTGAGTATGCCCATGAAAGGGGCGTCTCCGTCGAAGCCGAGCTCGGTGTCGTTGGAGGCCAGGAAGATGATGTTATAGCTGACGGTGTGATCTATGCCGATCCTGCAGAGTGCCGCGAACTGGTTGAGAGGACAGGCATCGATTGCCTCGCACCTGCACTCGGTTCGGTGCATGGTCCATATAAGGGAGAACCGAATCTTGGGTTTGCGGAAATGGAGGAAATCGGCAACCAGTCCGATATTCCATTGGTGTTGCACGGTGGTACGGGGATTCCGACTAAAGACATCCAAAGGTCAATCTCTCTTGGAACCGCTAAAATCAATGTCAATACCGACAACCAGATTGCGTCAGCACAGAAGGTCAGAGAAGTCCTGGCCAATGATTCTGAAGTATATGATCCACGTAAATACCTCGGGCCTGCAAGGGAAGCAGTCAAAGAGACTGTACGCGGTAAAATCCGGGAGTTCGGCACTTCAGGTCAAGCGTAACAGTCCATGAAAAGCCATCCACTAAGGATGGCTTTTATTTGATTATTGAAGCAGATATGTATACAGTTTGAGAAGATCTGGCAGCCATTGCCGACTGGGCGTGACTGTTTTATAATGAATGAATAACCTAAATGGAGGTGCCTTAAGTTTATGAAATACTTTATCGATACAGCAAACATGGATGAAATCAAAGAGATACACGAATGGGGCGTATTGCGTGGTGTTACCACCAATCCATCGCTTGTGGCCAAGGAGAAGGATATATCCTTCCATGACCGTCTTGTGGAAATATGCGAGTTGGTTCAAGGGCCGGTAAGCGGCGAAGTGATTGCGCTTGATGCAGCAGGTATGATTGAAGAGGGACGTGAACTCGCGAAGCTTCACGAGCATATCATCGTCAAGATTCCGATGACTGATGAAGGAATGAAAGCAGTGAATGTCCTGTCATCTGAAGGCATAAAGACAAACGTGACGCTCGTATTCAATACTGTCCAGGCGCTCACCGCAGCCCATGCCGGCGCTACTTATGTGTCTCCGTTCATCGGCAGACTGGATGATATCGGCCTCGATGGCATGAATCTCATCGCGGACATCCGACACATCTTCACGGTTCATGGAATAGGTACGGAAATAATCGCTGCCTCAATCAGAAATGAAGGCCACGTCCATGGCGCAGCGGTAGCAGGTGCAGATATTGCTACAATCCCTTATAAAGTATTGAAGAAACTCACAAGTCACCCATTGACTGACAAAGGCATCGACCAGTTCCTGAAAGACTGGAACAGCCAAAAGGGCCAGTAGGCATTCTAAATTAAGGAGAACGACTATGGTTAAAGAAGTGATAAAAGTCAGAGGAGGCAGGAAACTCTCCGGCGAAGTAGAGATCAGCGGGGCGAAAAATAGTGCGGTCGCCCTGATACCTGCATCATTAATGGCGTCAGAAGGGGAAGTGATCCTGGAAGGTTTGCCGGAGATTTCCGATGTAAAGACATTGATGAGTCTTCTTAATGACCTGAACGTCACCACGGAACTCGACGGCACAACATTGCGCATCAATGCTGAAAAAGCAGAAAATATGCCGCTGCCAAATACAAAAGTACAATCCCTAAGAGCATCCTATTATATGATGGGGGCGATGCTTGCACGGTTTAAGAAGTGTGTGATCGGACTCCCGGGAGGATGTCCGCTCGGTCCCAGACCGATCGACCAGCACATTAAAGGATTTGAAAAACTTGGCGCCAAAGTGACGAATGAACATGGTGCCATGTACCTTGTTGCAGAAAAGTTGGAAGGTGCGAGAATATTCTTCGATATGGTTTCGGTAGGGGCGACAATCAACCTTATGATTGCTGCGAGTAGTGCAGAAGGAAAGACGGTCCTTGAAAATGTGGCTAAAGAACCGGAAGTCGTCGATGTAGCTTCGCTGCTCAATAATATGGGGGCTGATATCCGAGGTGCTGGAACAGACACCATCAAGATCCATGGGGTGGAATCACTCCATGGCACCACCCATAATATCATCCCAGACCGCATAGAAGCGGGTACCTATATGATTACAGCGGCGGCGGCAGGAGAGGACTTTACGGTGCAAAACATCATTCCGACCCATATGGAGTCACTTACGGCGAAGCTCGAAGAACTAGGCGTCCAGATTGAAATGGGAGATGATTGGGCGACCATCAGCAAACCTGAAAATTATCGGCCGATTTCAGTTAAGACCCAAGTATACCCAGGATTTGCGACTGATCTGCAACAGCCTCTAACCCCGATACTCTTTATGGCGGACGGGGTAAGCAAGATTACAGAGACGATTTATCCGGCCCGTTTCAGACATGTCGATGAACTGAGCCGTATGGATGCGAAAATAGAACAAAACAGCGGCTCGGCACTGATTTTCCCATCAAAATTAAACGGGGCCGACGTCTATGCAAGTGACCTTCGTGCTGGAGCGAGTCTTCTCATCTCAGGCTTGATCGCTGAAGGTGTGACAACGATCCACAATGTGAACCATATAGATCGCGGCTACACGGATATCGTCAAAAAACTGAAGGATTTAGGCGCTGACATCTGGCGCGAAGAAATAAAAGAAAACTGATTAAAGGCCCGGACAACTGTCCGGGCCTTTAATCGGGAAAGGAGGGTGGCCGTATCGAACCTTTATCTTTAGCACCCTCTAGTGTAGAATATGTAAAGGTAATTCTCCTTGGAAAGCCTCTGTAGCACATCCTCAATTAAAAACACACCTAACCATCTACTTAAAAATGAAAGTGACGTGAATATATGGCTGAGAGAGATGAAAATGGACTTAAATATGAGTCCTTTGATGCCCTATACAAGAAAAATAATACAAAAGAACTGACAGTGCGCGCCAAAGAGCTCGGCCTCTCCAACTACAGCCGGCTGAACAAGAAAGAACTGGTCCTCGCCATCATGGAAGCCCAGATGGAGAAAGACGGCAACTATTATATGGAAGGTGTACTCGATGACATCCAACCGGATGGCTATGGTTTCCTGAGGACGGTCAACCTCTCCAAAGGGGAGAAGGACATATACATTTCTGCTTCACAGATCCGTCGGTTCGAGCTCAAAAAGGGCGATAAAGTCACAGGTAAAGTACGCCGGCCGAAAGAGAACGAGAAATACTACGGATTGCTGCAGGTCGACTTCGTCAATGACCATAATGCAGAGCAGATAAAAAAGCGCCCGCACTTCCAGGCACTTACGCCGCTCTATCCCGATGAGCGCATGCATCTGGAGAATCGACCTGAAGATCTATCGACGCGGATCATGGACCTTGTCACTCCGATCGGTTTTGGTCAGCGGGGGATGATCGTCGCCCCACCTAAGGCAGGTAAGACTTCCCTTCTTAAAGAGATCGCCAATGCGATCACCAAAAACCATCCTGAATCAAAATTATTCATCCTCCTCATCGGCGAACGGCCTGAGGAAGTGACAGATCTCGAGCGGTCTGTTGAAGATGCGGAAGTTGTGCATTCGACCTTCGATGAACCGCCTGAACACCATGTCAAAGTTGCTGAACTGCTTCTTGAACGTTCGAAGCGGCTTGTGGAGATGGGCGAGGATGTCGTGGTGCTGATGGATTCCATCACCCGGCTCGCGAGGGCGTATAATCTTGTGATTCCGCCAAGCGGCCGTACGTTATCCGGTGGACTTGATCCGGCAAGCCTGCATCGACCGAAGCATTTCTTCGGTGCGGCGAGAAATATAGAGGCCGGGGGCAGCCTGACCATCCTGGCGACCGCATTGGTGGACACAGGCAGCCGCATGGATGATGTAATCTATGAAGAGTTCAAAGGGACCGGCAATATGGAACTGCATCTGGACCGCAACATGAGTGAACGGAGGATTTATCCGGCAATCGATATCCGGCGCTCGAGCACCCGTAAAGAAGAACTGCTTCTCGATAAGGGGCAGCTCGAAGTATTATGGCAGCTCCGGAACTTGTTCACGGACTCTCCGGACTTTACCGAGAGGTTCCTGAAGATATTGAAGCAGACCAAAACAAATGAGGAATTTTTCGATGTGCTGCGCCAGCGGATGCTGTCTTCCCATTCGACGGGCCGCCCGGTCATCTGAATTGAACAGAACGGTTGATTCTTTCTATTCCAACGTGTATAATGCAAAAGTATCGAAGTGGGCAACCCACTAATAACTCTGTTCCAGATGGTTCAGGGCAAAGGAGCTGAAAAGGTAATGAAACAAGGAATTCACCCGGAATACCACAGAGTGACTGTAAAGTGCTCATGTGGCAACGATTTTGAAACAGGATCAGTTAACAGCGAGGACATTACAGTAGAGGTTTGTGCTGAATGTCATCCATTCTATACTGGACGTCAAAAATTCGCATCTGCGGATGGCCGTATTGAAAAGTTCAACAAAAAATTCGGTTTCAAAAGCGCAAACGAATAAGAGTATCCAAACTGTATCGGGTTATATTCCGATACAGTTTTTTTATTTCCGAATATGATATAATTAACGAGATTAAAGAGACGAAAAGGTGAAAATATATGTTCGATCAACTTGAAATAATTGAAAATCGTTATGAGATGCTGAATGAACTGTTGAGCGACCCGGAAGTGGTCAGTGATTCAGATAAGCTGAGAGAGTATTCGAAGGAGCAGAGCGATCTGCAGAAAACCGTCGAAGCATTCAGGGAATATAAGCAACATAAGGAGACTATTGAAGAATCGCGGATGATGATGCAGGAGACGGATGACAAGGAAATGCTCGAAATGCTTAAAGAAGAGATTTCGGATTCGGAGAAGAAGATACCTGAACTCGAAGACAGATTGAAGTTGCTCCTTATTCCAAAAGATCCAAATGACGACAAGAACGTCATCATCGAGATAAGGGGTGCAGCAGGAGGAGACGAAGCGCAGATTTTTGCAGGCAACCTATTCAGGATGTATTCGCGCTATGCAGAAGAAAACAACTGGAAGATAGAGGTCGTTGAGGCGAATGCCAGTGATCACGGAGGATACAAGGAGATCAGCTTCATGATCCAGGGAGATGCAGCATTTTCAAAACTCAAGTTCGAAAATGGCGCACATCGTGTCCAGCGGGTGCCTGAGACTGAATCTGGTGGCAGAATCCACACCTCCACCGCGACTGTTGCTGTATTACCGGAAGTGGAGGATGTCGAAATAGATATCCGCAACGAAGATTTGAAAATAGATACTTATCGTTCAAGTGGTGCAGGGGGACAGCACGTCAATACAACCGACTCAGCAGTGCGGATCACCCACCTTCCTACAGGAACGGTAGTGACTTCCCAAGACGAAAAATCACAGATCAAAAACCGTGAACGCGCCATGAAAGTCCTCAAAGCACGTGTATACGACATGATGCAGCGCGAAGCGGAAGCAGAGTATGCTGAAAAACGAAAAAGCGCAGTCGGTACCGGGGACCGTTCTGAAAGGATACGCACATACAACTATCCGCAAAACAGGGTCACAGACCACAGAATAGGACTGACTATCCAGAAGCTTGACCAGATCATAGAAGGTAAGCTGGATGAAATCATTGAAGCGCTGACAATCGAAGAGCAGACGAGCAAACTGGAAGAATTGAACAATGCCTCCCTATAGCTATCGGGATATGGTGAGGGAAGCAGAAGCTTCTCTTATCGCGCATGGGAAAGAACCACGCATAGCCGTTCTCCTGCTGGAAGATTTGCTTGCGATGGACACAACGAGTCGACTTGTGAATGGCCATCTTGAAGTGCCGGATGCAGCGCGGGAATTATATCAGCGAGCGTTGGAGAGGGTGGAGCAAGGGGAACCCTACCAATATGTTTCGGGCGTGGCGTGGTTTTACGGCGAGGCGTTCAAAGTGAATGCCCATACGCTGATACCGCGCAATGAAACCGAAGAGCTTGTGGCACTGGTGCTCGAAAAAGAGAAGGATGATGGGCGCACGATAGTGGACATCGGTTCGGGCACAGGCGCAATCGGAATCACTTTGGGCAAGGTTTGGAAAAAGAATGAAGTGATTTTAACTGATCTATCGGTTGAAGCCCTGCATGTAGCTGCAGAGAATGCCAAAAGGCACGGGGTTAGTCCGCAGATGTTGTCAGGAGACCTCTTTGTTCCACTCATCGAAGGCGATATCAAAGTGGATGCCATCGTCTCAAACCCCCCGTACATCAGTCGATCAGAGCAAAGATATATGGACGACTCAGTAATTCTGCACGAACCGGAACTGGCACTCTATGCAGAGGAGGCCGGACTCGGGCTGTATAAAAAAATGATCAGGCAGCTGGCCAATGTTTTGAAACAGGGCGGGCGCGTCTATTTCGAGATTGGCTGGAAGCAGGCTGAAGCTTTGAGTCGCTATGTAACGGAATGTTGGCCGGGTACGCAACCTGAAATTCTAAAAGATATAAACGGAAACGACAGAATACTTCACTTCAGATGGGAGGGGTAGTATGGACACAAAAATATGGGAAGTTGAAACGGGTCAACTGGATACAATTGAAACTTCTGAAAAGATGGATGAAATAAAGACCGCCTTCGAATATGGGGAAGTGATCGGCATTCCCACAGAAACAGTCTATGGTCTGGCGGGCGATGCACGAAATCCTGAGGCGATACAGAAGATATTTGCAGCCAAAAACCGGCCTGGTGACAATCCTCTTATAGTACATATATATGATGTGGCACAATTATCCGAATTCACTGAGCCGCTCGATGTCAAAGTAGAAACATTGATGGAACATTTTTGGCCAGGGCCGATTTCCTTCATTCTGCCGCTGAAGGGGAATATGCTTGCAAGCAATGCGGTGGCAGAACTGGACTCGGTGGCAGTCAGGATGCCAAGTCATCCGGTCGGTCGCGCACTGCTTCGTGAAGTCGGTTTTCCTTTGGCCGCGCCGAGTGCGAACTTAAGCGGAAAACCTTCCCCTACAGATTACAGTCATGTTATAGACGACTTGAACGGCAAAGTCTACGGAGTAGTCGCAAGTGAACCGGCAACCTATGGATTGGAAAGTACAGTGCTCGATTGCACAAGGTTCCCTTATCGCATCGCGCGGCCGGGGAGCATCACACGGGAAGACTTGGAAGATGTTTTGGAAGAAGTTGTCGGAAGGCATGAATCTGCCGACAACCAACCGATTGCACCAGGCATGAAGTATAAACACTACGCTCCTCACCAGCCGCTTGTGGTCATCGAGGGGGGTCTTCGCAACAATACACATCTACAGGTTGAAGAAGGCCAAAAAATGGGTGTCATTGCGCCAGAAACAACGAGGGAATATGTGCCCGAAGGGGCGCAGTTCATCAGTCTATGTTCCACAGAGCAGGCCTATCGGGAAGCGGCACGCAATTTGTACGCAGCATTAAGGAAGATGGACAAATCCGAGGTGGATATCATATATATTCAAGGATTCCCGAAAAATGCTGAAACAGAAGCGTTGATGAACCGCATTTATAAAGCGACCGGCAATGAAATAATCAAGGGAGAATCGTCATGAGGATAATTTTCGTCTGCACTGGCAACACTTGCAGGAGTCCGCTGGCAGAAAGTTATGCAAAGGCCAGATTCAAGGACAAGGATATTGTTTTTGAATCGAGGGGATTGATGGCTGGTGCTACAGACATCAATGATCGCTCAGCAGCAATCATCGACCGTGAAAACCTGGAGCGGCCATCTGCACCCAGTCAATTGATGGCGGCAGATACTGCCGATTCATTGTTACTTGTTATGACAGCCAGCCATAAAGATATAGTGGAAAAACAATTTCCAGAAGCAGATGTGCGGATGATGAGCGAATATGCTGGGGAAGGGATTGAAGACGTCATGGACCCTTACGGCGGTACGATGGATGATTATGAGGAGACTTTTGTACAACTTAAAAAATTCATTGATGAATTTGACTTGTGATTTGCTTATGAAGCCTTTTCTCTGTAAGCTTTTATTATATAATGTAAACGAGGTGAACCGTATATGAAAGTTATTATTGCTTCAGACCATGGCGGTTTCAATCTGAAACAGTCAATTGTTGCGAAACTTCGTGAAAAAAACGTTGATTTTTCGGATTTCGGTCCCGATTCCGACGCTTCTGTGGACTATCCGGACTTTGCACGACCTGTTGCAGAGAAAGTGGCTGCTGGTGAATATGACCGGGGCATACTGATCTGCGGAACTGGTATCGGCATGAGCATTAGTGCGAACAAAGTCAAAGGTATTCGCTGTGCTCTGGTCCACGACACATTTTCCGCACGTGCCACCCGAGCCCATAACAATTCCAATATTCTGGCGATGGGAGAACGAGTCATCGGTCCCGGCCTTGCAGATGATATTGTAGATGTCTGGCTGGCGACAGAATATGAAGGAGGTAGACATGAACGAAGAGTTTGCAAGATTGAAGAATGACCTGGACGCATTGGTTTCACAACTTGAAGCTGTAGACTTTTTCAGAGCAGGAGAAGATGTGCTGATTGGCTGTTCAACATCAGAAGTGATGGGTCACCGCATCGGAGAAAATAGCTCAGAGGAAGTGGCTGCGTTGATATTTGATGTGTTCAGCGAAAAGGCTGGACAGCACAATGTCAACCTTATGTTCCAGGGCTGCGAACACATCAACCGTGCAATTACGATGGAAAGGCACGTCGCCGAAAATAGACGTTACCCGGCTGTCAGTGTCGTGCCTCACCGCTCGGCAGGAGGCAGTCTGAGTGAATATGCCTACCATCACTTCGACTCCCCAGCGGTTACTGAACATGTGGCAGCAGATCGGGGCATTGATATCGGCCAGACCCTGATTGGAATGCATATCAAGCCTGTAGCCGTTCCACTCAGGGTGGAACAAAAGACGATAGGACAGGCTAACGTCACAATCGCCTACTCAAGACCTAAGCTTATTGGAGGTCCACGCGCGCACTATTAACCTAATTATTAAGGAGAGAGAACATGTCACTTATCGAGTCTCAAGATCTTAAACTTTTTGAAGCAATGGAAGATGAGCATAACCGTCAAAAAAATAATATTGAACTGATTGCCTCTGAGAATTTTGTGTCAGAAGCGGTAATGGAAGCACAAGGTTCAATACTCACCAATAAATATGCAGAAGGCTACCCCCACAAGCGATATTATGGCGGGTGTGAATATGTGGATATCGTAGAAGATCTGGCTCGTGAACGTGCGAAGGAACTGTTTGGTGCCGAGCATGCAAACGTACAGCCCCACTCAGGTTCACAAGCGAACATGGCTGTCTATATGTCTGTTCTAAAACCAGGGGATACTGTGCTTGGCATGAACTTGAATCATGGTGGTCACCTTACGCACGGCAGTCCTGTGAACTTCAGTGGTAAGCTCTTCAACTTTGAGGAGTACGGTGTGGTAAAAGATGGAGAAGTCTTGGATTACGATGAAGTACTGGAAAAAGCCAGAGAACATAAGCCTAAAATGATTGTGGCTGGGGCGAGTGCCTATGCACAAGAGATAGACTTCAAGAAATTCCGTGAGATAGCTGACGAAGTAGGTGCTTATCTGATGGTCGATATGGCACATATCGCCGGGCTTGTCGCAGCTGGACTCCATCAAAACCCGGTACCATATGCTGATTTTGTCACTTCGACGACCCATAAGACATTGAGAGGGCCGCGTGGTGGCCTCATACTCACTACAAGCGAACATGCCAAAAAAGTTGATAAATTGATTTTCCCAGGCATCCAGGGAGGGCCACTCATGCACATCATCGCTGCTAAGGCAGTAGCTTTTGGTGAGGCGTTGAATCCTGGTTTCAAGGAATATCAAGATCAGGTGCTGAAAAACGCAAAAGCTCTGGCTGCCAGACTGGCTGATGGCGGATTGCGCATCGTTGGCGGCAAAACGGATAATCACCTTGTGCTTGTCGATGTCAAAAGCTTTGGTCTTACTGGTAAGCAAGCAGAAGAAGCACTTGATGAGATCGGCATCACATGCAATAAGAACACCATTCCGTTCGATGAGGAGTCCCCGTTCGTTACAAGCGGCATCCGTCTGGGTACACCAGCTATGACGACGCGCGGGTTCAAGGAAGCGGAAATGGAAAAAGTGGCGGATATCATCGTAGAAGCTTTGACAGCGGTCAAAGAAGGTCAGCAGTTCGAGGAACTCAGGGAAAGAGTGACTGGACTTACTGATGGTTTCCCACTGCATAAGTAAATTCGAACTGCCGGAGCAAAACATTGCTCCGGCACAATTGGGAAAAAAGGAGGAAAAATATGTCTAAAGTACAAGTAATGGAACATCCATTAATCCAGCATAAGATGGGATACATCAGAGATAAAAACACATCCACTAAAGAGTTCAGGGAACTGGTGGATGAGGTCGGTATGCTGATGGCATATGAAGTGACCCGGGACCTTTCCCTTCAAGATGTTGAAGTGGAAACGCCTGTCACACGGACTACAGAGAAGCGGTTGAGTGGTAAAAAACTTGGTATTGTACCAATTCTCCGCGCAGGTCTTGGAATGCAGCAGGGGATATTGAAACTGATTCCATCTGCGAGGGTGGGCCATGTTGGCCTATACCGGGATCCGGAGACGTTGGAGGCGATAGAATATTATGCGAAATTCCCTGGTGACATTGAAGAACGTGATATCTTCGTAATCGATCCAATGCTCGCAACAGGGGCTTCTGCAGTTGAAGCGATTACAGCTGTTAAAAAGCGCGGGGCGACTAAAATTCGGTTCATCTGCCTGGTGGCGGCTCCTGAAGGTGTGGACGTTTTGAGAGAAGCACATCCGGATGTGGACATCTACATTGCAGCACTTGATGAAAAGCTCAATGATGCAAGCTACATCGTACCGGGGCTCGGAGATGCCGGTGACCGTTTGTTCGGCACAAAATAGAGAAAATAGATCATGAGGAGAAAGAACATGAAAAAAATTATGACGGTTTTCGGCACGCGGCCGGAAGCAATCAAGATGGCACCTCTTGTATTGGCGCTTAAAGACGATCCCGAACTGGAACCGATAGTCGTCGTTACGGCACAGCACAGGGAAATGCTCGATCAGGTACTGTCGATCTTCGGCATTACACCTGACTATGATTTGAATATCATGAAACAGGGGCAGACACTCTCTGAGGTGACAGGTCGTGTCATTACAGGGCTTGAGTCAATCATTAAAGAAGCGGAACCAGATATGATGCTCATTCATGGGGATACGACGACGACATTCGCAGGAAGTTTGGCTGCGTTCTACAGTAAGGTGGATATTGGGCACGTTGAAGCGGGCCTCAGGACCCACAATAAATATTCGCCTTTCCCGGAAGAAATGAATCGACAGATGACAGGTGCCCTTGCAGACCTGCATTTTTCACCGACAGAAACATCAAGAAACAATCTGCTTGAGGAAAATAAAAAACCAGAAACGATTTCAGTCACTGGCAATACCGCTATAGATGCACTGAGGACGACAGTTGACACCTCATACCAGAGCGACATCATCAGCAAGCACAAAGACAAAAAGGTCATCCTGCTCACTGCGCATAGGAGAGAAAACATCGGTACACCGATGGAGAATATCTTCAGTGCAGTCAGGGACATCGTAGAGACGTTCGCAGATGTTACAGTGGTGTATCCAATGCACAAAAATCCTAAGGTGAGGGCCATAGCAGATAAGCACCTCTCAGGCCATGACCGGATTGAACTGATTGAACCGCTGGACGTGGTCGATTTCCATAACTTTGCAGCAAACAGTCATATTATACTGACGGATTCCGGAGGCGTCCAGGAAGAAGCGCCATCACTACAAAAACCAGTGTTGGTGTTGCGTGATACCACAGAGCGTCCCGAAGGCATAGAAGCAGGGACTCTAAAGCTGGCGGGTACAGAAAAGGAAGACGTCTACAGACTGGTGAATGAGCTTCTCACGGATGAGGAAGTATACAAAAAGATGGCTCAGGCCAACAATCCATATGGGGACGGTCGGGCTTCTTTAAGGATCTGCGAAAACATCAAGTACTACTACGGCATCCTCAATGAAAAACCAGAAAGTTTCAAAGCATGACCAATTATGTCTATAATATGTCAGAATCAAACTGAAATTAAATTAATATGTCCATAATATTGACATAAAAAAAGCACTCCTATATCATTACAAGAGTAATGTAACGGTTTACAACGAAAGCCGTATAATACACTAGGAGACAGTGTTAAATTGCCATTTCTGAGACGATTTTCCCACCACTTTTTAAGGTTTCTGCTTTTCCCCCTTGTCATTAGCTTACTCATCTACCTGTTTACATCATCAACTTTTGCAGCAGGGTTCGCCCTAGGCACCCTTGCGTCCATATTGATGTTGTTCAATTGGTATTACAACCTTGATAGGGCTTATGGGGCAGTAGATGGAAAAATCAGGACTGGGACGGCGGCAAGACTTGCCATTGTAATTGTTACATGCTTATTCTGGGTGCGTTTCCCGGATATATTCAGCATTTTCGGTATAGGGTCGGGGCTCATGCTCAGCTATGTCATGATCCTGTTTCGTACTGTTAAAGAATTGACGGAGTGAAAGAGGTGAAAAAATGGAGCACGGAAATCCAATATGGACTATAGATGTTTTGGGTCTTCCAATTATATTCAACCTGTCTACAGTATTGATGATAGTAATTTCATCGCTCATTGTATTTCTAATCGCTTTCTTTATGACGAGAAATCTGGCAGTGAGACCGACTGGAAAGAGTCAGGTACTTATGGAAGTACTGATGAACTTCGTTAAAGGTATCATCTCGGGCAACATGGCCTGGAAACAAGGAGGAAGATTCCACTTCCTTGCCCTGACATTGATTTTATACATATTTGTATCAAATATGGTTGGGTTGCCTTTTGCCTTTGTTGCGCCGGATGCCGATCAGACACTGTGGTGGAAGTCACCGACTGCGGATCCAGCAGTAACTTTGACTTTGGCTAGTGTGATGATAGTCATGACGCATTACTACGGTATAAAGATGCGTGGCACGAAAGCATACATCAAATCTTACGTAGAACCGGTGTGGTTCATGGCACCGTTTAAATTCATCGAAGAATTCACATACAATCTGACACTTGGCTTGCGTCTTTACGGTAACATCTATGCAGGTGAAATATTGCTTGCACTCCTAGTCATGGTAATGACTTCAGGCGCTATAGGATTCATCGGCGGATTCATTCCAATGATGATCTGGCAAGGATTCTCAATCTACATTGGTGCAATCCAGGCATTTATATTCGTTATGTTATCAATGGTCTATCTTTCCCATAAGGTGAACGAGGATCATTAATATAAAAATTAAATTTTACTTTCAAAATATTTTAGGAGGAACTATTTCTTATGATGAATCTACTCGCAGTAGGTATCGCTGCTGGTCTTGCAGCACTTGGCGCAAGTATCGGTATCGGCCTTATCGTTTCTAAAACAGTTGAAGGGGTCTCCCGCCAGCCGGAAGCCCGTGGCCCACTCATGACAATCATGTTCATCGGTATCGGTGTTGTTGAGGCCGTTCCGATCATCGCAATTGTTATCTCATTCATGCTCATGTTCATGTTCTAAGAACCGTTACATCTGGCGAAGTCTTCTTTTAAGATTTCGCCGTCTTATTATGTAGATTGTAAAATAGATTGAAACTCTCGCGAAAGGAGTGTACATAAGTGGAATTTCTTATTTTAGGGGCTACGGAGACGATCCCATCAGCAATTGGGAGCAGTTTGGTACAGCTTGTAACTTTCCTCGTACTTCTTGGCGCACTTTCATACTTTGTCTGGAAGCCGTTGAAGAAAGTGATGGATGAACGGGAGCAGCTGATCCATTCGGAGATAGATGAGGCTGAACAGCGCAGAATGGATGCTGTCAAACTCAAAGAAGAAAATGAAGCTGTGCTCAGAGAGACACAGACTGAGATTTCAGCAATGATGGATAATGCTAAAAACCAGGCCAAAAAAGAGCAGGAAGCAATTATCCACGATGCGAATACGCGTGCGAATCAGATGATGGAGACAGCTAAGGCGGATATTGAGAGAGAAAAAGAAAAAGCAATCCGCGACATCAATGATCAGGTCGGCGAAATTTCCGTCCTGATTGCAGAGAAGATGATTGCTAAAGAAATCAATCAAGATGATCAAAAAGATCTGGTTGAAAGATACCTTCAGGAAGCAGGGGGTAAATAATGTCCAGCTCAGCACAGAAATACTCTGAGGCGCTGTTCAATGCAGTCGAAGAATCAGGACAGCTTGAAGCAGCCCGCAGAGATTTTGACGAAGTGATGAAAGCTTTCAAGAACACTCCTCTGTTCACGAAGTTCGCGGAAAATCCGCGCATCCCAATGAATAAGAAAAGAGAAGTCCTTAAAGAAGCATTCAATGATATTGTCGAACCTTTGCGCAACGCACTGCTCATTCTGTCAGATCGCAATAAATTAACTGAAGTGACATCGGTCTACAACTCCTTCATCGATAGATATAATCGTCATCATAATCAAGAGAATGTTGTGATCGAGTCCGTCTACGAACTCTCTTCAGAAGAGATAGAAAGCATAGGGAAAGTCTTTGTCAAAAGAACAGGCCTTTCTAAACTGCTGATCGAAAATAAAGTCAATGAAGAGCTGGTCGGCGGAATCCGTGTGTTCATCGGAACAAAAGTATATGATGGCTCATTGAATACTAAACTGTCGGATTTGAGAAGCAAATTAAGAGAAAGTACTAATAGCTAATTAAGGAGTGACAATTGATGGCAATTAAAGCTGATGAAATAAGCGCTCTCCTGAAAAGTCAGATCGAAAACTATGAAGCAGATATGAAAGTAACAGACGTTGGTACAGTCATCCAAGTTGGTGACGGTATCGCACTTGCTCATGGTCTTAACGATGCAATGGCTGGAGAACTGCTTGAATTTCCAAGTGGTGTTCTGGGGCTTGCCCAGAACCTTGAAGAAAACAATATCGGTATCGTAATCCTCGGACCATACGACGATATCAAAGAAGGCGACGAAGTGAAGCGCACAGGTCGCATCATGGAAGTCCCTGTAGGTGAAGAACTTATCGGACGGGTGGTTAATCCACTTGGCCAGGCTATAGATGGAAAAGGACCAATCGGCGCAACTAAGACTAGACCGATTGAAAGTCCAGCTACAGGCGTCATGGCGCGTAAGTCAGTCGACGAACCCCTACAGACGGGAATTAAAGCGATTGATGCACTTGTCCCGATTGGCCGTGGCCAGCGTGAGCTGATTATCGGTGACCGTCAGACAGGTAAAACTACCGTGGCGATCGACACAATCCTGAACCAAAAGGATCAGGACATGATTTGTGTATATGTAGCAATCGGCCAAAAGGAATCTACAGTAAGGTCTACTGTCGAAACGCTCCGTCAAAACGGTGCCCTCGACTATACGATCGTAGTAACGGCTGGTGCCTCCATGCCAGCTCCGCTTCTTTATATTGCGCCATATGCTGGTGTATCCATGGCGGAAGAGTTCATGTTTAACGGCAAGCACGTCCTCATCGTATATGATGATCTGACTAAACAGGCGGCGGCTTACCGTGAACTGTCATTGCTTCTGAAACGTCCACCAGGCCGTGAAGCTTACCCAGGTGACGTATTCTATCTGCACAGTCGTCTGCTCGAACGTGCGGCGAAACTCAACGATGAATTGGGTGGCGGATCGATTACGGCATTGCCGTTCATCGAGACGCAAGCAGGGGATATCAGTGCGTTTGTCCCTACGAACGTTATATCCATTACAGATGGACAGATCTTCCTGCAGTCAGACCTCTTCTTCTCAGGTGTAAGACCAGCTATCAACGCCGGTCTATCAGTGTCCCGTGTTGGTGGTTCTGCACAGATCAAAGCAATGAAGAAGGTAGCGGGTACATTGAGGCTCGACCTCGCTGCATTCCGTGAACTGGAAGCATTTGCTCAATTCGGTTCCGACCTTGACGAAGCGACTGCTGCAAAACTCGAACGTGGTAAACGTACCGTCGAAGTACTCAAACAGGGTGAAAACAATCCATTGCCTGTAGAGCGTCAAGTTGCGATACTATACGCACTTGTCAACGGCCATCTGGATGAGATTCCTGTTGAAGATATTACAAGGTTTGAAGACGAGTTCCTCAACTGGCTCGATTCAAATGAGCCGGAGTTGCTAAAAGGCATAAAAGAGACAAAACAGCTTCCGGATGATGAAGCATATAAAACAGCAATCAACAGCTTCAAAAAGCTGTTCAACTCTTCCAATTAAGAATTGTGAATATAGAATAAGGTGGTGAATTCATGGCTTCACTAAGAGAAATAAAAGGTCGTATAGGATCAACTAAAAAGATGAGCCAGATCACTAGCGCCATGCACATGGTGTCCAACTCGAAATTGAGGCGGGCCGAGGAGAACACGAAGAGGTTCCAGCCTTATATGGATAAGATACAGGATGCTGTCCAGGCCATTGCTTCAGGCGACAATACAAGTTCCCACCCTATGCTCAGGGAGCGTCCGGTCAAGCGTACCGGCTATGTCATCATTACGTCAGACAGTGGTCTTGCGGGTCCATATAATGCGAACATCATGAAAGAAATCACTAGGCTGATCAGCGAGCGTCATAATGACAACCCGGAATCCTATGATCTCTTCGTAATTGGAAGAATGGGCTACGAATTCCTTGAGAATCAGGGCTACAGCATTACAAATCACCGCATTGGGCTTGAGGATCAGCCTGACTTCAGCAGTGTCAAAGAAATTGCGCAACAATCGGTTGCACAATTCGCGAATGAAGACGTTGATGAACTCTATATCATCTATAACAAATTCATTAATGTGCTTGAGCAGAAGGTCAACACAAGACAACTGTTGCCTTTGTCCGAGAGTGCGGTTACCGCGAATGAAACACAGGCTTCCAACCTCTCAACATACGAATTTGAACCGGATAAGGAGTCCATACTGGAGACGATTCTGCCACAATATGCAGAAAGTCTGGTTTACGGCGCACTCCTCGATGCAAAAGCGAGTGAACATGCTGCGCGTATGACAGCGATGAAGGCTGCAACGGATAATGCGAAGGAACTGGTTGACGATCTGTCATTGCAGTATAACCGTGCCAGACAGGCTGCGATCACTCAAGAAATCACAGAAATAGTCGGTGGTGCATCAGCACTTGAATAAAGAAAGACTAGGAGGAAATCGAATGACTTTAGGTCAAGTGGTTCAAGTCATGGGACCTGTGGTTGATGTGCGTTTCAATGAGGGCGAATTGCCGGAATTGAATAACGCATTGTACATCACTCATGAAAAAGGAAATGAAGAAGAAACGATCGCCCTGGAAGTTGCCCTCCATCTCGGAGACAACGTTGTCAGAACGATTGCGATGAGTTCCACAGATGGACTGCAGCGTGGAACTGAAGTTAAAGATACAGGCAGTCCCATCACAGTACCTGTCGGCCAGCTGACACTGGGCAGGGTATTCAACGTGCTTGGGGAGCATATCGACCTTGGAGAAGCTGTACCAGCTTCTGAAAGAAGGGATCCGATACACCGTCAAGCTCCAAAATTTGAGAACCTTTCGACCAATGTCGAAATACTTGAAACAGGCATAAAGGTAGTAGATTTACTGGCTCCTTATACTAAAGGCGGTAAGATTGGACTGTTTGGAGGAGCAGGAGTTGGTAAGACTGTCCTAATCCAGGAACTGATCAACAATATTGCCCAGGAACACGGAGGTATCTCTGTGTTCGCAGGAGTTGGAGAGCGGACACGTGAAGGTAATGACCTTTATTATGAAATGAGCGACTCCGGTGTTATCGCGAAAACTGCGATGGTGTTTGGCCAGATGAACGAACCGCCAGGTGCGCGTATGCGTGTGGCCTTGTCGGGTCTTACCATGGCAGAATACTTCCGTGATGAGGAAGGTCAGGATGTACTGCTCTTCATCGACAACATCTTCCGCTTTACTCAAGCGGGCTCTGAAGTATCTGCTTTGCTCGGACGTATGCCTTCAGCGGTTGGTTATCAGCCAACATTGGCAACTGAAATGGGACAATTGCAGGAACGCATCACTTCTACAAATGTAGGATCGGTTACATCCATCCAAGCAGTATTCGTACCTGCGGATGACTATACTGACCCAGCACCAGCTCAAACATTCGCGCACTTGGATGCGACTACGAACCTTGAGCGTAAGCTTTCTGAGATGGGTATCTATCCGGCGGTTGACCCGCTGGCATCCACTTCCCGTGCGTTGACGCCAGCAGTAGTTGGAGAAGAACACTATGAAGTGGCCCGTGATGTTCAGGCAACCATCCAAAAATACCGCGAACTTCAGGATATCATTGCGATTCTAGGTATGGATGAGCTTTCCGAGGAAGATAAGCTTACTGTTTCCCGTGCACGTCGGATCCAGTTCTTCCTATCCCAGAACTTCCACGTAGCAGAACAGTTTACAGGCCAAAAAGGTTCATACGTGCCTGTAGAACAGACAGTCAACGACTTCAAGGAAATACTTGAAGGAAAATACGACCATATCCCGGAAGATGCATTCCGTCTTGTCGGCGGCATTTCCGATGTGCTGGATAAAGCACGCGAGATGGGTGTAGAAGTCTAAAATCGGGAGGGTTAGCAAATGAGTACAATTGCACTGGATGTAGTTACACCAAACGGCTCGGTTTTCAGTGAAGAAGACTGTGACATCATTATACTCCAGACTAAACAGGGTGAGCTCGGTGTCATGGCCGGCCACGTCCCGACGGTTGCTGCACTCAAGATTGGCAGTCTGCGTGCGAAGATAGGCGGCCAGTATGAATATATGGCTGTAACGGAAGGTTTTGTAGAAATCCGTTCTGAAAAAGTGACGGTTCTTGTGCAGGCGGGTGAGTTTGCTCAAGACATCGATACAGACCGTGCGGTCGCTGCAAGAGATCGTGCCGAAGCACTCCTTCAGCAGTCACAGGATGAAAAAGTCGATAGATATCGTGCTGAACTTGCGTTGAATCGCGCAATCAATCGATTGGATGTATCAAAACATAAGTAAGGATTCTGCCCGGGCTCTGGCCCGGGCTTTTTTTAAGGGTGATTATAATGTTGTTTTCCCAGTTAGCATTCATGCATATCATATTGCACTTGTTGTGCGTAATCTTTGCCTTTTGGGTACTTGGCGCTCTGAACATAGATGGGTGGTTCAAAAAAGCGGAGACAGGCCGAATAAGATTGTTCTTTATATTATTGGCAGTTCTTTTAGGAAGTGGCTTGAGCAACTTTATAATGGACTTCTTCAGACTGATCCAAGAAGCAGCGCTGTTGTTTTGACATTTAATTTGCAAACGTGTTTATACATCTCTAAAATAGTGAATAGTATACGAAGTATTAAATGGTAAGTAAAATATGGAGTGAATAAAATGGATTCTATAATAGTAAAAGGTGGGAAAAAACTTTCAGGTTCTGTTGAAATTGAAGGTTCCAAAAATGCTGTACTGCCGGTCTTGACTGCTTCTTTATTAGCAGAAGAAGGCGTATCGAGGCTACATAATGTTCCGGATTTATCCGATGTCGGAACTTTAGCCGCCTTGCTTCGCCACTTGGGGGCTGAAGTGGAAATGGAAGAAGGGACCGTTTCGGTGGATGCCAGCGCAGAGCTTTCATGCGATGCACCTTTCGACCTCGTAAGCAGAATGCGCGCGAGCATGCTTGTTATGGGTCCCCTACTTGCACGTTACGGGTATTGTAATGTAGCAATGCCAGGAGGGTGTGCCATTGGTTCAAGACCAGTGGAGCAGCATATCAAAGGTCTCGAGAAGATGGGGACCACTTTCCGCACTGTAGATGGTAGTTTCGAAGGACATGTCGATGGCCGTCTGAAAGGTGCCAAAATTCACTTGGATTTTCCAAGCGTCGGTGCAACCCAGAACCTTATAATGGCTGCAAGCCTGGCTGAGGGGACTACTGAGCTTGAAAATGCGGCCCAAGAACCTGAAATTGAAGATTTGGCCAATTATATCAATGAAATGGGTGGTAATGTAAAAGGTGCAGGCACTGCCCACATTAAAATTGAAGGTGTCGAATCACTAAAGGGAGTAGATCACACCGTCATACCTGACAGGATTGAAGCAGGCACTTTTATGATTGCAGGTGCAATAACACGCAGTGAGATCACACTGAAAAACGTTGTACCCGAACATTTGAGTGCATTGATTTCCAAGCTTGAAGAAATAGGTGTACGTATAGAGGCTACGGGGGATGGTGTCAAAGTCATCCCAGCCGAGAACCTCAAGCCCATCCGGGTTAAGACGATGCCCCATCCTGGTTTTCCAACAGACATGCAAAGCCAGATGATGGCATTGCTTACGACCATCAACGGCACAAGCGTCATAACTGAGACGATATTCGAGAATCGTTTCATGCACGTCAATGAGTTCAGAAAAATGGATGCAGATATAGAAGTAGAAGAAAATCATGCATTCATCAAAGGTGGCGGCAAACTTACCGGGGGTCGTGTAAAAGCGACTGATCTCAGGGCTGCAGCTGCATTGATTCTTGCAGGTTTAGTAGCAGAAGGGTATACTGAAGTTACTGAATTGAATCATCTGGACCGTGGCTACGTAGATTTCCATGGCAAGTTACAGAAACTTGGAGCCGATATAGAGCGAACAGATGAGCAACACACAAAAAGTGTGATAACTTCTAAATAAAGAGGTAGTGTTATGGCCGAAGAATCAAGAAAACTGGTCCATCGCAGATTTCCGTTGATTGTCAGAATACTGCTTTATGTATATGTGGCAATTATCGTGTTCTTTGTGGGCCTTATGATCGGATATGGTATATTGAATAATCCGATGGAAGTATTTCGTCTGGAAACATGGGAACACATCATCAATATGACTAAGGAATGATACAATGTTGAGTTATGACCAGATAAAGGCGATAATTCCGCACCGCCCACCTTTTCTGCTGATAGATAAAGTCACTGAAGTAGAACCAGGTGCAAAGTGTACGGGCATCAAACAAGTGTCCGGTAATGAGCCATTCTTTCAAGGGCATTTTCCTGAGTACGCTGTGATGCCGGGTGTCCTGATTGTTGAATCATTGGCTCAAGTAGGTGCAGTCGCGCTCCTACAGGAGGAACAGTTCCAAGGAAAGCTTGCCTTTTTTGCAGGCATAGATAAATGTAGGTTCAAAAAACAGGTCAGGCCTGGGGATACTCTGGAACTGACAGTTGAAATAACAAAAATAAAGGGTCCTATCGGCAAAGGGGAAGCAGTGGCTACAGTTGACGGGGAGATTGCCTGTAAATGTGAAATTACCTTTGCCATACAAGACAAAAAAACATCCGATGATTAATCATCGGATGTTTTTATTTCTTTTTTAGACTCCATGATGGATTTAAACTCATGGAGCAACGTCTCCTCTTCATACCCTTCACTCAACAGATGGGTGAGTACATCTTCAGCATATGTTGGTCCTTGTACGATTATCTTGCCATTGAATATTAAGGATAGTGCCTGATTCAACTCATTCATTTCATTGAACGTTCCTCTGAATCTGGCCGGTTCGTTGGAATGTCTCGTAATCGTAACAAGAATTTCAACTTCCGTTCCAATCATCTCTTGAAGAATATCCTTAAAATCGGGAGAAGTGGAAATCTCGATCAACCAAGGAGCTTCTCCCTTTTCCTTATTGATTATGATGCCATCGATGATATCCAGTATTATATAATTCTCCTCATGCTCCAGCTTCAATTCAACTACTTTAAAAGACTTCATCCCAGTCCTTCCCTTCATATATGAATCGTGGATGCAATTTTTTTGAAATCGCATCATCATGCGCTTCAATATTTATTTATCATTATCATATTCATTCTAATTGTAAAGGAAATGGTTGTAAAATCAAATTGCAGCCTTTTGCAGAATATTTACTTTAAGTTTATCTTTGGAACAGGAAGGAGGTGAACTAATGATGAACAAAGTCTTGCTGGTGGGGGAGTTGGTGCGTAATGTGACGTTGCAGAAAACGGTGAATGGCAGCATCAATTCATTCATCATTGCAACCGTCAGAGTGCCCAAAGATGAAAGAAAATCCAAGGAAGTACATTTCATCTACTGCAAAGCCTTTGGAAAAGCACTACCTAAGGTACTCACAGAAGCTGCTGAAGGCGATATCCTGTGCGTCAGTGGTCAGGTCGCCACCACGGTCCATACAACTCAAGAAGGTGAAAAAGAATATCGAATGGAAATATGGGCTGAAAGCATCAAACATATTCCAGATAAGATGAGCCGACAAAAAGACATCATGAATCCTTCACGTATGATAAGGGAGGCAGTAAAGCATTATGACCAGTGGGACTACATCGGTGAAAGGACAGTCCATACATTAGAAAGCTCCGATGATTCAGGTAAGGCACTTTTGAAGGACCGCCACCTGGAGTCTTTGGAAAAAGTTTTGAACGAACATAAGAATGAGAGTAATACATTGCAGCCTGTGCCAAACGAAGATTCAGATGAAAAGAAGGAAAAAGCCTTTATCTGAACAGGTCCAATCGATTCACACTATCTACACTCACACTACTCACCGTACCCTGCTCAAGGCCGACTACTGCGATCGGACTTAGACAGGGTATTTTATATGAAAACTTTTAGAGGATAAATGAATTTTATTACTGATGACAGATTAATCAGACATCCATAAAAAATATAATCCATTGATAATTTAATGGTAATAACGTCATATTTTACAAAAGAATTTACCTATTCGGTCAATAAGCTGTGAACCCAAGGGAGTTATAAATACACTATTTGTAGAAAAAGATCTTTTAACAAGAAATAATATTGTAATCTAACTGTAATGAAAAATGCTTTTCTTTATATTCTTGTAACCTAAGAAATGTTTAAATCTGATATAGTACTATTCAGCTAATAAGAAAACATTATTCCGCTTAAGGGAATACGGAGGGTATACTAATTATGAAGAAAGTACTATCTATCGGTGCAGCAGTTGCTGTATCCGGCACACTCGCTTACAGTGCAGAAGCAGCAACTCATACAGTAGATAAAGGAGATACTCTTTCCGAAATCGCGCATCAGAGCAGTACAACGGTCGATGCGATTAAATCAACCAATAATTTGACTTCCAACCTTATCTTCCCAGGCCAAGAGCTTGAAATTGCAAAAGCAAATGATTCAGGAGATAAAGAAGCAGGAGTTTATAAAATAAAATCAGGAGATACTCTTTTTGAGATTGCGCAAAAATTTGATGTTTCCGTTTCAGACTTGAAGACATGGAACAACCTGTCATCAGACCTCATCATTGCTGGTAAAACATTATCAGTCTCTGGAGAGACTATATCTCAAGCGCCTGCACAAGCACCAGCAGTTGAAGAAACACCTGCTCAAGTTCAGCCGGTTGAAGAAGTTCAGCCGAATGTTTCAGCCGAAGAGCGTGCGGCAGAACAAGCAGCAGCCGAAGAGCGTGCAGCAGAACAGGCAGCAGCTGAAGAGCGTGCAGCAGAGCAAGCAGCAGCTGAAGAGCGTGCGGCAGCACAAGCAACAGCCGAAGAGCGTCAACAAGCTAAAACACAAAATGTGTCTACTTCCAATAATTCAAGTTCACAGAACTGGGGAGCATTAGCGCAGTGTGAATCTGGCGGCGCTCCAGGCATCGTAAGCGCAAATGGCCTTTATCATGGTCTTTACCAATTCGATGTCCGCACTTGGCAGTCTGTAGGCGGAAGCGGTCTGCCATCCAATGCATCGGCAGCAGAACAAACCAAAAGAGCTCAAATCCTATATGATCAAAGAGGATCCCAGCCTTGGCCTGTATGTGGCTCAAGACTCTAGGAATGAACCTTCCTAACCAGACCTAGCAATTGCTAGGTCTGTTTTTCATTGGAAACTCAGAATATAGATAGAAGTATCATTAAATTGTCACTAATGGATGTGTAAGATTTTATAATATGTTTTTTTAGACATTCTTTTATGTTACAATTTCTTTTATGTGAGACAAATTATGAGGTGAAGAAATGAGTAAAAAATGGCTCTTCCCGCTAATGATCGGTCTGGTGCTTGTGCTCTCCGGCTGTGACTATTCCCAGGAAGAAAATAGAAATGGTTTTTTCTTTAATACTTTCGTCCGTCCGATGGATAGTCTTGTTCATTGGCTCGGTGAAAACCTGAACAATAACTATGGATTGGCTATTATAGCCGTTACCCTAATCGTCCGCTTAGCAATTTTCCCATTCATGATGCGTACATATAAAAATCAGATGATGATGCGCGAGAAGATGAAAATCGTTAAACCTGAAATGGAAGAGATTCAAAAGAAAGTCAAAGTTGCAACAACTCAGGAAGAGAAGATGGAAGCGCAGCAGGAGATGATGGGACTTTACAAGAAACACGGCATCAACCCGCTCAACATGGGTTGCTTACCTATGTTGATCCAGATGCCTATCGTCATGGCGCTATATTTCTCCCTCAAATTCCCTTCTGAAGGTGGAATTACTGAGTACCCGTCCTTCCTTTGGATGAATTTGACTGAGCAGGATTTGTTCATGGTGGCCATTGCCGGAATCGTCTATGCAGGACAGGCATTCGTTTCCATGCAGTTTGTATCTCCAGAACAGCGCAAGCAGATGCAGCTATTCATGTACATCTCTCCAATTATGATCATCTGGATTTCCTTGATTTCACCTTCAGCCCTTCCACTCTACTGGGCAGTCGGCGGTCTTTTCCTGATATTCCAGACTTGGGCAGGTAATACCTTCTATAAAAAGAAAGTGGCTGAAGAAATGGCACCTATCATAGAAGCACATGAACGGGAACAGGCAGAAAAAGAGCAACGCTTGAAGAGTGCTAAAGTAATGCCGAAGAAAAAACGTAAAAAGAAAAAATAATGCAGTGAAAAAGGCATGATATCCAAGAGATATCATGCCTTTTTATTTGGATATTAAAGGATGGGCGAAATGAGGTTCGCAATACCTTCCTTTATACGGATCCATTTATTTCTGGAGTCGTATCTTTCAACGGTAAGCAGAGAACAGGCCTCAATATCCGCTTCATAGATGAGACGGTATTTGGTTGCTTCATTTTTATCGTATATGAAAGCATTGACTTCGAAGTTCAAAAAGAAGCTTCTGGAGTCGACGTTTGTCGTCCCGACACTCAACACTTCATCATCGACCATCATCACTTTTTGATGGAGGAAACCTTTCTCGTAGATATGGACGTGGGCCCCCATCCGTGCTATCGCACCTGCATTGGAGTAGGTGCCCCAGTACACGAAAGGATGATCCGGCTTGTTGGGAATCATCAGATGTACCTCGACTCCGCTCAATATAGCGATTTTGACTGCCTCCAAGAAGGATTGGTCTGGGATGAAATAAGGCGTCTGGATATAGATGGACTTCTTTGCGCTGTAGATCATTTTCATATAGCCATATTTGATCTGCTGCCATCTCTCATCAGGACCACTTGAAGCCACTTGCATAGGCGTGTTGCCATAGTAGTGGTTCACTTCAGGGAAGTAGCGATTTTCCCTGAACATATTATTGCGTTTATCATGTGAATTCCAGTCCAACATAAAGCGCAACTGGAGGGATTTAACGGCGTTCCCTTCAATCCTCAGGTGGGTATCGCGCCAATAGCCGAATTTTTTATTCAAACCAATGTATTCATCGCCTACGTTGAAGCCGCCTACATATCCGAGGGTGCCATCTATTACCACAATTTTACGATGGTTACGGTTATTCATCCTTGGATTTATGAGGCGGAGCATGCTTGGGAAGAAGGCTTCGACCAGACCACCGGCTGCTTTCAATTCTTTAAAGTTGCTCAACCGGAGTGTTCTGGAACCTATATCGTCGTAGAGAATTCTGACAGAGACTCCCTCTCGTTGCTTTGCAAGCAATGCCTTATGTAATCTTTGGCCGATGCCATCCAATTTCAAAATGTAGTATTGGAAATGGATGTGGTCTCGAGCGTTGTAGATATCTTCGAGCAGCTTCTCGAATTTTTCATTACCGTCTGTGAAAATATCTATCTTGTTGTTGATGGTCATAAAAGATTGATTATTATCGAGCAGCATATGGATTATTTTCCTATGACGGTTCGTGACGTCGTTTGCGAAAGACATACGGTTGTTCTGTAGATCACTGAGCTGCTCATCAACCAGGTGCTCAAGACCCACTTTGTCTGCTTCATTGATCTGGAATAACTTCTGGTTGTATATTTGGCGGCCGAAAAGGATATAAAATATGAAGCCGATGATCGGCAGAAAGAAAAGGACCATAAGCCAAGCCCATATGCTCTGCGCGCTGCGCCGTTCCAAAAATATCAGCCCTATGGCAAAAAGGAGGTTGATTCCAATTATGATAAGGGTGATGGTACTCAACACTTTTGCGCTGGATAGGAATTCAAATATAGCTAATTCCATATTTTCACCTCACTTGTATTCTATTATAAACCAAGATTATTTAAAATTCTGTAACATTTATTTTTTGATTTGTATGGCAAAAATATAAATTTCACGTTAAAATAAGAGTAAGTTGAAAAACGGGGAGTGTCATTATGTACAAAAACGACCGTTCTAAAGTGAAGCAAGTTGTCACGATGTTGAGTGAACTTGGTGTTAAAGTAAAGGTTTCAAGATCTAGACTTGAAATCATGAACGGTATTGCACATAAGGAACAATTACGGTTGAAAGAACAGAACATCTAAAATAACCGCAGCTACTAAGCTGCGGTTATTTTATGCTTTCTTGTCATATTGATGGAAATAGATGCTCATTATGATTCCAATCGCCAACATGTTAGCCCAGAGCCCACTTCCTCCATAACTGATGAAAGGCAAAGGGAGTCCGGTAATCGGCAATAGTTGTACAGTCATGCCGATATTTTGGAAAACATGAAACATCAGCATGGAAAGGTAGCCGATGATGAAATAAGATGAGAAACTATCATCAACGACTGTTGCAATCCTGAAGAGATGGAGCATAAGCATAAATATAAGTACGATGACGGCAGTGGCACCGATGAATCCGAATTCTTCACCGATGATCGTAAAGATGAAGTCCGTATGGTTTTCCGGAATGTAGATGATGCCATCACCAAAGCCTTTGCCATCAATGCCACCAGAACCGATCGCCTTCAATGAGTTGCTGAGTTGGAAGCCACCTTCAGCCACGTATTCCTCCGGCCGCAGCCAAGAATATATTCGTTCGAACTGATAAGGATAAATGCCTAGGTAACGCTCAAGTATATCCGGCCTGTAGATGATGCCAAGAATCAAGGATCCTCCTATTGTAACTGCTGCAATCAAGGTCGGAACAATAAGCCACCAGCTGATGCCTGAGACGATAATCATTCCGAATAGTATCGCCAACATGACTAAAGTGGTGCCCAAATCATTTTGAAATAGTATGAGCAGCATCGGCAGAATGGAAGTTGCGGCGATTTTTATAAGCAGTTTAATATCTGCACTCAGATCATTAGTCATCTTATATTTATTATGCTGATTGATGACATAGGCCAAAGTCAATATGTAGATGATCTTGACGATCTCAGACGGCTGGATACTGAAGAATCCGAATTGATACCAGCTTTTGGCACCATTTATAATCGGTGTAATCGGAGAAACAGGAGCGATGAAAAGAATGACAAGCGATAGGACGCCAGTGGTGTATATGAGCCAGATATACTGCTTCAGCCATTTGACGGGGATAAAAGTCAGTACAAAAACCATCAGAAAACCAAGCAGATAAAATAAAGTCTGTCTAAGGGCGAAATCGGTATTGTACTGTCCGCTGGTCATTGCAGAACGAATCATGAAGACGCTGATGGTCGCAAGGACTGCAATAAGCAGTATCAGCAACCAGTCCATCCTGAAGAATATATTGGCATTTTGCCTTTTATAATTATTATTATTTTCCAAAGAATTCACCTAACCCATTATGGAATCATGACATTTAGTATACACTATTTTATGATAAAATTAAGCGTATTAATCCAATATGAATTTGATGAACACAAAAATAAAACGATGATGGAGTTGTACAGTAGTTATGATTGAGACAACAATAGGGACAATCGCCAACTTCTGTGGTGGACAAATGAATGCTGCTGCAGAATCACAAAAAGATAGAATCATAAAAGGGGTATCTATAGATACAAGGACGCTGCAAAAAGGCAATCTGTTCGTTCCCTTCAAAGGAGAGAATACGGATGGGCACCGTTTTATGGAGCAGGCTTTCGATAAAGGGGCGGCGCTCAGCCTGACGGAACAAGCGCCATCACAGTCTGATTCATCCTTGCCACTCATCCATGTTCCAGACGGATTGCTTGCCCTGCAGACCATTGCACAAAAGTACCTTGAAGAGGTGTCTCCCAAAGTCATTGCGATTACGGGATCGAACGGAAAGACAACCACTAAGGATATGATCGAATGTCTGCTTTCTCCACACTTCAAAGTGAAGAAGACGATCGGCAACTACAATAATGAGATCGGTCTACCGCTGACGCTGCTTCAACTTGATGCCGACACTGAAATTTCCATATTGGAGATGGGGATGGACAAAGCAGGCGACATCAATCTGCTGAGTACAATGACGCAGCCTGATATCGCAATCTTGACCAATGTGGGGGAGTCCCACATCGAAAAATTAGGTTCGAGGGAAAATATCGCCCATGCAAAGTATGAAATTGTAGATGGCTTGAAACCAAACGGCACCTTCATCTACTCAAGGGATTATCCTTTGCTTGAGGCATTGGTGCAGCGTGATGTCCCCTATAATCTAAAGACAGCAGGGGAGCAGCCGAGTAATGATATTAGGATAATAGATGTTTCAGAAACCCGAGAAGGCACCCATTTTGAATTAGGCCCAGGGAATATAGATGTCCAGATACCACAGCTTGGTGTGCATAACGCCGCCAATGCTTCGATGGCTTTACTTGCAGCAGAAGCTGTGGGCCTTTCCATGAAGGACGTCAAAGACCAATTCCAGACACTGGTCGTAACAGATATGCGCATGGAGCGCATGATTCATCAGAATGGAGCGGTCATCATAAATGATGCCTATAATGCAAGTCCATCCAGCACCAAAAGTGCGATTGATACTATAGGGCGCATGGATGCTGACAACCGCATCCTTGTCCTTGGGGATATTTTGGAACTTGGTGAGTATTCGACACCGCTTCATCTGTCGATAGCAGAACATATAAACAGCTCTGATCATCATTTTGATCACATCCTGACTTATGGGGAAGCAATGAAGGTTGTGCATGATACTGTCGATATCAATAACCGGTCACACCATGATGATATAAAATCGCTAGCCACCGAACTTAAATCAGTGATGACGCCTGAAAGTGTCATTTTATTGAAGGCGTCCAGAGGAATGGCGTTGGAAAGGGTGAACGACTATATCTAGATCCATCGGTCTGCTCTTTCTCCACGGCTACACTGGAGGACGGTATGAATTGGAGCCTCTGTTCGATTATTTGAAATCAAGGTATGAATTCGATTACGAATTTCCAGTCTACCCGGGGCATGGAACAGTGCTCAATCTCACTGAACCAGATGGAGATTTATGGTATGAGGAAGCACTGCATTCATACAAAAACCTTAAACAACGTGTAGATTCAGTCTACATCATCGGCTTTTCGATGGGAGGCGTCTTCGCCAGTTATATTGCACAACATGAATCTATAGACAAACTCGTGCTCATCGCTCCGGCTTTCGAGCATATCAGGCTCTCAAGGTTAGGGCGGTTGAACCTAACTCCAGCACATTTCAGCGAACATATGAAGATGCACCTCTACCAGAAGATCAGGAAGCGACTCAAAGATATTCCATTTAAAGCGTATCAGGAGTTCAAGCGGATTGTAGAGACGAAGTCCGGGAACTTGGAAGAGATCAAGGCGGAGACATTAATCATCCATGGTACCCTGGATCTTCTTGTGCCTTCGATATCAAGCATTGAAGTGAGCGGGCAGATACCATCGGCTACACTCGAACTGATAGAGGGTGCGCCGCATCTTTTTGCATTTACAGAAGCGCATCAGCTTAAGTTGAATATATTCACTGAGCGCTTCCTGTTCCCGGAAGAGATAAGACTTGTATAATGACAATAAAAATGTTAATATTGAGTAGTTATGCGTAACGAAAATGAGAAACGATAAGTCAAAGGAGACTCTAATTTGAAGTTTTTTAAACAATTAGGTGTCAGTGATGAAACCTTGAAATCACTGGAAGACATAGGGTTCGAAACACCAACCCCAATTCAGGAGGAAAGTATTCCTCTCGCGCTCGAAAGAAGAGATATTCTCGGGCAGGCAAAAACAGGTACTGGGAAAACAGGTGCTTTCGGCATTCCGATTATTGAAAATACCGAGAAGCAGGGCGGCACTCAAGTGCTGATCCTTACACCGACACGTGAGTTGGCCGCACAGGTAAGCGACCAGCTCAAGAAATTTGCCAAGTACAAAAAACTCGGTGTATCCACTATATTTGGCGGAATGAGCATTGAACGCCAGATTAAGGATTTGAAGAGAAAACCAGAAATCATCGTGGGTACACCTGGCCGTATCATCGACCACATCAAGAGAAGGACATTGAAACTCGATAGCATTCATACACTTGTCCTCGATGAAGCGGATGAAATGATGAACATGGGATTCATAGATGATGTCAAGTTCATCATGTCCGAGATGCCTGCCGATGACAGGCATACGTTGCTGTTCTCGGCTACAATGCCACCAGCAATCCAAGAGTTGGTCAAACGGTTCATGAAAGACGCAAAAATCATCAAAACCATGAATCAGGGTGGCGCGAGCGATCCGCAGATTACTGAGCATTACACCATCGTAAAAGAGCTCGAAAAGCTTGAAGTCTTTACTGACTTCCTAGACGTCCATCAGCCGGAATTGGCAATCGTCTTCGGACGTACAAAACGCCGTGTTGATGAGCTGACGAGTGCGTTGGTCGCTAAAGGCTACCGCGCTGAAGGATTGCATGGTGACATCACGCAATCGAAACGTCTTGAAGTCCTGAAGAAATTCAGGAACAATGCCTTGGATATATTGGTTGCCACAGATGTTGCAGCTAGAGGTCTCGATATTTCAGGCGTATCCCACGTCTACAACTTCGATATCCCTCAAGATTCCGAGAGTTATACGCACAGAATCGGCCGTACAGGACGTGCGGGTAAAGAAGGTGTGGCACTCACATTCGTCAATCCAGTAGAAATGGATTATTTGAGAATGATTGAAAATGCCAAAAAGAAAACGATCTCTGCGCTCAGACCGCCTCTTAAAAAAGAAGTGCTTAAAGCACGTGAAAAAGAGATCTATGAGAAGATGGATCAATGGAAGGCCAACAACAACAATGCGCATACGCTTGAAGTGGCCGAACGTCTGCTCGAGCAAGGTGAAGCGAAGGAAATCGTTGCAGCACTGCTCAATGAATTCCTATTCAATGCATCAGATGACAATATCCAACTGTCATTTGAAAAACCACTTACACGAAAAGGTGGAAATCGACGCGGAGGCAAGCCTTCAGGTGGCAAGAAGCCATTCAAGAAAGGCCGTAATCATGATAACCGCTCAGGCAACAAGCGCCAGGGCAACAGACCACCACAGAACAACAAGCGCCAAGGCGGTCGCACATTTAAAGATCACATCAAATAATTCCCTACCCCTGTCCAATGGACAGGGGTGTTTTTTTTATATTCTACGTAGTATATTTAAAGGATAAGGCTGATCGTTATAATGTATAATCGATATATATAAGTGGAGGCAAACATGAAAAAAGTGCATGATGAAGTAGTTCTATATATGCAAAAACGTTATTTGGCATCTTTCACCCTATGGTTGCTCATAGGGATTGCGGCCAGTGTCCTCACCTTTTATCTTGAATGGAGCCATTGGGTATACTTTGGAACGGGCGGGGTACTTATCATTTTATTGATAATGGGCATCTTCATAAGACCGTTTATCTATA
The DNA here is from genome assembly GCF_039538805.1 of Salinicoccus jeotgali. Taxonomy (GTDB): domain Bacteria; phylum Bacillota; class Bacilli; order Staphylococcales; family Salinicoccaceae; genus Salinicoccus; species Salinicoccus jeotgali. The sequence continues at coordinate 12,451 of NZ_BAABCK010000011.1, read as the reverse complement.
GAAAAGTGACCCGCTATGAAATCGATGAAGGGCGCCTCGTAGTCAAAAAGGGGTTTTTCCGCATCGCAACAAAAATGGTGCCCATCCAGAGAGTGCAGGGTGCCAAATTGGCGACAGGTCCAATCTCCAGAAAGCATGATTTCGCCATACTGGAAGTATCAACGGCCAGCTCAAGCATGGTGATGCCTCCTTTAAAATTGCACGAGGCACGTGAGATGAAAGCAACCATCATACAACAGGTGAAGGAGGCATATACAGATGTATAGCCCGCAGAAACTCCACCCGGTCGCTTATCTTGGCAGTATCGTCAATGGCGTCAGAAATCTCTGGATTCCATTGATCATAATCCTTTTTAATTCACGTGACGTCATATTCTCAGGTGAGATCTCGCTCAAGTATATTCTCATATTTATCAGTATACTGATTCTTGTCATCGTGCTGTTCGGAGGGATGGATTTCCTGAATAAATATCGGACACGGTTTTGGATAGAAGCGGGCAAATTCATCTACAAGGACGGGGTCATTACCAACCGGGAGAAAGAACTTGATATAGGGAGGATACAATCGATTGATTTCAGCGAACCCATATTCCACCGTATGTTCGGTGCTGTGAAATTGGAGATCATCACTCCGGGGGACGCCATTCGTATTGATACAATGAAGAAAACCCAAGCCGAATCACTGCAGAGAATACTCTACGATGAGAAGTCACAGGCAGAAGGTGAGGCGATTATCGGTGCTTCGAGCGGCTGGCCTCGGCAAGAAGCGGAGGAGGAACCCCAGGAGTTCACGACACTTTATCTTATGAGCAACCGCTCGCTCCTTCTGATGAGCATGACCAGCGGCGCTTTAGGTACTTTTCTTGCACTGGCATTCGGTTTCATCAACATCATCGGAGCGGACTTTTTGCTGGAGCGCTATTTCGACTATTTTGAAGGGGCATTCCAAAGCGTCTTGTGGGCTTATATGCTTGCAGTAGGTTCCTTCATTCTTGTGGGGTATGCAATAGGCATACTCATCCTTATGATCAAATATTATAAATACACGCTTAAGATGAAAGACGATGATCTTGTTGTCGAATATGGGTTGATTGAAAAGAAACATCAAAGCATCAACATCAACCGGGTCCAGAACATCATTATAAGGGACTCGATCCTCCGTAGGATGATCGGCTATTATTCATTAGCCGCAACGATTACGAGTGACTCCCTGGAAGGGGATGATGTCGAAGGCAAGGTTGAAATCCTACCTTTCATAAAAAGGGATGACCTATATAGGATTACAAAAGAGATTTTCCCGAATTATCATATAGAAGTCCCTCCACGTATTGTGCCGGTCAGGGGGTACAGAAGATACTTCCAAGTGATGGCTTTAGGCATCTTCACGGTCAGTGCCATCATCCAATATTTCTGGTTTGATTATATGTGGGCCATTGGCTTGGCATTACTCACAATTGTCGCCCTCTCTGGTTTTTACAGTGCCTATAACAGTGGCTATACAATCCGGGATGAAGAGATCAATCTGATGACCACATCGTTTTTCAAGCGTTCGCACTATATCATCAAGTCAGAGAAGTTGATAGAAGCGGAATGGGCGTATAACCCGTTTCTTAAGCGGTCTGAACTCGGAATTATAACGCTGGTCACGGCCGCGGGGATGATGGGATCCCGGGCGACCTTGAAGTTCATTGACCAAAAAGACGTGGATACTATCTGGCAGTGGGCTGAAAGGAGTGCTTCCAATGAAAAAGATATCACCGAAATCGATCACGGTGTGGCGGATTCGTGAAGGGATTGCCGCGTTGATTGCATTGCTGGTGGCAGTTGCCGCAACGATACTGCATTTCTATGTATGGAAATGGCTACCGTGGTGGGTGCCGCTCATACTTTTTGTGATTTTCATCTACATCAGCCTGATCAATGTATGGTTGATGCCGAAATTGAAATATAAATATTTCCGTTATGATGTTTCTCGCGACGAAATACGTATCCATAAAGGAATCATATTCAAAGAAGAACTTGCTGTACCGCTGTTCAGGGTTCAGAATATTGATACGACAGTTGGTCCGTTGATGAAACGGTACGCTCTCAAAGGGGTCACCCTGAGAACGTCTGCAGCACCTGTCCACATCCCTGAACTCGAGTCGGATGAAGCTGATCGTCTGCGCAATGATATCAGGACATTAATCAATGAAAAGACAGGGAGAACCATATGATCAGAGGCCTAGGCACCGATATAATTGAAATCGAACGGATCAAAGCCGCGGAAGATAAAGGTGGACGGTTGTCGAAGCGGATTTTATCTGAGGAGGAAATGGAAGTCTACAGGACATTAAGCAGCGAAAAAAGAAGGATGGAGTATCTGGCTGGGCGCTTTGCGGTCAAGGAAGCATATAGTAAGGCTCTAGGCAGTGGCATAGGGGAACGTATCACTTTTTCAGACATCACTTGTCTGAATGATGAGGCGGGAAAACCCTTCATAAGCGGGGAGGAGTGCGCACATGTATCAATTTCTCACTCCAATCATTATGCCACTGCCACAGTGATACTTGAAAATAAGGGACGAGGAGATTGAGATATGTCGGAAAAGTACTATAGGGATACAATTGTCGATGTCGATCTGGCAGCTATCGGACACAACTATAAAGCTGTCAGTGGAATGCACCCTGATAAGACTTTCATCGCAGTCATAAAGGCGAATGCATATGGGTTGGGCAGCACTGCTGTTGCAGAGTACTTATCCCATATTGGTGTGGGTTTCTTTGCAGTCGGTACGCTGGATGAAGCGGTCGAGTTGAGGATGCATGGCATCAGGGAGAAGATACTCATTCTTGGACCGATCAGGCCGGAAGATATGAACAAAGCCATAAAGCACCGCATCGCCGTCACCGCACCGAGTTATGAATGGCTCAAAAGGGCAGAGGAAGCTATCGAGGATGATGACGGAAAAGGTGTCTGGGTCCATATCAAAGTGAACAGCGGCATGAACCGGCTGGGCGTGTCCAGTGTTGAAGAAGTCAAACAGATGATCACGCTGATAGAACAATCCCCCTACCTTACCTATGAAGGACTGTTCAGTCACCTCAGCTCAGCGGAAGTAGATACGGAGCGGCCCTTCAAGGAGTATGAAACATTCAAATCCATCATTTCCCATGTGAAAAGACCCCAATTTGTGCACCTCCAAAATTCGGCCGGAGCTTTTCATCTTGAAGCAGATGAATGCACTGCCATGCGAATCGGCATCTCCCTATATGGATATTATCCATCTGACTTCATAGCGGGGAAATCACCTGTAGAGTTGAAGCCATCCGTTGGACTGGTGACCCATGTAGTGGATACGCATATCCTGCAGGAAGGGGACGGAGTCAGTTACGGACTGAAATATATCGCAGATGAAAAAGTGACCATAGCCACACTGCCGATTGGTTATGCGGATGGCTTCCTCCGTTCACGTACAGGCTATGAAGTGGCCCTGGAGGACGGCACCTCCTGTCCGGTCGTTGGAACCGTATGTATGGACTACATCATGATTCGTGTGCCGGATTACATTGAATTGGGTGATAAAGTGCATATCATCGCACCGGACCGGCAATCCGCACAATCCATGGAGGCCTACAGTGACTATGTGGATACGATACCTTATGAATCGATTTGCAAACTCGGCCGCAGGCTACCGCGCCTTTATCATGGAGCTGAAGGGGTCCGTGTCAGCAATGAAGTTTTAAAATAAACTAGTAATGATTTTTTATACATGTTATCATTATTATGAATAACGATGTAATAGAGGAGTGGTCTGATAATGATGAATACGACATTGTGCAGCAGCACAGTACTTTCTCTTGAACATGGGTATACAGAGATGAGCGAGATCAACCTTTCCATTGCGTCGGAAAGTCATGAGCTTGAATGCGAAGCACAAAAATGCAACGAAGATTTCCTCGTTTACAGTAAAGATGGTGAATAGATGAAGAGAGGCGAAGTATATCTTGCTGATCTTTCACCTGTGCAGGGTTCTGAACAGGGAGGCAAACGTCCAGTAGTGATCATCCAGAATAATGTCGGCAACTATCACAGCCCCACCGTCATAGTTGCCGCAATTACTGGTCGGATCGACAAAGCGAAGATACCTACACATGTGGAGATTTCAAAGGATACATATAATCTGGATAAGAATTCGGTCATACTGCTTGAACAAGTCCGGACAATCGATAAGAAACGGCTCAGGGAAAAACTTACATATTTGAACGAAGAAAAGATGAAAGAAGTGGACAAGGCGTTGATGATAAGCCTTGATCTCCTGCCGAAGAAACCCAGGAAATCCAAGAAAATGAAAAGCTGATGGACTTTTGTGTGCAAAAGTCTTTTTTTCAGTATGAGGTGAAATCATGACGTATATTGATAATATTGTAAATAAGTACAGAGAAATCATCCAGCTCTACCTTTATGGTGGAGATGCAGACAAAGCTATGGATCTGTGCCAATCATTCAGTGAAGAAGTCATTGAAATGGACACCTCCCCTGAGGAGATCGTTTCGCTTCATATGGAACTCCTTGACGATATGGCGATAGAAGATGGTGCCCTTATAAAACAATCTTTAGATATTCTGCAGGAAGTGATCATCTCGTTCGGATTTACATACCGGGATTATAGATCCATGATGAACAAGCTCAAAATCCACGATAAGGAAATGGACGTCGCAGCCAGCCTTCAGGAAACGATGCTGAAGACCGAAATCCCAACATTCGATACGATGGAGATCGGCGCCATTAGCGTGCCCGCCAGGAAAGTCAGTGGGGACTATTTCAACATCATCGACCACAATGACGGCATGCTCAGTTTTGCGATTGCCGATGTCATCGGCAAAGGGATACCGGCTGCAATCGCGATGAGCATGATAAAATTCGGCATGGACTCGTATGGGTATTCCCAACTGCCGAGCGACAGTCTGAGGAAGCTCAACAGGGTAGTCGAGAAGAACGTCAATCAAAATATGTTCGTCACAATGTTCTATGGCTTGTACGACCATAATACGGATCGTTTCTATTACTCTTCGGCGGGACATGAACCTGCGCTGCTCTACAGGCATGATACGGATGAATTCGAAGAAATCGATGCCAAGGGGATCGTTCTTGGAGTAAAGCGGCATGCACGCTATGAACAGAAGGAAGCACGCCTTGGGCCTAAGGACATGATTATCGTATTTACCGATGGTGTGACGGAACTGAGGAAGCATGACGATACATTCATCGAGCTCGACTATGTAAAAGATATGATCAAACAAGTTAAGGATCATCATCCACAGGACATTGTCCAGTATATTTACGAATCGCTCATGCGTGTTCAGAACCCGCATAAAAAAGATGATTTGACGTTGTTCATATTAAAAAACAATAAAAATTAGACTTTATGTGTTTAGAATTTTCATATACGGGTATAGCTTGAAGTGTTTATGTATTTAAGTTGAATGGGAGTGGAACTTAATGAATCTCAATATCGATACAACAGAGAGAGAACAAGAATATGTGATTGTGCTTCAAGGGGAGTTAGATGTCTATACTGCACCTGAGTTGCAGAAGATCTTGGAACCCATCCGCCAGTCTGGCAGTCATGATATTAGAATAGATTTGACGGATGTCGAATATATGGATTCTACGGGTCTCGGCATTTTCGTCGGTACTTTAAAGGAATTGAATCAACACGATAGAGAACTTTATGTCACCGGAGTGACAAAGCGGATATTAAGGCTGTTTGAAATTACAGGTTTGAGAGACCTTATGCATATCAACGAAGCGTCGGGGGTTGAATAGTATGACAGAGAAGTACGATTATATAGAAATGAAATTTCCTTCGAGCGCCGAGTATGTAGGATTGATACGATTGACTTTGTCCGGCGTTCTCTCAAGAGTAGGAGCCACCTATGATCAGATAGAAGACTCCAAAATTGCTGTGTCAGAAGCTGTCACCAATGCAGTAAAACACGCCTATGGTGAAGAAAAGGGTGGAGAAGTGCTGATTGGTTTTGCGATATACACTGAAAAAGTGGAGATTATCGTTGCAGATCACGGGCAGAGTTTCAATTATGAAGCAGTAAAAGAAGAACTGGGTCCTTATACTGAAGATGACAATGTCAACTACCTCAGAGAGGGAGGCTTGGGACTATTCCTGATTGAAACATTAATGGATGAAGTCTATATTAAAAAAGATCCTGGCGTCACAATCAGCATGACGAAGTTTATTAATGAAAGTCAGGTGCATTCGAATGGAGAAACAATCGTCAATCGATAGAAAATTAATACCGGAAGATATTAATGAACTGATTCGCAGCCATCAGGAGAATGGGGATGATGCGGCTCAAGCGAGATTGGCAGAGCACTACAAGAAACTCATCGAATCTCTCGCCTATCGCTATTCAAAGGGTCAAAGCCATCATGAAGATCTTGTGCAGGTCGGCATGGTTGGGCTTCTTGGCGCAATCAAAAGGTTTGATGTATCTTTTGATCGACGTTTCGAAGCATTCCTCGTCCCGACAGTCGTTGGTGAAATCAAAAGGTATCTGAGGGATAAGACATGGAGCGTACATGTCCCGAGGAGAATCAAGGAAATCGGCCCCAAGATCAAAAATGCGAATGACGAACTCACCAATCGATTGGAACGATCTCCAAAGATAAGTGAAATTGCAGATCATCTGCAAGTTTCAGAAGAAGACGTGCTGGAAGCGATGGAAATGGGACAAAGCTACAATGCATTGAGTGTCGATCATTCCATTGAGGCAGATAAAGACGGATCGACAGTAACGTTGCTCGATGTCATGGGACAGTCTGATGACAACTATGATCTATCAGAAAAAAGACTGATTCTGGAAAAGGTGATTCCGATACTTTCAGACAGAGAACGGGAGATCATCCAGTTCACCTTCATGGAAGGTTTGAGTCAGAAAGAAACGGGAGAGCGCATCGGACTTAGTCAAATGCATGTATCACGACTTCAGCGCACCGCAATCAATAAGTTGCGCCAGGCAGTGAGCGAGAAAGAGTAGAATATCTACCCCCGTCCTTAAGGATGGGGGTTTTCAGTGTTATAATATATAAGGATCAACCAGATTTAAAACAGGAGAGATAAGATGAACGAAACGCTGATTAAAGAACTTGAAAAAACAACAGGAAAACGAGCAAAGGATATAGGGAATGTGCTCGGGCTTCTACAAGAGGGGAATACCGTGCCGTTCATAGCACGCTACCGAAAAGAAATGACCGGTGGTATGGATGAACAAGAAATTAAAGCAATTTCAGACCGCTTTTCATATCTCGAAAATCTGGAGAAGCGTAAGCAGGAAGTGCTTAGACGCATTGATGAGCAGGGTCTCCTTACTGCGGAACTGGCACAGGACATAAAAAAGCAGACTGTATTGAACAGGGTAGAAGATCTCTACAGGCCATTTAAGCAGAAGAAAAAAACACGGGCAACCGAGGCAAAGCGTAAGGGACTGAAGAACCTGGCCGAATTCATCAAGGGACAGACTTCAGAAAATGTTGAAGCGGAAGCAACCCGCTACTTGAGTGAAGAAGTGACTTCTGAAGAAGATGCCATCAAAGGCGCCCTTGATATCATTGCTGAAGATATATCAGACAATCCCAAATATAGAGCGTATATATTGAAAGTGTTCAAGGAAAGCGCGGATTTGATGACCAAAAGGAAGAAGAATGCTGAAGATGAACAAAAAACCTTCGAAATGTACTATGCCTACAGTGAGCCAATCGGTAAAATCGTACCGCACAGGGTATTGGCGATCAACCGTGGTGAAGAATTGGGTGTGCTTACTGTAAAATTCGATTACGATATAGAACGTTTCAAGAGATATATCGGCAAACAGACCATAAAAGAAGGGTCAACCACCAGACGATATATACAGGAGGCTATTGAAGACGCCTTAAAACGTCTTATCATCCCTTCCATCGAACGGGAAACCAGACAAGAATTGACTGAAAAGAGTGAGCGGCATGCTGTGCATATATTTGAAGAGAATTTGAAGCGGCTTCTGCTCCAGCCACCCCTAAAAGGCCATGTCATTCTTGGTGTGGATCCGGCCTTCAGGACAGGGTGTAAACTTGCGGTAATCGATGCCGCCGGTCAATTCCTTGATAAGGATGTAATTTATCCGCATCCGCCACAGTCTAAGCAAGATGCAGCCAAAAATAAGCTGCTTAAGATGATAGATGAGCATGAAGTTACGCTTCTGGCAATCGGTAACGGTACAGCCTCGCGCGAAACCGAACTGTTCATCAGTGAGCTGGTGCAATCTGAGGATTTAGATGTCAAATTCATCATCGTCAACGAAGCGGGGGCCAGCGTCTATTCAGCTTCTGAAGTGGCGCGTGAAGAATTCCCGCATTTCAATGTCGAAGAACGGAGTGCTGTATCCATAGCCAGAAGGGTCCAGGATCCGCTCAGTGAACTGGTCAAGATTGACCCTAAGGCAATTGGAGTCGGGCAATATCAGCATGACGTCAACCAGAAGTTTTTGAATGAATCGCTTAATTTTGTCGTTGAAACTTCAGTGAACCAAGTGGGAGTCGATGTAAACACGGCTTCGCATGTTTTGCTTCAACATGTAGCGGGATTGTCTCCAGCCATCAGTATGAATATCGTAAAATACCGCGAAGAAAATGAAGGCTTCAAGTCGCGCAATGAAATCAAAAAGGTGCCCCGCCTTGGAGCAAAGACTTTCGAGCAATGTGTCGGCTTTCTGCGTGTGGCAGAAGGAAAAGAACCGCTCGACCAGACGCCTATCCACCCCGAACGCTATAAAGAAACTTATAGACTGATTTCCCTCATCGGCATGACCGAGTCTGACATCGGTACAAAAGAACTGGCGGAAGCGCTGGATCAGGTGAACTTGGAAGAGGTGGCCGAAGACCTTGGAATCGGTCTTCCGACACTGCTTGATATCGTAGATAGCCTGAAAGCGCCAACGCGTGATATCAGGGATGAGTACGAAGTGCCTCTATTGAAATCTGATGTGCTGAAGATGGAAGACTTGAAAAAAGGTATGAAACTATCTGGAACAGTCCGCAATGTCACCGATTTTGGCGCGTTTGTCGATATTGGTGTAAAACAGGACGGACTCGTTCACATTTCAAAACTGACGAAAAAATTCATCAAACATCCAATGGAGGCAGTCAGTGTCGGAGACATAGTAGATGTCACAGTAATCGATATAGATGAAGGAAAAGGCAGAATCTCATTGAGCATGAAATAAAAATATCCCGATCGAAATGACTCGATCGGGATATTTCTCATTTATTATTCATTACTATCCATGTCTACATCTTCAATGTTGATGCCCATTGCTTTTGCGACACCTTCACCATAAGCTGGATCGGCTTTATAGCAGTTTCTGATATGGCGGTGTTTCACTTTGTCGGAAACGCCACTCATCTCATTTGCTGTGTTAGTGAATATGCGTTGCTTCATTTCATCAGATTGGAGGTTGAAGAGTTTGCCTGGCTGCTCATAATAGTGGTCGTCATCTTCACGGAAATCATGCTCGTAGACCAAACCATCCATTTCGAGAGGTGGCTGTTTAACGCTCGGATCGTCTTCATATTGACCATAACTGTTAGGATAGTAGTTTGTGTGTGAACCTAAGTTGCCATCAACCCTCATTGCACCATCACGGCTGAATGGGCAGACACCTGTTGCACCTTTAGGGGAGTTTACAGGAATCTGGTGGTGGTTTACACCAAGACGGTAACGCTGAGTATCTCCATAGGAGAAGAGGCGTCCTTGAAGCATTTTATCTGGTGAGAAGCCGATGCCCGGAACGATATTGGTCGGGGCGAATGCTGCTTGCTCAACTTCTGCGAAATAGTTTTCAGGGTTGCGATTGAGTTCGAATTCACCAACCGGGATAAGTGGATACTCATCTTTATACCATACTTTAGTCAAATCGAATGGGTTATGGTAGTGGTTTTTAGCCTGTTCTTCCGTCATGACCTGGATGTACATCTTCCATTTAGGGAAATTGCCATCTTCAATTGCGTTGAAGAGATCCCTTTGGGATGACTCGCGGTCTTTCGCAATTACTTCTTCAGCTTCTTCGGCTGTCAGGTTTTCGATACCCTGTTCTGTACGGAAGTGGAATTTCACCCAGACGCGTTCGTTGTCTGCATTCACCATGCTGTAAGTGTGGGAACCGAATCCATGCATGTTTCTGAACCCTTTAGGGATGCCGCGATCTGTCATCAATATTGTGACTTGATGCAGTGCTTCAGGAAGTAATGTCCAGAAATCCCAGTTGCTCTCAGCATTATGCATATTTGTTTTAGGATCGCGTTTAACGACGTGGTTTAAACTTGCGAAAAGTTTAGGGTCACGGAAGAAGAATACTGGCGTATTGTTTCCGACCAGATCCCAGTTACCTTCTTCAGTATAGAACTTAAGTGCGAAGCCACGAATGTCACGTTCAGCATCAGCAGCACCACGTTCTCCGGCTACCGTAGAGAAGCGCGCGAACATTTCTGTCTGTTTGCCAACCTCGCTGAATATTTTAGCTTTTGTATATTGTGTAATGTCATGTGTTACAGTGAAAGTGCCAAATGCCCCAGAACCTTTCGCGTGCATCCGTCTTTCAGGAATTACTTCACGGTCAAAATGCGCCATCTGTTCAAGGAAATAAGGATCTTGCATAACTACTGGGCCACGCGGTCCTGCAGTCATTGTATTTTCCCTGTCACCTACTGGAGCTCCAAAGAGAGTAGTCAGACGATCTTCGGATGCACCTTTGCCTTGCTTCCTAGGTTGAGTGCCACCACCACTGCGGGCAGTACCAGGCTTGTTGCCGTTATTTTCAAAATCCATAGATGTAGTCCCTCCAAGAAAATATTATAATCTTGTTTAGAATGATTATAAATAAATAATAACATAGTGAGAAAAAAAAACAATCTTTATGCACGAAAATTACTACTAAAGAAGTATCTTCGAAATTGATAATCAATCGTCTGCTGAAACTCGAAAATCATATATACAATTGAACATTGCGCTGTAACTAATTACTCTAGACAAACGATAAAAATATAACTCATTTCTTTTTTTCTGAATATTCATGATAAGATTATAGATGCGGGTTCAGTATATGCACTTCTATAAGGAGAGAACGATCATGAAAAATTTGATAATGATATGCAGCTTTGCTCTTTTAATTCTAGTAGGGTGTAGTGACGGCGAGTCAGAGTTGGCAGGTAAGAAATTGGGATTGATCAATTATAATCCGACCATCACTGAGGAAGAGGGAGAAGATAAGGAAGTCATCTTCGATTCGCACATGGCAGTGTTCGATTTTGAAACAGACGATGAAGTAGTACTTGAATATCTGGGAAATGAGTATCAAGGACATTATACGCTAGATGAAGACCGATTGGACATTGAACTAAAAGATGATGGAGCAAGCTTAGCCATGACATTTGTCCAGTTTGAAAAGAATGATGCTGATTATTATAGTTACAGTGGTGAAAGTGATGAAGTTAAATTAGACGAGGGTGGGGAAGTGTCCCAATTAAAGAATGTCTATGAAAGTTATATGGGGGTTAATGAATCCTACATATTCATTGAAGAATCTGAAACGGATTGATACTGGGAGTAAATGAGTAGAATGCACCAGAAGATATGTATAATGTAACATAGGCAACCGTTCCAAAACCTTGCCTTATGACTGAAGTTAGTTTCCGCATGTTAGAAAGGTCTTATCAATATGATGTATGTGAGTAATGGTGAGGAAGTCCAATTCCAAATCGGACATTTATATAGTAGAAACACGGTTATTATGAAGAAAAGACGACCAGTGATTTAGCGACATCCAAAGCTTTTTAAAAGAAATATAATAAAATCAATAAAAAGCGTTGACTTCCAAAACAAAACCCGTTATTATAAATATCGTTGCAATATTCCTTTGGCCCGTTGGTCAAGCGGTTAAGACACCGCCCTTTCACGGCGGTAACACGGGTTCGAGTCCCGTACGGGTCATTCTCTTAAAAAAAGTTTTAAAAGGTTGTTGACTTTTTAAAACGGTTGATATACAATAGAGTATGTCGCTAAAAACAAAAGATATTATAAATGCGGTTGTGGCGGAATCGGCAGACGCGCTAGGTTGAGGGCCTAGTGGGAGTTAATCCCGTGGAGGTTCAAGTCCTCTCAGCCGCACCATTTATTTTTTGGAATAAGCAACTTTATAATGCGGGTGTAGTTAAATGGTATAACCCCAGCCTTCCAAGCTGATGTCGTCGGTTCGATTCCGATCACCCGCTCCATTAATTTTTAATAGTCAATACTAGAACATTGAAAACTGAATGACAATATGTCAACGTTAATTCCAATAAAACTGGATGGTTTTACCATTCAACTTGGGCGACAAGTAAAACCGCAACGAGTCAGAGCACTCCAATTATGGAGAGTTTGA
>NZ_BAABCK010000010.1:0-1273 GCF_039538805.1 Salinicoccus jeotgali | reverse complement strand
ATTACAAAAAACATCCACCATATCAACTTTTCTTAGTATTATTTTTATTTTGATTCCAACAATCTATTACACACTAGGACTATATTTTCTTCCCTTGGCACCAGCATTGACACTAATTATAATATATATTTCCATATTTCAAAAACACAAAAATACATTCTAATTACTGATTTATTCCAATTTCCTTTTTGAGTGTGATGCGTTGCGCCCTTAAAAATCCTAAGAGCTCTACCAAGCGGAAGTTGATAGCTGTCGCTACCACTTCGCTTGCGCTCTCAGTGTATTTTAAGGCCTGTCACGCATCAAAAAGTTTTCTCGGCATAAAGCTAGAGTATATATTATCTTATATATCAATGTACTTATTTATGTACATCCGAATAAAGCTATAACATCCTAGATTTATTTTATAAGTCATTAAAGAGTGTGGACTTGCAGTCGACTAAAACCAGTTTTTGCTCAACGCAAAAAAGAGCGGCTTAAGGCGCTCTAAAATATTATGATTACATAGAAAGTAGTTCTATCTATATAAATAATTTTATAATTTTGAGTTTATATAATACCCAAGAGCCATAAGAATAAAGAAACTAAAGAACATTACAAAATTACCAAAAACTAACCAATAATTTTTAGCTAAAAGTGCAAAAACTAATCCAAAAGGAGCAATGATAAAAGTTAAAATCCAAAATGGGCTAGGGACTTGAAAAATCACATTTGGAACCCAAATTACAATACATAATACAAAGCAAATCAAAGAAAATACTTTAAACTTATTTTGCAATATTCCCCCTCCTTTTTTACTTTTTAATAACAATTATTATATTTAGTTTGAGTTACAAAATAGGCAGCTACTGCACTAGCATATTGTTTTTCTATGAACCCCATTTTACTACGATCTACAGCTATTCTAGCTGTTAACCTTAAATCACTATCGCAATCAAAATAACCATATTTTGCATAATCTAAATCATGTTGCTTACATGCAGCATCAAGTAAATCTTGAGTTTCTCCCCCTCCATAACCAGGTCCGCACCAGTTCCCCCAAATAGGAAGTGGAATCGCCATAGTAGTTACTTCTTCTTGGCTATATTCTTGATTCAATTGGTTTATTATTTCACCAGATCCAATGATAAATTCACTTTGACCGTCTGTCAAGGGCAACTTAAAATTGTAGGTTTTCGGCAATCTAAAAATGTAGGTTTTTGACAATGTAATTTGTGGAGGAAAGCCTAAGTGTGTTTCATCCGGTATGACTTACCTTTAATTTTATAAATCT
>NZ_BAABCK010000009.1:0-1228 GCF_039538805.1 Salinicoccus jeotgali | reverse complement strand
TTCTTCTAATCCCTTTCCGTCAAAGTTAATTTTTATTTAAGGTCAATTTATTGATCTTAAATGCAAAAATTAAACCCGATTGATTCTATTAGGGCGATTTTAAGGCAAGTTAGTATCATTATCATGGATACTCCATCACTAACTGCTTTAAAATCGCTTGTATTAATGGCTTTCTTTTAGAAAGTTGCTTAAATCAATCAGATTTAAGCAAACCCGATTGATTTTAATATAAAAACTCCCCTAGTCAATCGACCAGGGGAGTTTTTAGTTTATCTAATATTCCACTTCATCTAAAGTAATAAAGATAATCTTCATATGACATTTCAGAGTGCCAATCTGTATAAAAAATATATTCTCCATAATCTTCTGGTACTATTTCGGAGATTGTTTTTTCAGCACATTTTTCACTGCAAAATGTATTGTCATCTTCTGTTAAAAATCCCGCATTAAATATCTCCCTACATTCATTATTTTCACATACTCTAAATCCTAAATGCTGTTCCATATCTTCTAAATCGCTTATTTTACTATCTAATCCATTTTCAATATCTTCTTTATTAATTCCTTGTTCATTCGCAAGTAGAATAAATATTTCTTTACTTTCTTTTGATAATTCCTCTACATAAACTTTTCTCATTTTAATCTTCCTTTCCTTTTTAATTGATTAACCAATTAATTAATTAATTGGTTAATCAAAGTATTTTTTTAGAACGGCATATCATCATCTTCAAAATCGAGTGGACTTTCAAATTTTTCGTTACTCTCTTTTTGTTCTTCTTTACCTTTGCTTTTCTTTTTTACTAGCGAGAAGAAAAATGCGAGTGCATATGTTCTAGTTCGCTTTTCATCGTTTTTATTGGTGTAGTTCTCAACCTTTAATTCTGCATTTTCCAGTGCTATCATATCGCCTTTTTCAGCTACTTTTTTAAGGTTTTCAGCACCTTTACCTAATATCGTAAATGGAATAAAATTCACTTTCTCTCGATTACCTTTGTCTGTAACAGCAATGCTGTTATTCACAACTGGCATTTCTTTTTCCCCTACATACTTAACTTCTACGTCATGTGCTACTCTTCCAATTAGATTTAAACTGTTCATTTGAATCTTCCTTTCTGTTTTGATTTTTGGTTTTGACTTTGGCATTTAAAACTTTTGCTTGGCGAAAGTCTGTACCGAAAAGGTATGAAATTTCCCTTTTGCATGTGCGACAGCAATATGACTAGCAAAT
>NZ_BAABCK010000008.1:0-1687 GCF_039538805.1 Salinicoccus jeotgali | reverse complement strand
CGCACAAAATTATTTTTTGCATAAAAACTGGGCAACCATGCCGGTTGAACACTATAGTTCCCGCAGGGGCAAAAAAGCATAAAAAAACGCCAGCTTTTAAGCTAACGTTTCAAATCTTTTAAGTAATAATTTTGTTTTTCAAAATTCCAAATTGCCGTAATTGAATGTGCTTTTTCTTCTTCCTCTGTTGTTTTATCTTCGTCACTTGTATTAATTAAATTGCCATCTTCGGCATCGTCTAAATTTAAAATTTTATGTTTTTGTTTAAGCAATCCACCATAACTTAACATGCGTTTTCGGTATAAACCTTTTTCCAAATCATTCACGATTTCTTGATTTCTTTCATCATCATCAGTTAAAAAATCAGATGACTTAACCGAATATTTTGAGGTTTCTTTGATTGCTGCTTGAATATCTTTATCGCCTTTTTGGTTTGGAGTGATCGCCTTAATATCTAACACAGGTTCATAATTAACTTGTAATGCTTTTTTCCACAAACCTAACCATTCTTTTTGCGATATATAATTTTCAGAACCTCTAAAATATTTACTTTCAACACACAACAGAACATGCATATGTTGGTTATAACTTCCGTTATCCTCGTTCACCGTAACTTCTGTAGCTCGCATAAAACCAACTAAGTTTTTACTAACTTTTTTATATTTAGTTAATCTATGAAATGACTTTGCTAAATGTTGTAAACTTTGTTCTAATGTTTCCCCGTCTATCGCATTTCTAGTAGACAAAGTTAAAAATAACCAACGTGCTTTTGGTTTCTCTTTTACCACTTCTTCAATCACTTTTTGAGCTTGATAACTATTTTTCATCGAACGCCTCCAATTACAGACAGGACACAATTTCGACTTACAAAACCATGTTTTATGTAACTTCAAATAACCCTCATCAGTTGGCTTGAACTCTAAGACGTTACCACATTGTTTTACGTTATAAGCCTTTTTTATTTTTAATATTTCAAGTATATCTGCATAGCTAACATTATTAATCTTCTTTTCTCTCCATGGACGCTGTTTACCACTTTTCGCTATATCTTTTAATGTTTCAGTATCTTGATTTTCGTCTATATATTTTGTATGATTATCTTGCATATAAAAAGACCTCCAGTATTGATTATTTCTCGACAATTTAATCTTATTACTGGAGCTTTTTTATGTCAACTCATATCTTATNAACCATATCCAATCGTTCTATCCATAGCAATATGAGCCAACCAAATCAATGCAATTCCTAATAACAAATCCACTCCCATAGCTAAATAAAGCAAAGTGATCAATATCGGAATTATATAAGAATGACCAATATTATAAATATAACTACCAATTTTATTATTGTATAAATATCCCAACATAGAAATATCAGGAACTAACAAAAATATTAAAAAAAGCCATAATGAAAAACCAAACATAAAATAAACAATCACAGCAGTAATAAAAACAAATGCATTTTCCAGCCTAATCAAATTACCCATAAAACCCCTCCCTTTTTTATTAGATTACTAAAACTAATTGCTTTATTCCAATTGCTTTATTGACGTTGAGCCTCGGAACCCTTAACAATCCCAAAACTTGTCGAATGGTCGGCTTAATAGCTCACGCTATGCCGACATTCGTCTGCAAGTTTAGTTAAGGGTTCTTCTCAACGCACAATAAATTTTCTCGGCATAAATGCG
>NZ_BAABCK010000007.1:0-7321 GCF_039538805.1 Salinicoccus jeotgali | reverse complement strand
GTCCGTGGTAATATGGGTGTAGGTCATGCGTGATCACTCCTATGATTTTCTTTGGTCGGAAAACTCATTTTGAGTGTATCACGCGTGACCCTTTTTAGGTGTCTAGCTTAATTTTACAATCGGCGTTGGAATGAATATAATAGGAAACGGCGAAAAAAATTTCGTCAACGGAAGGCTTTGATAGAAGAAATTGAACACAATTTAGAAAGTAAAAGTGAGTTTATCAATCAACTTGAGGAAGGAGGGATAATTAAAATCAGTAATGATAAGTGTCTTATGGTGAAAGTTGAATTGCAGAAAGAAACTGAGTAGAGAGGGAAAGTATTAATAATGGATTTTATAACTCGGTTTGTCAAAATAAAATATACAATACCCTACCAACTATGTAATTTAAAAGCATTAGTTAAATTGTAAGATCTCAATTAAATTAGAAATATAATGAAGCATTGTAACAGTAGCATTTTCTCTTGAACATTGTGGCGGTGAGGAGATGTACTCACATTTATTTAGACTGCTTTTAGATGTGTTTAATTTAGATAAAGGGGATAAATGTAAACTCTTATGACTTTACTATTATAGAGCCATAAGAGACAACCATTTAGTAATCAGTTATGATTCATCCCATTTACCTTTGTATCAAATACATTTTTCCAATAATTTTCTCTTTCAAGAATAATTTCACTTTTGGTTCTTGTATCAAAAATCTCTAGAATAGAATACTGAAAGTATTTTTGAATATGCTCCTTGCCTTTATTTAAAAGAATATTATTGAATTCTTTATTGCCTCCTGTCAAGTTCTCCAAATGTGCATAGCCTGACCATCGTTGCCATATGCCATCAGTGTTTCCGGAAGCAGAACCAATATATAGTTTACCATTACTTTTGTCCGTAATTACATATATCCCTTTAACATAGCTAAGAGCGGATTTCCAACTAGGGTCTTCTCTTAAAAGAACTTGTTGCATTTCTTTATGGTTCATACGGACATTTTGATAACCAGGAAAATGTCCTAGTTTAATATTAGGCGCAATTTCGTATACTTCAGGGTTCAATTGATCTTGAATAGTATGATAACGACGATTATAAACATCTCTACCAATAGGCTTTTCAATCTTAATAATTAATCTTTTTATATATTCTTGATAATCTTTCATTAAAGTCAATTCATAACCTATATCATTAAAAACTTCAGGGAGTTTCTTTTCAACTTTATAAAGTCCACCAAATGCAAAATATTCTGGTCCATAAGGATAATATTGAGCCATAGTAATCAAATATTCAGCATGATTAAGATTATTGTTGGACTGTTTCGTCTTCCAACTATTCATAATGAGCCATTCCGGATCATCCTCTAATAGTAGATCCCAGGCCTTTAAGGTTGGATCAGCGGGATTCATATTGAATTTTATTTTCGTACGTGTATCATTTGGAGTTTTAATAAAATCTGATAATTTTATCATTTTTTCACCTCATGTTTTTTCATTTCACTAATACTATGTAAATTATATATCTTTGTCAAAATATTTTGCAATATGGAAACGTAGTAACAGTTATGACTATGTATAAAGAATCACTGCACTCATTCATAGAATAAATTAATAAAAAATCGCATCATAAACTGATACGCTGAAAGTTATCATAAATAATTTCAGCATAGAGTGGTGAGGTTGGAGACTATATCAAGGTATAATATTTCATTATCTAATTTATTCGTGCCTCTACCAAATTCACTACAAACTTCTGTTAGTTAGATAAAAAGATTATCGAACTGAGGGCTTCGCAACACTATCGTATGCTTAAATAATTTTTATTGTGGCAGAATGAGCACTTACTATGGAAAAGATAAATTCATCGAAACTAAAGGAGTCTCTATGACACAAAATAAGGTTCATTCATCCAAATCAAATTCATCAAGTCCCACGCTTAGGGATCCTCAAAATGTACTAATCATTTTAGGGATTCTGGTTGTGCTATTGGTCACTTATCTTGCCTATCAAGCCTCCGGTTTCGAATCCGTGCTTTTGTTTTGGGTGGGTGTCCTAATTGGGTTTGCCTTATTTCATGCCCGTTTTGGTTTTGCAGCTGTTTACCGTCAAATAGTTGAGACTGGAAATACAGAGCTGTTGCGGGCACATATGTTTATGTTAGGAATCGCAACTACATTATTCGGTTTTATCTTAATGTTTGATATCAGCGCATCCCCAAATATGACTGAAGGAGCCCTTTCACCTATCAGCATTGGATTAGTAATCGGCGCCTTTATTTTCGGCTTTGGGATGGAGATGGGAAGTGGGCTTGCGCCGGCTTCTTTTTATACGGCAAAAGGAGGACGGACAGCCTTACTTTGCACCTTGTCCGGTTTTCTGTCAGGAGCTGTAATTGGTGCCTATCATTTTGGTTTCTGGAATAAAACTCTTCCTTCTATTCCTAAATTTTCCTTGGCTATCGATACAGGTCTTGGCTATGTCGGTGCTTGGGGGATGCAGGTTGCGATTTTCGCGATGATTATTATACTCTCATATTTATATAAGAAGAGGAAAAAACCGCGCTTACTGCCTGCACTCCCAACTGCTGTCGGATGGAAGAGAATTATTTTTGGGTCTTGGCCGCTTTGGGTGGGTGCGCTCGTTCTTGCTGTTCTCAATGCTGCTGTTTTTATACTTCAGGGAGAGCCTTGGAAACTTACGGCTGCCTTTACACTATGGGGATCCAAGCTATTGATGAATCTTGGCATCGATGTAACGCAATGGGAGTATTGGGTTGCAGAGGAAAGAATTCCCGCTCTAATAGAACCTGTCATGATGGATTCAATGAGTGTACTTAATTTCGGTGTTGTGCTTGGCACATTTCTTTCCTTAACACTTGGTGGAATGATTCGTTTTTCTAAAATCGCAATTCATCTTGCTATTTTGGCATTTGTAGGAGGTTTGCTTATGGGATACGGGGCCACCATATCTTTTGGTGCAAACATAGGTGCTTATTTCAGTGGAATTGCTTCTTTTAGTCTGCATGCCTGGATCTGGGCAGCAATGGCAATTATGGGGGTTTACGCAGCCTATATGGTTGGAAAAAAACCCAATCTTGCATCTAAGTAGCGAGGAAAATAATATTTAAGTAGAAAATTATAGTCGTTGTACACTATAAAAAATGATAACAATACAATATTCGATAAGAAATTCTTAAAGGTATGTATATTTATTATTACCATGCATTTATCAAGGCGATATTTTTACTGAGCTTATTCAAGATATGCGCTATTAGCATTAAGAATAAGCTTTTTTAGTTTATCAGATTACTATTTGAACCCTTATTCAATGCAAAGATGTCATTTAAAGAATTGAAAATGAATCATCTTTAATGCCGTCATTGATAAATTTTCAAAAAAATCAAAAGGATGATACAATTACTGTAATTTATGAAAAGATGTGGGGGGTAAAATTATGTCTGATGAAAAACAATTCTCAAGAAGAGATTTCTTGAAAACAACAGGAATTGCTACTGGTGGTATTGTGGGTGGAAGTTTATTAGGTGGTTTAGTCGGTTTTAATATCGACAGCGATGTGGATGTTAATGAAGGTGTTAAAGATAGTGACACGGGAGGCTCAACAGAATCTGAAGACAAGTTAAATATCCCAGATCAAGGACGTATTTTTTTCAGTAATGACGAAGAGTTTGAAACTATTGAAGCAGCAATGGAAAGGATATTTCCAAAGTCTGATATTGGCCCAGGGGCCAAAGAACTTGGAGCAGCATATTATTTAGATGGACAACTTGCAGGGGCGTACGGTTTAAATTCTAGAGAATATATGCAGGGTCCATTCTATGAAGGAAAACCCACACAGGGTTATCAATCCAGTTTGAACAGAGCATCATATTTCCGACTCGGGATTGAAAAACTTCAAGACGAGGCAAAACAACGTCATGATGATTCTTTCAGTAAATTAGATGGAAAACAACAAGATGATATCTTAAAAGATTTTGAAAAAGATGAAGTAGATTTCGGTGTCCCTAGGAGTACAGCTACTTCGGGATTCTTCTTTAAATTATTACGTGAAGCTACATTAGAAGGCGTATATTCCGATCCTATTTATAGAGGAAATAGAGGTATGGCTGGATGGAAAATGAAGCAGTTCCCTGGTCATCAACATTCCTATTTAGATGTCATCGATAGTGATGGATTTGAAGATATCGAACCTAAACCTAATTTTAGCTAAGTATTTAATTATTTAGGAGGTTTACAAAATGGTAAAAGAATTGGACAAAGTTGATGTTGTGACCATAGGCGCAGGATGGACAGGCGGTATTATAGCAGCGGAAACTTCAAAAGAAGGTTTAAAGGTAAAAAGTTTAGAGAGAGGCCCCTATCGTGACACAGATGATTACCAGCATGTGCATGATGAACTAAAATATGCTCAACGCTATGAGTTGATGCAAGATACTTCAATAGAAACATTGACGTTTAGAAATAATCCTGATGAACGCGCACTACCTGTACGTCGTCTAGGTTCATTTTTACCTGGTAATGGACGAGGCGGAGCCGGTACACATTGGAATGGTCAAACTGATCGATATATGGCTTATGATTTTAAAATAAAAACTATGACAGAAGAAAAATATGGTGAAAGCAAACTTGGTATAGACTCTGGATTGCGTTACAGAGACTGGGGCATTACATTTGATGAGATGGAGAAGTATTATGATAAATTTGAGAAAACAACTGGGATAAGCGGTGAGAAGAATCCGCTGGGTGAGAAACGTTCTAATCCTTATCCGAATCCTCCAATGGTTAAGACTCCAATTTTAGAGAAGTTTGAAAAAGCTGCTAATGAATTAAAATTAAACCCTATTATGATGCCTTCTGCTAACATGTCACAGAATTATGAGAATCCTGATGGTGAAACTTTAAACCAATGCCAATATTGTGGATTCTGTGAACGTTTTGCATGTGAATATGATGCAAAAGCAACACCAGATGTTACTGTTTTGAGAACTGCAGAAAAAACTGGCAATCATGAAGTCCGATATAACTCCAATGTGACTGAAATAGTTACTGACAAAGAGGACAATGAAAAAGTGACCGGTGTTAAATTTATAGATACTGAAACACGTGAAGAGTTTTTCCAACCAGCAGATATAGTTGTATTAACGAGTTTCTTATTCAATAACTATAAGTTACTTAGAGTTTCTGATATTGGAAAACAATATGATCCTGAAACAGAAGAGGGTACACTTGGCAGTAATTATTGTTATCAAACGGGTTTGGGTGCTACTGGTTTCTTTGAAGAAAAGTTTAATACATTCATGGGAGCAGGCGCTCTCGGCATGCTTTTAGATGATTTTAATGGAGATAACTTTGACCATGATGATCTTGATTTTATTCACGGGGGCTCAATCCATTTCACTCAAACAGGTGTCCGTCCTATTCTAACGAATACAATTCCCAAAGATACTCCTCAATGGGGCGAAGAATTTAAAGAGGAATCAATTAATAATTTTGCCAGAACTTTGACGGTTTATACAATGGCTCATACTGGGCCACACAAAAATCACTATTTAGATTTAGATGATACTTATAAGGATGCATTCGGTAACTCACAAGTAATGCTTACTTATAATTGGACAGAACAAGATAATGCAAGGAACAAATATCTAACAGAAAAATGCAAAGAAATTGTAGAAAAAATGGGTGCAAAACATATAGAAGTAGAAAATGATGACCTTGGTGATTATGATATTGTACCTTATCAATCAACAAATATTTCAGGTGGTACTCCAATGGGTACAGATCCTGATAATAGTGTGGTGAACACATGGTTGCAGCACTGGGATCGTGATAATCTATTTGTGGCAGGATCCAGCACTTTTGTGCATAATTCCGGTAATAACCCGACTGGAACGGTAGGTGCCCTCGCTTATCGGTGCGCAGAAGGAATAATAAATTATTATAAAAATAAAGAGAGACTAGAAGATTAAGCTACAAGAATGATTAGCTTATCAATATTATAATTTTTTATCCTAAATTATAATATCCTTTTTACTTAAAATTGAACTGATGGTATTTGAAATGTGAGGTAAGCAAATTAATTGTCAGAAAAGACATTTAATGATAGCGTTTACATTAAGCATGATATGCTAATAACACCATGATTTCTAAAATATAACGCTTCATTAATTCATTACTTTCAAACAGCGTAGTATTTGTTGCTTAATTATTCTATATTTACAGGCAGTTTTGTGCGTGTAAATCGGAATTATTAACATGTTGAAAGGGGATTATTATGGCTGAGAAATCTTTATACGAACGTTTAGGTGGTATTTACAGTATCGCAGCTGTCGTTGACCATTTTGCTGATGCATTAGCTAAAGATCCAGTTGCTGGTGAGTCTTCCGACAACCCTTATCTGAAAGAGTGGTATGCAAATGAAAGTTGGCGTGCGGCGGGCTTCAAAGTTTTGACGACATTATGGGTTTCGGAGAAAGCTGGTGGGCCTCATCATTATGTCAGCACAGTGCCTAATGACGGATCACTCGATTTGGAACCTACACATTATGACATGAAGCTTACTGAAGAAGAATTCGATGCAGCAGGCAAAGTATTAGCTGAAACGCTTGATCACTTCGACGTCCCTGAAAAAGAAAAGAATGAAGTGCTTGATGCATTCACAGCACATAAGGAAGAAGTCATCAGCGGAACAATCAAGTAATTGAGTTGTTGATCGCTTTGAAAACTAGAGGATTCAGTTGAATATGTTAAAAAGGTTAATTTAAATTAACTGAAGTTATCACGACCGATGATATACTGGAAGTACCGAAGTAATGAATAAAATTAGAAAAGGCTGGCAGAGTCTGATCTGAACCCTGCCAAGTTGACAGATGAAATAATATAAATGTTTCCCGCCTGAGAATGGAGATTCTCAGGCGTTTTTCTATGCCGCCAATGCCCTGAATTCCAGCGGACTCAATCCCTTGAATTTGTGTTGCGGTCTGTGGTGGTTGTAAAACTCAATATAGCGTGTAATGTCTTCTATAATTGTTTGATAATCCGCATAGTACTTCTGCTTGCGTCTGATATGGAACCGTTCCGATTTGATTTTTCCCCAGAATGCTTCAATCGGGCCATTATCGATGCATTTTCCGACACGGGACATGCTTTGTTGAATCTGCTGGGCATCCAGAATCTTTTTAAAGCCGTATGAGGTGTACTGGAAGCCACGGTCACTGTGCACAAGCGGCGTTGCCTGCGGGTGCTTTTGAATCGCAGAAGTGAATGTATCAAAAACAAGCTGATTATTGTTTGAACGGCCGAATTTGTAGGCCACAA
>NZ_BAABCK010000006.1:0-4938 GCF_039538805.1 Salinicoccus jeotgali | reverse complement strand
TCTCGTCTGTCGCTTCAAGAAGAAACCACATACCGAGAAAATCATTGAACTACCGGACACCATTGGAAGTCTTTTTGAGTTACATGGGTGAAAAGGAACTGTCTAGCTTATTTTGACAAACGAAATTTATAAATTATGATCGAATTCCATTTTTGGAAATTTTGCAGCCTAAGCAGTCAACCCAAGAGGAAAGTAACAAAAATTTTATGTGTGAATTACAAGATGAATACCAACTGAATAGTTTGCTGTATCCATTCATAAACAATAAAGTTGTAGATTCACCATCCTTATTTAATGGATATCATGATTTATATATAGTTGGTAATGGGAAGAACTTTCATAATATAAGATTGGTACTTGAACATAGTAAGGTTTTATCTGCTGAAAGTTTTAAGGAAGTAACAGAATTGGATTTCCAATCACAAACTTTATTTAGATCAAGAGTCTTTAGACTTATGTCAAGACATCAAGAAGATAAAAAACTTTTAATAGACTATTTAAATAGTATCGTAAATCTATTATTCGATAAGAATCAATACAATGAAGATACTATTTTTAACAACTTAATCGCTGCTACACTTTACGATTTGAAAACTTTTCTAATAAAAACTCCAGAATTTAAAGAATGGTATAAGGACATAGCCTCCAATATTGATTTAAATAAACTATTTTTCTTAAAAGTAAAATTTGATCGAGAAAATAGTGTTTTAACCGATAAAGAATACGAATCTATCGTACAGTCGAAAGAGATTATTTATAATGACGAGCCATTTTATGGCACATTACACTTGCTAAAAAATTATAACGAAAAAAGGTTCAGTGAATTAATTAGGGATATTATTGGTAGTGATGACGAGAAATTTTATGGAAAAACAAAATCAAGCTTGTTAACTGTAATTATAAGAAACGGCAAAGAAGAAATTCCAATGGTACACGAAACGATAATTAACTCTCCTAAATTGAAGATTGAATTTTTAGCAAGGATAAAAGAAATTGAGCATACACAATCAAGAAAAGATCTTTTATCATATTACAATAATGCTATGGATTATTCTGAATTTTCTCTTATATAATTATAGATGAGACCAACTGCTAAACTAGATTCAACAGTTTACCACAATAATCATACCGTGTACTTAGGGTAGGCCCTAAACATACACATAGTATGTATTGATTTGACTGTATGTGACTTTTGACTTTATTTTGCACTTATTTAAGTGATATTTTGCACTAAAATTAAGCCGATATCTCACATTAAAAGAGAGATATCGGCTTATAAAATTTCCTATTAAAATAGGAATGAGAACAGAGCGTTGAATGTGCCATTTTCAAATAGGATATAAATTCCTAATCCTATAAAGACGATTGGAACGATCCAACGTTCATATTTTTCGATTTTATCTGAAACAAAATCCAAGGAAGCCAATCGATAGCTGATTAGACATAGAACACCAACCATAATCATGAAAACAATGATGGCAATAACGATTTCCATCATATTTAAAGTTGTAAAGTATGGTATATAGATAGAAAAATCATCCGCACTGGAAGCCAGTACAATGAAAGTGACCGTTATAAATAATTGATTAAATCTGCCTGAAGAGAAAAGGGAGAGAATGTTATCTTCATCTTCGTCCTCTTCCCCTTTGATCCATATTTTGATACCCAGGTAAAGTGGCAGCAATCCAAGCAGGCCGATCATCCATTGTTGAGGAATAAAATTGGCTACTCCCAATGCGACCAGAAGACTTGCGCCTATAATAATGACTGTCCCTATATATTGTCCAATCCAAATATGTTTTATTTGATTACTCTTTTTGATTTGCGAAAACAGAAGAATCAATATAACGAGGTAGTCGATTCCTGTCGCTACATAAACGGCAGCAGCTGTAAATGCCGTTACAATCATAGTTCCAACTCCAATTTTTCAGCATCAGTACTTTTATTTATCTGGGAAGAACCCAAGCTTAATTCATCTTCCTTCACACGCATAAGCCTCAAACCATTCATGGCCACCACTAAAGTGGCACCCATGTCCGAGAGAATCGCAATCCATAGTGTCAGCCATCCTGGGATGACCAACAATAGAGCAATCAGTTTGATTCCAATGGCAAAAGCGATATTCGCTTTGATGATGTTCAATGTTTTGCGGCTGAGCTTGATGGTAAAAGGCAGTTTCTTCAGGTCATCGCCCATTAAGGCGACATCTGCTGTTTCAAGGGCGGTATCTGTACCGGCGCCACCCATAGCGATACCAACGGTGGAAGCTGCCAGCGCCGGGGCGTCATTGACCCCATCGCCGACCATGCCTACATGACGATAATCAGTTTTTAGTTGCTTAATTACATCCAGTTTATCCTGCGGGAGTAATTCTGATTGAATATCTGTGACACCAACATGTGCACCAATCGCACTGGCGGTACTATGATTATCTCCCGTAAGCATGACTGTTTTTTCGATGCCTGCCTGATGAAGTTTCTCTATCACTGCTTTACTTGATTCGCGGACTTCATCCGCGACCGCAATGATTGCCTGAACTGTATTTTTCGTTCCTGCAACCATGACGGTCTTACCTTGTTCCTGAAGTGTTTTGATATCACTTTTAATTGCATCATTGAAATTAGTTGCCGGTATCTCTTCAAATAATGCCGGACTGCCAACATAATACATTTCATTATTGATTTTACCCCGTATCCCTTTGCCTGTAATGGAAGAAAAGTCTTCGACAAAGATATCAGAATAAGGAAGGTTATAACTGTCTGCCTTCTTTATAATAGCGGATGCCAATGGATGCTGGGAACGATCTTCCAATGCTGTGATGACTGCCAGCATTTCCTTTTCATCAACTGCATTGTCGATTAAACGATAATCGGTTACAACCGGGACGCCTTTTGTGAGTGTGCCGGTCTTATCAAATGCAATGGCTTTTAATCCACCCATTTCTTCGAGGTAGACCCCGCCTTTTATAAGGACTCCCTTCTTGGCAGCGTTTCCGATTGCTGAAACAATTGCTATCGGCGTGGAAATCACCAATGCACATGGACAACCTACAACGAGAACCGCTAACCCTTGATACACCCAAGTGGACCAACTCGCACCGAAAAATAACGGGGGTACAATCGCAACCAGCACTGCGACACCCATAATGGCAGGCGTATAATATTTTGCAAATTTATCAACGAATGCCTGGGCAGGAGCACGCTCACCTTGTGCTTCTTCCACCAGATGAATGATTTTGGCAATGGTCGTATCTTCAACCAATTTAGTGATTTTAACTTCCAGTAAGCCTTCTTCGTTCAGTGTCCCTGCAAATACTTCATCATCGAGCGATTTTTCAACCGGCACTGATTCACCTGTGATTGCTGCCTGGTTGATTACAGAGTAACCATTGACAATTACGCCGTCCATAGCAATTTTCTGTCCAGGCTTAACAATCATGATATCGCCCACAGCAATATCATTGACGTGCACTGTCATTTCCTGTCCGTTGCGTCTGACAAGTGCCTCTTTAGGAGCAATATCCATCAATGAACTGATGGATTGCCTTGCTCGATCCATCGAGAAACGCTCCAACGCTTCACTGATGGCAAACAAGATGACAACAATGGCGACCTCGGCCCATTCTCCGATGATGACACCGCCAATCACTGCGACTGTCATCAGGGTTCGCATATCAAATTCAAACCGGACTAAATTCTGGAGACCCGTTTTCAGCATTGAAGCCCCTCCGACAATCATGGAAGTGATGAATAGCAGTGGTGTAAGAATATTGTCATCACCATTCACCAACATTGAAATGAAGCCAAAAGCGATAAACAGTAGCGAATAGAGCAGAGTGCTGTGCTTTTTATAAAATGGAATGGTTACTTCCTTTTCTTTTTTGTCTTGTCCACTTTCTTCCCGGGATTTCTCAGGCACCACTTTGAGATTTTCAAATGCTCCTGCTTCTTCCAGTTCCTCAACCGTTGCAGAACCATATACAGAAATTTTTGATGCGCCAAAATTCACCTTCGCATCTTGAACTTCAGGTAGTTTCTTCACATTGTTCTCAAATGTGCCAGCACAATTTGCACAGGAAAACCCCTGAACACGGTAAACATTTTTTTCTTTATTAACTTCTGGTTGCGCTTGACGACTAGACTTTTCAGGCACCACTTTGAGATTTTCAAATGCTCCTGCTTCTTCCAGTTCCTCAACCGTTGCAGAACCATATACAGAAATTTTTGATGCGCCAAAATTCACCTTCGCATCTTGAACTTCAGGTAGTTTCTTCACATTGCGCTCAAATTTCCCTGCACAGTTCGCACAGGAAAACCCCTGAACACGGTAAACTTTTTTTTCTTCTTCAGTCAGCTCTGCAATCCCTTCAGACATTGGTTATCACTTCTTTCCTATGTATTAATGCAATCGTCATGATTTCTTTAATATGCTGATCTTCCAGAGAATAGAACGCGAGTTTCCCTTCTTTCCTGAATCTAACGATGCCTTCTTTGTAGAGCGTGCGTAAATGATGAGATGCACTTGCTACAGTCACACCGAGTATATTTGCGATGTCACAGACGCATAATTCCTCTTCCTTGCATAAGGAATAGGTGATTTTTGCCCTATTCACATCGGCAATAGCCTTAAGCATCTGTGATATACCGGCAATATCGACAGTTTGTAAATTCTCTTGCATCCGGTTAACCTTTTCTTCGTCATAACAAAAAACTTCACATGTTTCTTTCTTATTC
Source organism: Salinicoccus jeotgali (assembly GCF_039538805.1). Taxonomy (GTDB): domain Bacteria; phylum Bacillota; class Bacilli; order Staphylococcales; family Salinicoccaceae; genus Salinicoccus; species Salinicoccus jeotgali. The sequence continues at coordinate 205 of NZ_BAABCK010000006.1, read as the reverse complement.
ATACATACACCCCGTCATTCAAATATTTGTTTGAATATAGTATATCATCTTGTTTTCTTTATTCAAGCAGATGTTTGAATAATAATAAATTTGTATAAGTTTTTCGCGACATAGAAAGAATTTTCTGAAATAAAACTGAAAGAAATTACGATATCGTAAGTGAACTTTATTGTGATAAATAATTTATTCGTTCTTAAAAGTACAC
>NZ_BAABCK010000005.1:0-981 GCF_039538805.1 Salinicoccus jeotgali | reverse complement strand
GCGAGCGAAACGGGAAGAGCCCAAACCAGTCTTTGACTGGGGTTGTAGGACACCGAAAAAGCAGATTGAAGCGAGCAGAAGCGACTGGAAAGTCGCACCATAGGGGGTAACAGTCCCGTATGCGAAGCTTTGATGTGTGGCGGTGTATCCTGAGTACGGCGGAACACGAGAAATTCCGTCGGAAACCGGGAGGACCATCTCCCAAGGCTAAATACTTCTTGGTGACCGATAGTGAACCAGTACCGTGAGGGAAAGGTGAAAAGCACCCCGGAAGGGGAGTGAAATAGAACCTGAAACCGTGTGCTTACAAGTAGTCAGAGCCCGTTAATGGGTGATGGCGTGCCTTTTGTAGAATGAACCGGCGAGTTGTGATTGCATGCGAGGTTAAGCAGCGAATGTGGAGCCGTAGCGAAAGCGAGTCTGAATAGGGCGTCTAGTATGGGGTTGCAGACCCGAAACCAGGTGATCTACCCATGTCCAGGCTGAAGTCCAGGTAACACTGGATGGAGGGCCGAACCGACTTACGTTGAAAAGTGACCGGATGAGGTGTGGGTAGCGGAGAAATTCCAATCGAACCTGGAGATAGCTGGTTCTCTCCGAAATATATTTAGGTATAGCCTCGTGTTAGCATCGTGGAGGTAGAGCACTGTTTGGACGAGGGGCCCATCCCGGGTTACCGAATTCAGACAAACTCCGAATGCCACCTATGTGATGCACGGGAGTCAGACAGCGGGTGATAAGGTCCGTTGTCGAGAGGGAAACAGCCCAGACCACCAGTTAAGGTCCCAAAATATATGTTGAGTGGAAAAGGATGTGGCGTTGCACAGACAACTAGCATGTTGGCTTAGAAGCAGCCATCATTTAAAGAGTGCGTAATAGCTCACTAGTCAAGTGACGCTGCGCCGAAAATGTACCGGGGCTAAACATATTACCGAAACTGTGGATCAATTATATTGATGGTAGGAGAGCGTTCCGATTGCA
>NZ_BAABCK010000004.1:0-62230 GCF_039538805.1 Salinicoccus jeotgali | reverse complement strand
ACTGCCCACTTGGTCTCACTTGAATATACGTTTTTGCCCATGCAAAAACACCTCCGATTCAGTACTTGATGAACATTGTACCATTTCGAAGGTGTTTTATATTGTCTCAAATAATTAGGTTAGTCTAGACTTATCCTCCGTTCTTTTTTTCTTCCTTAAAAGTATGAGCACCTTTCAATACGCCTACTACACCTTCGTCTCCATAGGACAAATCTTCAGTAATCGTCTTGAATGTCACATTTTTTGCAGAATCGATATAATACAGGATGATGTCATCTTCAGCAATTGTTTCCACTTCTGAAGGGTCCAATTCTGTAATCTCATATTCGTCTATGAATTGATTGAACCAATAATACGTAAAATATTCATCAAATAGAATATGATGTCTGATAACTTGCTCGACCCGATTCCGCATCTCTTCATGATCGATCGGATAAGGGAACATCTTAACATTCTTCAAGCCAAACTCCTGGGACAGCTCATTAAATGCCAAATGGTTGAATGTATAGGAGCGTGTCATCAATAGACACTGTTCATAAGGGGTAAGGTCGGCCTGTATGCGTTCATCTTCAGACAGCAGGTTACCGTCAAAAGTTTCCAAGCCTAGTTCTTTAGCACGTTTTGCGTCCGAATTCAAAAGATCGGATACCATTACTGGAATCTCATGTTCCTGTAATTTTGAAGCAAGTTTAAGGGAGAAACGGTTCTCACCGATAATTATGATACCCGGTGGTTCTATGCTCGACAGCTTTAATAATTTACTCAGCGGCTTAAAACTGAAGCCATAGAAGACGACCGTCACAAAAACGAAGCCAAATGTAACAGGCGCGATATATTCCGCCATTGGTACATTCTGATCGTTGAATAGCCCTGAGAAGAATTCGGCAACTGCCAGTGCAACGATACCTCTTGGTGCCACAAATGATATGAATGCACTTTCCTTAAATGATATCTCAGTGTTTATTGTAGATAATAAAATATAGGCAGGTCTTACAATTATAATCATGACGAGACAGAACAGCACCAACTCCCAGCTCAGCACCTCACTTAAAACTTCACGTGTCAAAGAAGAAGTAATTAGAATGAAGACCGTAGAAACAAGAATCAGCGTCATCTCATCGATAAAATGATTCGATTGCTTATAAATAAGACTGTAGTTTTTGAGTCGCGCCATCACCAGCCCAAATATCGTCACTGATAATAACCCTGATTCATGCAGTACAGCATCACTCAGGCTGAATAGCAGCAGGATAAATACAAACTGGATGGGTGCCATCAAATTTTGTGGTATGAAATCGCCTTGAATCATCCATATAAACAGATAGGATGCTCCAAAACCAAGAGCAAATGCTACGCTGAACCCAATAATATATTCGAGAAAATACTCAAGACCGAAGTCCTGTCCTAAAATCTGAAAGACATAGAATGCAAATAGCGCCAACATCGGTCCTACAGGGTCGAGGATGATACTCTCCCACTTAAGTATGGAGTTCACCGAGTCTTTAACCTTAGCCTGCTTAAGCAACGGCTGGATGACCGTAGGGCCGGTCACAATGAAGAGGCCTGCAAGTACAAATGATATCGATAATGGGAAGTTCAATATAAAGTACATGGCCATCGCACCGAGTAGCCATGCGAGCACAGCACCAACTGTGATGATCCTTGCTATAGCTTTGGATACTCCTCTCAATTCACGGTAATCCAGATTGCTGCTGCCCTCGAAAAGGATTATTGCAACCGCTAGAGAAACAATTGTTCCAAAAAGCTCGCTGCCCATCATTTCCTGAGGGTTTACTATCTGAAATATCGGACCTACAAGGAGACCTACTATGGACATTACTACTATTGCCGGCCATTTGATCATTGCTGCAATCCATTGACTCGCAATGCCAAGTGTGATGAATAGGGCGACAATGAGCATGAGTGGTATCTCTATATTCATTCTGCTCACCCTTCCTGTTTCCTTAAGACTATATCATTAAGCGTAAAAATTCAGTATTAAAATGTAAATAAAAGCGCAGAATCCTATTTTGATTCTGCGCTTTTATACATCTTCCCTACTTAACGATGATGACAGGAATCTGTGCGCGTTTGGCCACTTTGTGGCTGACACTGCCGAGCATCATTTCTTGAAGACTATTGAGTCCCCGGGTTCCGAGGACAACTACGTCATAATCCCCTGAATTTGCCACTTTCACCACAGTCTCTTTAGGTTCGCCATGCTCGAATAGTACTTCATAGGCGATATTTTCCGCTTCGAAGTACTCTGTGATATTTGATATCTTTGCCAGGCGCTCACGTTCCAGACTCCTATTATTGGACCCATGGAGCACATCTGTTTTTGAGTCGCTATAGGCTATGACATTAAGAATGGTAACCACTGTACCTTCGAAATGGAATTTACTGATTTCCTTAGCAGCCCGGTAGCTATTATCTGAGCCATCAGCTGCCAACAGAATGGATTTATACATGTTTTATCCCCCCATATTAAGCTCTTCTTTATTTATCATACTTAGTTCATTAATGATTTTCCGGCTGTCTTTGTTCAAGTTTTTGATGCGCACTTGATTATTTCTTCGTTTAAGCCTTGTTATCATCGTATCTACAGCATCTACACCAGAGTCGTCCCATATGTGTGCTGAAGTGAAATCAAGTTCTATTATTTTATCATGGTCATCCAAATCGAGTTGGTTCATCATTGTATCAACTGAAGCAAAGAATATCTGCCCATTGAAACGATAGTTTACTTGGTTCCCTGATTCTGAACGATCTACGGTGATGTTGGAGATCTTAGTTGCAAAGAACAATGCACTCAATACCACTCCTGCAACCACACCCATTGCCAAGTTACTGGTGAAAAGGACAATCACGACTGTCACAATCATCACAAGGGCGTCAGTCCGTGGCGCTTTTACGACATACTGGAAAGAGCCCCAATCGAACGTACCTATTGCCACCATCACCATTATCCCTGCCAAAATCGGCATAGGTATCTGAACGACCAGATCTCCAAGGACGATTATAAGGAAGATGAGCACCATTCCCGCTGTAAAAGTCGAGAGGCGGGTAGTTGCACCTGATTTCACATTAATTATTGACTGTCCTATCATGGCACAACCACCCATGCCTCCAAAGAAACCTGCAATGATATTTGATATACCCTGTCCGCGGGATTCCCTATTCTTACTGCTGTAGGAATCTGTAGCATCATCGACAATTTTTGCAGTCAGCAGGCTTTCAACCAATCCGACGATAGCCATTGATATGGAAAATGGTAGAATGATCCTTAACGTTTCCATCGTGTAAGGCACGTCAGGTATGATGAAATTTGGTAGAGAACGTTCTATAGCTCCCAAGTCTCCAACAGTCCTCAAGTCAGCCCCCATAAAGAGGTAGACGGCGGTCAGCACAATGATGGCGATAAGTGGTGCTGGTATCGCCTTGAAAAACCTGGGCACACCATAGATGATCAGCAGGGTGACACCAACATAGACATATGTCGATATTGAGATACCAAAAATATGTTCAATCTGAGACATGAAGATCATAATGGCAAGCGCATTGACAAACCCGAGCATAACGGATTTCGGAATGAACTTCATCAGCTTACCAATCTTCAGGATGCCAAGTACCAGTTGGATCACTCCCATCAGCAGTGTTGCAGCCAATAGATACTCTACGCCATACTCACTCACAAGCGGCACAACAAGTAACGCTACTGCACCGGTGGCGGCAGAGATCATCGCGGGACGACCGCCTAATATTGATATTGATACTGCTATTATGAATGAAGCATATAACCCAACCATCGGATCGACTCCGGCAATGATGGAAAATGCGATCGCTTCAGGAATAAGAGCAAGCGCCACCAGTATCCCCGCCAGAATGTTGGTTTTGGGGTCGGTCAGCCATTCTTTCTTTAATGCCTCTATCATTTTCTACGCTCCTATTTTATAATTCTATAGAGCTTATTATAATCATCAAAGTTTCATAAGTATACCCCTTTTTGGAATTATGACCGCTTTATAGAGATAAGGAGGGTCGGGCATGATCTATGGTTATATCAGAGATGTTGGACTTAACGACTCGAAGATTGAACAGAAAAGAAAGTTAGAAAAGCATGCAGATGAAATATTCGAGGAGCAGCACGCCAAAAACAAAAAACGCACACAGTTAGATCATTTGTTTTCCAGACTTCAAAGTGGAGATTATGTATATACCACTGATTTATTCATACTTGCCGATTCCACAAAACAGCTGGTGGACCTTGTAGATATCATCGAAGAGAAAAAAGCATCCATCATCATCCTTAATAAATCATTGGAGATTAACGGGCACTCCACGTATAACTTTCGGGATACACTCCACCTTTTATCTGAATTTCAAAGTGATGTCGTCAAGTTCAGGACACGTATCGGGGTGTCAGCGGCAGCGTCCAAAGGCAAACCTTCGGGAAGACCCAAAAGAAATGATGACAATATGAAAAGGGCTTTGGAAATGTATATGTCGAAAAAATATACCTTGAACGAAATAAAGAGCGAAACAAATATCAGTAGGGCGACACTATATCGCCATCTCGATCTTTAGGTAAGGGTTCGCTAAGCCACCCCTTCATTTTTTCTTAAGATAGCCTTGGATAACAGCGCTTCTACCCCGATGCATGGTCCCTTCGTGACGTTCCACGATCTTTTCGTCGAGAGAAATGATCTCTATGTCGTAATATGAAAACTCTTTTTCCAATTCCTTAAGGTCATAAAGCATATCACTTCTCTTCGGTCCACCGGTCTGGAACTCCAATTGTCGCTTCGAATAGAATTCGAATATGACTTTCCCACCTGGTTTCACACAGTCTATAAGGTTTTTAAGCATATTCTCCTTTCCTTCTGAGGGCACATGTCCAAATATATTGACTGCGAGGTCATAGAAATTTTTAGGAAGGGCATCCGCCACTGTGAGGACCTGCAGATGGGTCTCTAGGTCGACACCTTCTGACTCTGCCAACCGGACAGTTTTAGCTAATCCGACTTTGGAGTAGTCATATGTTGCGGTCTTGTGGCCTAATTTCGCCAAATACACCGCATTGCGTCCTTCTCCTTCAGCAAGTAAGGCAACCTCCAGATTCCCCTTCTTCCAGATTCCCCTTCTCATAAATGTTTTCTTTTAACCATTCGTTCGGCTCTATGCCATAGATATAGTGTTCTTCATCAAACTTCTTATCCCAATTGTTCAAACCATTCCCCTCCAATATCTGAATATACATACGAGCATATCATTCCAAATCAATTTCTTGAAATTGAACTCTTCGCATTAGTTGACGCTCGTCAATTTTTATTTTGTGCTCTACCTATATACTATAGATAGAAGATAAGAATACAAACTTAACAGGAGGAGAGATCAAGTGAAAACCAATCTGAAGACAGAAACGTTCACCTGTCCAAGCTGCATTAAAAAAATTGAAGGCAACCTATCCAAAAGAGATGGAGTTGAAGTCGCAAAAGTACTGTTCAATTCAAGTAAAGTCAAAGTTGAACATGACGAAAGTAAAATTACTCCCGATGAGATAAGAAATGTTGTAGAAAGGTTGGGCTACGAAGTTCATAATGTTAAATCAAGCTAGATTAAATCTCCCTAACGGGGGATTTTCTTATTCAATCAGATTCTTTGCCGTCTCAGTATCCGCCAGTTAAAATGAATATGTAATTCATTTTGAACGGAGGCAATTATAGTGAAAAATGAGCAATTTGTACTTGCAAACCGCCCAAAGGGCACGCCAGACGATAATACTTTCCGGTTGGAAGAGATATCTAAAAAAGACCCATCAGATAATGAGGTCATGATCAAACCACTTTATATATCTGTCGACCCTTATATGAGGGGACGCATGTCTGATGCAGAATCCTATGTCGCACCGTTTGAGGTCGATCAACCTTTGCATGGCCATGTAGTCGGTGAAGTCCTTGCTTCGAAAGCAGAAGGTTTTGCTGAAGGCGACTACGTAGTCGGCATAATGCCTTGGCAGCGTTATATCACCATTACAACGGATAATATCCAAAAAGTGCAGGATGCTAATGTTCCCCTACACCTTTATCTAAGCACGCTGGGGATGACAGGACAGACTGCTTATCATGGTCTTCTGAAGATCGGACAGCCGCAATCCGGTGAAACAGTCGTAGTCTCTGCGGCTTCAGGTGCAGTAGGTTCCGTAGTCGGCCAGATCGCTAAAATAAAAGGTGCCAAAGTCGTTGGTATTGCTGGCGGTAAAGAAAAAGTGGCTTATTTGAAGGATACACTCGGTTTCGATGCTGCGGTCGATTATAAATCGGATGACTTCGAAAAATCCCTCGAAGAAGCTGTACCTAATGGAGTCGATGTCTATTTCGAAAATGTCGGTGGCAAAATCTCAGATGCTGTGTTCAAGCACCTGAATACTTTCTCACGTATCCCGGTGTGCGGCACAATTTCAAACTATAATGACGTTGAACAGGATGTCGGTCCACGTATCCAGCCTATACTCATTAAAAACCAAGCTTTGATGCAGGGCTTTGTAGTCGGTAACTATTCCAATGATTTCCAAGAAGCCGGACAAACACTTGCTGAGTGGGTAAAGGACGGCAAGATCCACACAGAAGTAAGCGTTGAAGAAGGATTCGAAAATCTGCCAAAAGCGTTCAATAACCTTTTTGAAGGTAAGAACCTAGGTAAGCAGGTAGTTAAGATATAATGCATTGCGATACAAAAAAACGTCCATTTTATGGGCGTTTTTTTGTATCGTCATTGTCATTTCGATAATGATTTTATTATAAGGTTTAAAGCTATTCCGGCCGATGCTGTACATAAACTTCATAGATTGAAAGCTCTGCCCCTAGAATCGGATTATTTTCCTCTTTCGATTTGGAATCACTCGATTCATGCGCTTTTCTTGTGGCGCGATCCTGCCTCCACACTTCGAAGCTTTCATGATCTTCCCAAGTTGTACACACCTCAATTACATCATAGTCTTCCGTGTCTTCTTTGATTAGAACTTCCATCAGTACAAAACCATCAAAAGTATGGACAGACTTTGCCGTGGAAAAACGTTTGGCTACCTCTTCAACTCTTCCTTTTTCAATACGTATCTCGTTGACTACTTTAATCATTTAATCGAATAAGCCTCCTTAAAGATAATATATTGTATACTTAATATATCATGAATGGAATGATGCGTGACAGGATAAGCCTTCCACAGAAATGATACGCTTTCTAGAAATGATGCAGATTAATCTACTATTCTCAATATGGAACAGTCATATCTGTGTCTAACTAATCAAACGAAGAGGTGACAATATGATTCTCACAGATGTAGAGAATAACTATCAGGTTTCAGTAGGAGAAGAAAAGGCGACAATACGAAATAATTCTGAAGAAAAAAGCTACTCAATAATTGAAAGTAAAGGGTCTTTGGAAACAAAAGGATTTTGCGTCTTGAATAATGTCTATATCAATACTGGTATGGAAAAAGCTTTTGAAGCACGCTTTTTGAATCGTCAATCGAACCTTGCTACTGTGACAGGCTTTAAAGCACTCCGTGTTATGAAAGGTGAGTCTGGCCCTTATTATGTCATTCTGACATTATGGGATAGCGCTCAGGATTTTCATAATTGGCAGGAATCGAGCCAGTATCAGAAAACCCATAAAAAAAGAGGCACTTCTTCTGGACTCGATCGTGAAGTGGTGGCACGGAAGCACTCTTTCAATATACGTTTCCATATACAAAATTAGAAATTGGACTCTACGCTCTTTATATTTGAGCAAAATTTTCAGATTGATAATCATCGGTCGATTAGTTACAATATATCATTGTGTTCATTTACACTGCGCCTCATCATTAAATTAGAAAAGAAGTGCCATGATATGAAACATTTCCTTACCCAAATCCCCGTCTCCATAAGTGGATTGATACTTGGCTTAGTATCGCTCGGCCATCTTTTTTTCTCAATACACTATGACAGGATTGGATGGACTTTCACCGTAATTGGGATACTGATGATGTTTTTATTTTTCCTAAAGATCACCATTACAGGTAAAGAAACTTTAAAAACATTGAATAACCCGATCGTTGCAGCCATTTCTCCAACCTTCCCCATGTCCATGATGATGCTCTGTCATACACTAAGCCGCTTTACCGTGCATGATTCGATTATATTGCTCATATGGTGGATTGCTATAATACTTCACTTCAGCCTTATGGGGTTCTTCACTTTATACTTCCTTGCACCCAGAAACATAAGGTCGGAATACATTAATCCAGGGTGGTTTGTTACGTTTGTAGGTATCGGGGTCATTCCAGCCACATCAAGCAATTTCGGTCCAGAATTTGGACGAATCATCATTTGGTTTGCGCTTGCCTTCTATCTTGTACTTTTGCCGATCGTCATAAGCCAATTGGTTAAAAGAGAGGCTACAAAATCGACTTTGCCGCTAATCGCCATTATTGCTGCCCCGGGATCATTATGTTTGACCGGTTATCTATCTGTTATAGACCAACCATCGGAGAGTATCGTCTATATACTGCTCGCTCTATCGCAACTACTATATTTTTTCATTATTTTCATGTTGCCTAAAATCATGCAGTATAAATTTCATCCAAGCTATGCTGCCCTCACGTTCCCTGTAGTCATCTCAGCCACCTCGATCATCAAAGTCTTTCAACTGGTTGATGATAAGGAGCTAGCTAATGAAGTACTGAAATTCGCTTCGATCTTCGAATTGGCTTTAGCTGTAGTCATCGTAAATTATGTGTTGGTGCGCTATTCGATTTTTATCTTCCAATGCTATGGTAACGATAGAAATTCCTATAATTAATGAACGGGTTATTCGTATACTTACCATAAAAAGAGGCCTATATAGGCCTTTTTTCATTTCTTTTTTAATTATAAATGGCTGAAGGATCAATTTTGATTAACCCCCTTTTGAACATATATAGATATATCGACGTTATTATAGCGTTATACACTCCCGTAATGTTTTGGTATTTTAAAAACAATGTCTATAACACCATTGCTCATATGAGTTGAATCCACTTTTGGACAGACTCTCCATGGAAATGATCTGTATATAATTATTTAAATTCGATTTATGAAAATGGTCATTTAAAGTATAATGGGGATATAACGTACAAATGGGAGTGTATTTAATGGCGAATTCTATTGGTAACGGTTTCAATGAGGGGGCAGGTAAGGGAAGAGACATGACTTCCCGATACTTGGACCTTCTCTCCGACAAGTTCGATAGCGAAGAAAAAGTAGTGACCGAAATCATCAATCTTGAATCAATACTGGATCTTCCAAAAGGAACTGAGCACTTTGTCAGCGACCTCCATGGTGAATTTCAAGCATTTCAGCATGTATTAAGGAATGGGTCAGGTAACGTACGCGTTAAGATCCACGATGTCTTCAAACACCGCATGACTGAAAATGAAATAAGTGATTTTGCAGCCCTCGTCTACTATCCTGAAGAAAAATTAAAGCTGGTCAAGGATCAGATGGCTTCAAAACAAGCATTAAATGAATGGCATAGAACCAAAATACATCATATGATTGAATTGATTTCATATGCCTCTTCGAAATATACACGTTCTAAACTTAGAAAAGCTCTCCCAAAACAGTTTGTCTATATCATTGAAGAGCTACTTTACAAAAGTGATGAAGATACAAACAAAAAATCTTATTATGAAACCATCGTAGATAAAATCATTGCGCTTGGACAAGCAGAGAAACTCATAACCGGTCTCTCCTATACTACTCAACGCCTAGTCGTAGACCACCTCCACGTTGTAGGCGATATATATGATCGTGGTCCGGAGCCCGATAAGATAATGGATACGCTCATTGATTACCATTCACTCGATATCCAGTGGGGCAACCACGACGTATTGTGGATTGGTGCCTACGCAGGTTCTAAAGTGTGCCTTGCCAACATCATCCGCATCTGTGCCCGCTATGATAACCTGGATATCATTGAAGATGCCTACGGTATAAACTTACGGCCTCTTTTGAATTTGGCTGAGAAATATTATGATGATAATCCCCAGTTCCATCCAAAACAGCACTCCGACATTGCCCTTCCGGAACAGGAAAAGCTACAGATTACTAAAATCCATCAAGCCATCGCGATGATACAATTCAAACTGGAGGCCCCCATAATAAAACGTCGTCCGTATTTTGATATGGACGAGCGCCTGGTACTTGAAAAAGTGGATTACGACAATCAAAAAATAACAGTTTATGGGAAAACTTATTCTCTGCAGCATACCTGCTTCTCTACAGTCGACCCTGATGATCCGACCCGACTTCTTGAAGAAGAGGCGGAAGTCATTGATAAACTGCTACTATCCTTACAACAATCTGAAAAGTTAAAACGGCATATGAATTTTCTTATGAAAAAAGGGAACCTCTACCTTAAGTACAATGGCAATTTGCTTATACATGGATGTATTCCGGTTGATGAAAACGGCGATATGGAAGCCATGGAAATAGATGGATCTGTCTATAAAGGACGGGAGCTACTTGATAAATTTGAATACTATCTACGCAAATCATTCTCCAATATCGAACAGACGGATGATCTTGCCACCGACCTTGTTTGGTATCTATGGACAGGAAAATATTCTTCCTTGTTCGGAAAACGTGCAATGACAACGTTTGAACGGTATTTCATCGCTGACAAAAGCTCCCATAAAGAAGAGAAGAACCCCTATTATCACTTGAGGGAAGATGTGGAGATGTGCCAAAAAATGCTTGAAGAATTTGATTTGGACCCTGTTAGCGGACATATCATCAATGGGCACACACCTATTAAAGAAAGAGATGGAGAAAATCCAATTAAGGCCAATGGGAAAATGATCGTCATCGATGGAGGTTTTTCGAAAGCTTACCAGAAAACGACCGGCATAGCTGGCTATACCCTCCTATTCAACTCATATGGCATGCAGCTAGTGGCTCATCAGCACTTCAATTCCAAAGAAAATGTGCTGAAGCATGGAGCAGATGCACTTTCCGTCAGGCGAGTCGTTGATGAGGAAGTTGAGAGAAAAAAAATAAAGGATACAAATATCGGCATACGACTGCAGGAAGAGATTGATATGTTACAAAAGCTGATGTCGTATCGGTATATCCGTTAGTACTTACATTAAGTAAGCACATTTAGTGACATTATTCATCCAGTCTGAGAAACTATAGATTATGAAAGGAGATGTTGTTAATGATACAGTATTTATTAAATGCCTACATAGGCAAAAATGTCATTGAAGGCGGCCTGGCAAAAATAGAAAATGAAGGTCAAATGGGCGAGGATTTCGAAAAAGAATTTAATGTTACCCCAGACCAGATGAAGGTTGCGGGTTATCTCGAAGCAATCGGTTCACTATTCCTGTTTGCGTCATTCCTTGGCAAATCATTTAATCGTATCGGTTCGCTGATGATCAGTGGCGTCTTAGTTGTTGCGGTATTTAAGCACCTTAAAGCAGGACATGGATTCGAAGGTAGCAAGAATGCTCTTAAATGGGCATCGCTCAGCTTATTGAGTCTAATTGAAACATTCAGTAAAAAGTGAATGAATAGATAGGAAAGCAGCTGCCATCAGCTGCTTTTTTAAAATAACTGCACTTCTAAGTACTTGATTTAGACCACCAAACACCATTAATTATAGGGAGATGTTCCACGTGAAAAAATGGTTTACAGCCATCGCCATAACCTCGCTCGCAATTGGTCTTTATTATGTAGACAAACAGATGGAAGATGGATTGTGGGCTAATATAGAATACATAATCCTTCCTGATCCTATGGCGTACAACGCTTACGAGAAAGGAGAATGCACCTTTTATGTATTTGAAGAAATTAAAAAAGACGGCAATATGATAGGGGTGGACTGGCATGATGCTGAGTTGTGGGCTTCGAATGCAACCGATGATGATTATAATGTAGACCAAAAACCCGCTCCTGGGGCCGTGCTACAAACGGAACGTGGGGAACTGGGACATGTCGCTTATATAGAATCGGTAAAAGAAGATGGTTCACTCGTCATTTTTGAAATGAACTACAATACCCCTTATGAAATAACAGAAAGACTTATACCTTCCGAAAAAGTCGACCAGTATTCCTATATCCATCCCAAAGAAAATCCTCGTCCGAAAAGTATTGGAACATAGGAATTTTATTTCTCTGGCAACAGGCAGCAAAATATTTAGCAATATATCTCATTTCCTGTATTTATAACGCCATGCATTACTTAAATTTATAATGCATGACATTATTTATTATTTGAGAACGTTTATTTAATAGTGTTTTAAGCATTTCTGTCCCGTTACCTTATTGCTATTCAATAGATGGCGTTATAAATTTGACTCCTTTATTTAAACCCGCTTCAACTTTTCCGCATCATCTCCCTTGATTCCCAGATCACCGAACTCCGACACTTCCTTATCATTAAGTATCCTGGCTGGTCTGCTCCCCTTAATTTCGTTGTCAATTTCGAACTTTCTATTTATTTACATTAATAGTAGAATGATAAGCAACTCTTATGCTATTCACATCCTGAAAAGTCTTTTTCTATATAAAGGCTTGTAAAAATGTTTGGATTCGTTTTCATAAGGGAAATACTCTATAAATCTGTCTAATAAGGGGGAATCTTATCATGCAGCCATTCGATGTTTCTTTAAACGGCAGTACACAATCGATCGAAGAAAATACTACAGCATTGGATCATTTGAAAAATACTAACCTGGAACCACCTAACCTCTGTTACCATCCAAGCCTTGGTGCGATTGAAACATGTGATACATGCATCATAAAAGTCAATGGAGAGTTTGTACGGTCGTGTTCCACAGAATTACAGCCTGGAGATGTAGTGGAAACACTTGGCGATGATGTTCATGAAGCGCAACTTATCGCGATGGACCGCATACTCGGTAATCACGAGCTCTATTGTACAGTGTGTGATTTCAACAACGGGAACTGTGAGATACATAATACAGTAAAAGAGATGAGAATCGAACACCAGGATACTCCCCATGAAACAAAAGGGGCGGAAATCAATCGAAATGCATTCTATCGCTATGATCCTGACCAGTGTATTCTATGTGGACGCTGTGTGGAGGCGTGCCAAGACCTCCAGGTCAACGAAACACTCCTGATTGACTGGACTCTCGAAAAACCAAGAGTCATATGGGACAATGATACGACGATAGATGAATCATCGTGTGTAAACTGCGGACATTGTGCGACGGTATGTCCTTGTAACGCTATGATGGAGACTGGTATGGAAGGAGAGGCCGGCTTCCTGACCGGAATGGCTCAAGAATCATTCAGACCAATGGTCAACATCACTAAAGATGTAGAAACTGGTTATGGCTCTTTGATGACCCTTTCAGATATGGAAGCCCAGATGCGCGAAGAAAGAATCGAAAAGACAAAAACCGTATGTACCTACTGCGGAGTCGGCTGTTCTTTCGATGTCTGGACGAAAGGCCGCGAGATATTAAAAATAGAACCTCAGGAAGAGGCCCCTGCTAACGGTATCTCCACGTGTGTTAAAGGGAAGTTTGGATGGGATTACGTCAATAGTGAAGAACGTCTGAAAAAACCACTGATAAGAGAAGGCGATGCCTTCCGCGAAGCAGAATGGGAAGAGGCGCTTGACCTTATAGAAAGTAAATTCAAAGAAACAATGAGTAAGAAGGGACCAGATGCGTTGGCATTCATCTCTTCCTCAAAATGTACGAATGAAGAATCCTATTTAATGCAGAAATTAGGACGAGGTGTCATCGGTACAAATAATATCGACAATTGTTCCAGATATTGCCAATCTCCGGCTACTATGGGTCTATGGCGTACGGTCGGATACGGTGGGGACTCCGGTAGCATAACGGACATCGGTCAAGCTGAACTTGTCATTACAATCGGGTCCAACACGGCAGAATCACATCCTGTACTCGCAACACGTGTCAAGCGTGCCCAGAAACTCTATGGCCAAAAAGTGATTGTCGCAGACTTGCGCAAACATGAAATGGCAGATCGCGCGGATTTGTTTGTCAGACCCGCACCTGGCAGTGACTTAGTATGGCTATCTGCTGTCACGAAATATATCATCGATCAGGGGTGGCATGACGAAACCTTCTTGAGTGAGCATGTCAACGATGTCGAAGAGTACATCAGGAGTCTAGATAAATACACACTGGATTATGCTTCCGAAACCACAGGAATGTCGAAAGATGAACTGATTGAGATAGCCACCTCCATCCACCAGGCCAAAACCACTTCCATACTTTGGGCCATGGGTGTCACACAACATGGTGGGGGCAGTGATACAAGTACAGCGATATCGAACCTATTGCTCGTTACAGGCAACTATATGAAACCAGGTGCCGGAGCATATCCTCTGCGTGGACACAATAATGTTCAGGGAGCAAGTGACTTCGGCAGCATGCCGGACCGTTTCCCAGGGTACCAGTTTGTTAGTGATGATGAAGTAAGAGGCCGCTTTGAGAAGAGCTGGGGTACTGACATACCTAAGGAACCTGGCTTGAACAACCATGAAATGGTTGATGCCATGCATGATGGCAGATTAGATGTTTTGTATCTGAAAGGGGAAGATATGGGCATCGTTGATTCTAATATCAACTATGTACATTCAGCTTTTGAAAAACTCGATTTCTTCGTAGTTCAGGATATATTCTTCTCAAAAACATGTGAATACGCCGATGTCGTTCTCCCTGCCAGTCCGAGCCTTGAGAAGGATGGAACTTTTGTCAATACAGAGAGACGTTTCCAGCGCCTCTATAAAGTTTTGGATCCACTCGGAGATTCTAAACCAGATTGGCAGATCATCGTCGAAATCGCCAACCGTATGGGAGCTGATTGGGATTATGGCCATCCTTCAGAAATCATGGATGAGGCAGCTTCATTAACACCGATGTTTGCAGGTGTCAGTTATGACCGACTTGAAGGATATGATAGTCTGCAGTGGCCTGTAGATGCAGATGGTACTGATACTCCTCTTCTATTCGAAGACAAGTTCCCATTCCCTGACGGCAAAGCCCGCCTGTGGCCGGTCGATTGGACAAAGCCAGTGGAATTTGGTGAAGATTATGATCTACATGTCAACAATGGCCGTATACTCGAGCACTTCCACGAAGGGAATATGACCTATAAATCTGAAGGCATCACCAGAAAAACTCCGAAAGTATTCTTGGAAGTTTCACATGAACTTGCCAGGGAACGTAATCTGGAAGATGGTACAGTAGTCAGATTGACCTCGCCTTACGGTAGCGTCAAAGTAAGCTGCATCGTTACAGACCGGGTGTTCGGCAATCAACTTTACCTGCCGATGAACACCAATGGTGAAGGAGCGATAAACTACTTGACCAGTTCCCATTCCGATAAAGATACGGATACCCCTGCCTATAAGGAAGTCTCCGTTAAAATGGAAGTTCTCGAACCGAAAGGGGAAAGCCCAATGCCTAGAATCAACCACCGTAATGGGAATCCTCAGCCTCAGATAGGGGTACGCGTCGAGGAGAAGTGGGCACGGGATGACTATATCTTCCCAGGTGATATCGTAAAGGAAAGAAGGTCGAATAAATAATGGCTAAAGCGACAAAAGTCATCCATAAAATGAAAGTCGACCCGGAAGTTGAGCATGATAAGGCATTGCACGAAATCGAAGAGTTGTTTATAGAACATAAAGACTCATTGAACGATGTTCTTGAGATGATGGAAAAAATGCGTGAGCGTGAATTTTTCAATATCGCAAATGCCTCGCTTGGTCAAAGCAGTAAAATCGTCACTCGGCTTGTTACGGCCTTGGACGGTTCCAGGGCGCCTCATTCAATCCATAACCTGCTGTTACTTTTTGAACTTCTCAGTAGCCTCGATATGGATAGTCTGGAGCCCGTTGCCCATAAATTGAATAATGGCATTGCCCAGGCTGCCAAATATGACAAAAGTAATCGATCTTCCGGCTACAGGGAGCTCTTCGCCGCATTGAAAGATCCGGAAGTCGTGGCAGGACTCAATATGGCACTGCAGATATTAAAAGGACTGGGGCAGGAGGAAACTACGAAAAAAGAGAATTCTGTCACCGATTCCAGCAAAAGAAGCACGCGCACAAGCAGATCAAATTCATCCATGAAATGGTACCCACTAGTATTAGGTGCCGCTGCTGTAAGTGTGCCATTGCTTTTAAAATTTAAAAATTAACAAAGTCCCCTGCTTATTGCCAGGGGACTTCTAATGAATCAAGAATGTTAAACTGGAGGAGTGGCTGTTATGGACGTTTATACAGTGGGGCATTCCACAAATAGCCAAACCGAATTCCTAAAACTGCTCGCTTATGAAAAGATTGATTATATTGCTGATATACGAGCATTTCCTCATAGCCGTAAACACCCTCATTTTGATATAGAACAAATGAGCGAATGGCTTGAAGACTCACATATAACCTATCGTCATCACCCGCTTCTCGGTGGTAGAAAAAGCACATCCTCCGTAGTAGGGAGTAACCTGAACGATGGATGGCACAATCAATCGTTCCATAATTACGCCGATTACACTTTGACGGATGAATTTATGGAGGGAATGCAGGAAATCAAAGCCATAGC
Organism: Salinicoccus jeotgali; assembly: GCF_039538805.1. Classification (GTDB taxonomy): domain Bacteria; phylum Bacillota; class Bacilli; order Staphylococcales; family Salinicoccaceae; genus Salinicoccus; species Salinicoccus jeotgali. Next base: position 45,597 of record NZ_BAABCK010000004.1, on the reverse strand, counting down.
TGATGACTATAAAGTAGCCTGCATGTGTTCTGAAAGGCACCCTGCACGCTGTCATCGTCTTATAATCAGCAATTGGATGGCAGCAAACGGTTGGGATGTGCACCATCTGATCTATGACAAGGACGCCCCCCAGGTTGTTGAACACGAGCTCGGGAAGTGGGGCGCCATGCCCATTATTGAAGAAGATGGTACAGTCGTCTATCCTGCCGAGACCTGACCTTCCTATCCATTCACATACCTAATAAGTCATTTAACTAGGAGAGACTCTATGATCAAATTTGAAAATGTTACCAAGCGGTACGGCGACAAGTTAGCGGTCGACGATGTAAGTTTCAATATTGAAGAAGGCGAGACCTTTGTGCTGATTGGTCCCTCAGGTTGTGGCAAAACCACCACCTTGAAGATGATCAACCGGCTTATTTCCTTATCAAATGGATATATCTATTTCAAGGATAATCCAATCAGTGAATATCCGATCTATGAAATGCGGTGGGATATCGGTTATGTCCTACAGCAGATTGCATTGTTCCCGCACATGACCATCAAAGAAAATATAGCTCAGGTACCACAGATGAAGAAGTGGTCCACCAAGGAGATTGACGCCCGGATAGACGAGCTGATGAATATGGTCGGACTTGAACCCAAACAGTTTAAAAATCGCTATCCGGGTGAACTATCCGGGGGTCAGCAGCAGCGGGTGGGGGTCGTCCGGGCTCTTGCAGCAGATCCGCCTGTCATCCTCATGGATGAACCATTCAGCGCACTTGATCCGATCAGTCGGGAAAAACTCCAGGATGATCTTGTAGACCTTCAGAAAAAGATTAAAAAAACCATTGTGTTTGTCACACACGATATTCAGGAAGCTTTGAAACTTGGTGACAGAATCTGTTTGCTGCGGGAAGGTAGAGTTGAACAAATCGGCACTCCTGACGAATTCATGTCACAACCTGCCAATGATTTCGTCAGGGAATTCATTGGCGACCTGGATAATTATCGTATGCAACAAGTGGCTTTAGGCGAATTGGCTAAAGAAATACCCCCATTAGATGGGGAGGAAAATATCGGTGTTCCTGAACTTTCAGGCAATGCTTCTCTTCGTGATGCATTTGATCGCTTGTCGGAAAATGACAGTGTAATCGTCCTTACTGACCAGGGCAGGAAGCGGATCCGTCCCAAAGATGTTTTCAGGTACATGTCTAGCAGCAAGGAGGAGCGCTAATGAGTACTTTTTTCGAAACTTTCAGCAATAGAAAAGGCGAACTCCTCACCACTTTGATAGAACATATCCAGATTTCATTCATCGCTTTACTTATTGCAGTCCTTATAGGAGTACCACTTGGCATCGCACTTACGAAAACAAAAAAGCTATCGGAAGCAGTCATCAATACTGCAGCTGTCTTGCAGACGATACCTTCTCTCGCACTGCTCGGCTTGATGATACCTTTGTTTGGCATTGGTAAAGTGCCGGCAGTGATTGCCCTCGTCATATACGCATTGCTGCCAATACTCAGAAACACATTTACGGGCATCGATGAAGTGGATGATTCCTTGGTTGAAGCAGCGAGCGGGATAGGCATGAAGCCAATGAGACGTCTGACAAAGGTTGAACTTCCCATTGCAATGCCTGTCATAATGGCTGGTATACGTACAGCCATGGTACTTATCATTGGAACAGCGACACTCGCGGCGTTAATCGGGGCTGGCGGTCTCGGGGACTTGATATTACTCGGGATCGACCGCAACAACACTTCCCTGATTATACTCGGTGCTATTCCTGCAGCATTGCTTGCGATATTCTTTGATGTTGCGCTTCGGATAATCCAGAATCTATCCTATAAGAAAATAACCATTACGCTCGGTGCAATACTTCTGGCCATGTTGCTGATCTCAGTAGGGCCGCTCTTCTCCCAAAAGGAAGAAACAGTGACCATCGCCGGAAAACTTGGAACAGAGCCTTCCATCATCACAAATATGTATAAAATACTTATTGAAGAAGAAACAGACTATGCAGTTAAAGTCGAAGATGGACTCGGTAAGACTTCTTTCCTATTCAGTGCCTTGAAATCCGATGACATTGACGGCTATCTTGAGTTTACAGGGACAGTCCTTGGCGAGTTGACTAAGGAAGAGCTTGACTCCAAAGAAGAAGAAGCTGTCTATGAACAGGCCAAATCCAGCCTGGAGGATGAATTTGATATGACGCTTCTTAAACCGATGGAATACAATAATACCTATACACTTGCCGTAAAGGAAGAGTTTGCAGAAGAGAATGATCTTGAAACGATAGGGGACCTAAGAAGTATAGAAGATGAGATAAAACCTGGTTTCACACTTGAATTCAGCGACAGGACAGATGGCTATCCAGCCATAAAAGAAACGTATGACCTCGACTTCAACAATGTACGCACAATGGAACCGAGCCTGAGGTACCAGGCGGTGGAGAGTGGTGACATCAATCTTGTCGATGCATATTCAACTGATGCTGAACTCAGACAATTCGGGATGGTAATCCTGGAGGATGACCAGAATGTATTCCCCCCTTACCAAGGTGCACCTCTTTTCAAGGAGGCCTATTTGGAGGAGCATCCCGAAATAGTAGAACCATTGAACAAGTTGGCAGGTAAAATATCGAACGAAGAAATGCAGGAGATGAACTATAGAGTTGCGGTTGAAAATGAAGACCCTTACCGCGTTGCAAAAGATTATCTTGTTAAAGCCAACTTGGTAGAATAGCCATGTGATTGGAATGCCTGCTGATAGATCAGCAGGCATTCCAACCTCCATGGGCATTTCCCGGGAAACATCATATTCTTTCATATATAGGAGTGGTTGAATTGAATGATAAAAAATCAATTAGTTCAGTATTTTGGTGGGCTTTAGCCATCTGTATCCTCTTCGTGGCAGTGGGAGCAGCCGTACCTAAGAGACTGGAGTCATCTACGCAGTATGTAACATCACTCATATCCACAAATTTCAGCTGGTACTATCTGCTGTTGGTATTGGCCATACTTTTTGTCTGTATCTATCTTCTTTTTTCCAGATTCAGCAACATCACCCTTGGTAAGGAAGGAGAAGAACCTGAATTTTCCCTCCATTCATGGTTTGCGATGCTCTTCAGTGCCGGAATGGGCATAGGGCTAGTTTTCTGGACCACAGCCGAACCAATCAGCCATGCTTTTTCTTCATCACCTATTGCATCCCCCGGGTCGCAGCAAGCCATTGATCAGGCTATGCAGTTCTCCTTCTTCCACTGGGGCATACACGCATGGGCGGTGTATGGCATAGTGGCACTTGTGTTTGCCTACTTTAATTTTCACAAAGGCTATAAAGGCCTCGTAAGCGCCACGTTAACGCCTTTGTTTGGGAAAAAATTGATGCAGGGTGCCCTAGGCACCTTCCTGGATGTGCTTGCTGTAATCGCTACAGTGACGGGAGTAGCTGCAACCCTCGGTTTTGGCGCCTTACAGATCAATCAGGGATTCAACTTCCTGTTTGGGATTCCCGCTAATTTTCTTGTCCAATTCCTCATCATAGCCGTAGCGACTCTGCTCTTCACATGGTCGACCTGGTCTGGGATCGATAAGGGGATTAAAATGTTGAGCAATTTCAATATGGTCATTGCAGTGGTAGTACTGATCGGCCTTTTCCTTGTTGGCCCTACACTTTATGTCCTTAATATGTTTACCAATTCTCTTGGGAATTATATTTCCGGATTCTTCGATATGAGCTTGAGACTGCCCATGAATGACAGTGATGCATTTGCATGGCTTGAAAATTGGACCGTTTTCTACTGGGCATGGTGGATTTCCTGGGCTCCATTTGTCGGTATCTTCATCGCCCGTGTGTCGAAAGGGCGGACCATCAAAGAATTCATATTGGGCGTTTTATTTGCTCCGACACTCGTATGCTTCATATTCTTTGCGGTATTTGGAGGTTCGGCAATCAATCTGCAGGAGAATGGCATAGCGGATATTTCAGGATTCGCAACGGAAACTGCGACGTTTGCAATGTTTGAGAATTATCCTTTAGGTTTCCTGTTGAGTCTGCTTACCCTTATCGTCATCGCGGTATTCTTTATCACATCTGCCGACTCGGCGACATACGTGATCGGGATGTTGACGACAAATGGAAATAATTTTCCAAGTGGCATAGTCAAGATCATCTGGGGCATCACCTTATCCGCCTTCGCCCTCATCATGATCTACACGGGCGGCACACAAGGTATACAAAACCTACTGATTATCGCGGCACTACCATTTTCACTTGTCATCATCTTTATGATGTGGTCACTGTTCCGGTCATTAAAGGAAGATCATCCCCGTTATCCGGCTAGGACTAAAGTATTTGAAGCCAAAGATTTGAAGGTTGGATCAAAAGAAGAAGATTAATTATAAATGCCGCCATCAACCCAAACACAAAAACCACACAGAATTTATCATAAAACCCCCTCCTAAGTCAGTTTCTTGACATAGGAAGGGGTTTTATATGGACTGGGTTTCTTCATTACTTACATATAATAGGACCAGGGATATGTTTCCGGTGGCGGGCATTCGACAACGACCATTTCGTCTTTAGTAGGATGCTTCACACTCAGTTTAGAGGCCCAAAGTGCTATCTGCTGACCCGGCTTATTTATACTTCGGCCGTACTTCTGATCACCATAAAGAGGGGTCCCCTGATTGGCCAGCTGGACCCTTATCTGGTGGGAACGTCCTGTCTTCAATTCGATTTCAATCAGGCTGCCTTCTTCATTGCTTTTTAGAACTTTGTAATCCATCACTGCCTGTTTAGCATCTTTTTTATCTGATTTGACTACACTTACAATATTTTTGCTGCGGTCCTTCCGCAGATAATCAGTCAATCTTCCATGATTTTCAGACAAATGTCCACGCGTTACGGCAACATATTTACGGTAGATCTGATGCGTTCTTAATGCCTCGGATAATCTTGAAGCGGCTTTTGAAGTCCTAGCAAACACAATCGCCCCTCCCACAGGCCGATCAAGCCTGTGTACAAGCCCCAGATAGACATCCCCCGGCTTGTTGTACTTTTCCTTAATGTATTCTTTTAGTATATCCAATAGATTTTCATCTTTCGAATCATCTCCTTGAACCAATAGATTCACTGGCTTTTCAACAATAAGAAGATGATTATCTTCATACAGAACCTTAATATCCATATCCGTACTCCCTTTATTTTTATATGGCCATTGATGCCGAAACATACTTTTACACCGAGTAAACCATTACTTTCCAATGTACCACGCATTACTCAAATTACAATCCTGACTATTGTGGAATCATTCACTCTTTTATAGTCACTCGAGTATTAATTTATGTGCCAATGCCAGTTTCTTCTTATTTCCCAGTCACTTTCTTACCCCGCCACTGGTTCATTCCCCCGCGTACATTTATTGCTTCTATACCTTTTTTCCTGAGAACTTTCGTCGCTTTCTTACTCCTCATGCCGGATTGGCAGATGATGTAGACTGGTTTTGAGTCATCTTTGTAATCAGATACTTTATTTAATGGCAGATTGATGGATTTTCTGATATGACCGGAACGGTATTCCCCAGGAGTTCTTACATCGAGCAGCTTACTATTCCTTTGCAATACTTCAGCTAACTCTTCTATGGAAACAGATTTTACTGGATTAAAGATTGAAAACATCTGTATCCCCCTTTCTATTAAATATCATTATACCCTACCCGGTATTATTTTTACAACTGGCATCATTTTAAAAAACTGCTCTGGCAACTCAATTTTATGAACCATAGTTGTCTTAACATAAGTCTATCTATATTAACTGTGTCCCTACACTTAATCATTTCCTAATAGCCCATCAATATATTGTTTTTTACTTTATTATGTTCATTGACATCATCAATTTTAAAGTTAGACTTAGAGTATGGATATGTCCAATTTATGTCTAAATAACCTTATGGAAGGAGAATGACAATGAGCGGCAATGATAATGAAAAGCAATTTTCAAGACGTGACTTTTTGAAGACTACCGGGGTATTTACCGGTGGAATCATTGGAGGTTCTTTACTCGGTGGTGTCGTCATGGATCAAACCAATCTACTTGATGATGAAGAAACAGCAACTTCCAATGAAACAACTGGATCAGATTCTGGTGCCGAAGACGGCAATATGGCTGCGCGTACCTTCTTCAGCCGAAGTGAAGATTTCGAAACGCTGGCTGCAGCTACTGAACGCATCTATCCTGAAGATGATAATGGCCCTGGGGCTATTGCGCTCGGCGTGCCTTACTTCATAGATCGACAGATGAGTGGATTCTACGGGCAGAACAGCCAAGATTACACAATGGGACCTTTTAAACCGATGGCTTCAGACACACATGGACTTCAGGCAAAACTGATACGTGGGGACATATTCCTTTTCGGTTTGAGACGTCTGGATGAAGTGAGCAATGAAAAACATGATAAGGCGTTCCCGGATCTTGACGGAGCGGCACAAGATGATATCCTGAAAAGTTTCGAAGCAGGGGATGTTGACATTAAAGGTGTAACTTCTGAATTCTTCTTTAACTTGCTCAGAAATATGACGATAGAAGGAGTCTATTCTGATCCTGCCTATGGTGGCAATAAGGATATGCAAGGATGGAAAATGATCGAATATCCTGGACCCCGTATGGGTTGGATTAATGAAATAGAATCAAAAGAGTTCCAATCATTGGAGCCGGAAGCATTGAGGCAATATCAGGGAGGTGGCATATAGATGGCCGAAAAGTTAGATAAGGTGGACGTCGTTGTAGTAGGTATGGGATGGGCCGGAGGCATCGTAAGCGCCGAGATGGCTAAAGCCGGGAAAAAGGTCGTAGCACTGGAAAAAGGTGCCGACAAAACCAGAGAAGATTATATTGGCGTCAAAGATGAACTGAGGTTTGATAACCGCTATCAAATCATGCAGGAACTCTCTGGCGACACCATCACTTCAAGAAATGAAATCGATGAAACCGCTCTGCCGGTACGCACGATGGAAGATATGCAGCTTGGAACTGGTGTCGGCGGAGCTAGTGTACACTGGGCTGGTGCCTCATACCGCTATTGGCCATATGAATTCGAAATACGGAGCCAGACGATTGACCGTTACGGTGAAGATAAAATTCCTGAAGATATGAATCTTCAGGATTGGGGCATTACTTATGATGAGATGGAGAAATACTACGAGAAGTGGGAATATACTGCCGGCATTTCAGGAGAGCAGGACCCAATGGCACCAGAGAGGAAAAAACCATGGCCAAATCCACCTCTAAAAGAAACACCTTCGCTGAAGCTTTTTAAGGATGCGGCAAAGAATCTCGGCTTACATCCTTTCCAGATTGCAGCAGGCAACCTCTCACAAAATTATGAGAATCCAGACGGTGAAAAGCTCAACGCCTGCATGTACTGTTCATTCTGTACACGTGCTGGGTGTGATTTCTCGGCTAAATCAGATCCTATCGCAACCGTAGTAAAAACCGCTTCAAAACAAGATAACTTCGAACTGAGGACACGCGCGAATGTACGTCGTGTACTGTACGATGATGATTCCAAGAAAGCGACTGGCGTCATGTATGTCGATGAAGCAACTGGTGACGAATATGAACAACCTGCAGATGTAGTCGTATTGGCAGCATTCGCATTTTCAAATAATCGTCTGCTGATGCTCTCGGATATTGGTGAACAATACGACCCCGAGACGAAAAAAGGGACTATCGGTCGTAATTTCAATGGCCAGTATAACTCTGCTTTCCATGGCGCACGTGGTTATTTCGAAAATGAGAAATTCAACCTTTATATGGGGGCCGGGGCACTCGGGGCTGCTGTAAACGATTATGCTGCAGATAACTTCGACCACTCGGACCTTGATTTCATCGGCGGCGGTGCCATTGAATTGAGGCAATATGGGTTCGGGGCTATTTCAAGCAGTGGCCATGTACCGGGAGATACACCAAGCTGGGGAAAAGAGTACAAAGACAAATCACTCCATTATGCCTACCGCTCATTGGTAATATGGTATACAGCGATTACCATGTCCTACTGGCATAACTATCTCGATCTTGATCCAACATATAAAGATGAGTACGGTGACCCTCTCTTACGCGCTACTTACAAATTTGGCGATCAGGAAAGGAACATCGGTAAATTCGGTATCGAAAAATGTCACGAAATCATGGAAGAAATGGGTGCTGACATCATTGAAGATGGGGAAGTGCCAGATGAATTCGACCATGTATATTCCGGTGGACACTATACCGGCGGTGTCGTCATGGGCGATGACCCTGAAACATCTGCAGTAAATAACTATCTTCAGATGTGGGATGTAGATAACTTGTTCGTCGTGGGCGGATCTGCCTTCCCGCAGTTCGGCGGCCACCACCCGACACCTACCATTGGTGCATTGGCATATCGGGCAGCCGAAGGCATCGAAAAATATATGGAAGAAGGAGAACAACTTGCGACTGCAAGAGGCCGCAAGTATATCTAACCCTCCACGCCTTGAACTTTAGAGGGCACCCTCAAACTGAATACAGATCATGTTATAATCCACATCCCTATGATGTGGATTATTTTTAATTTCAGACCAACTATCATCCAATTTTTCTATTTTCGGCTATAAATTCCATTAAAAAGGGCAATATCGTATATTTCGCATGATAATATTCAGAAATAATACAGTAAGATGTCAATATTACACTAACAGCCCTAAATTGTAATCTCCTTATTATTGGACTGTAACCCACTATCCTCTAATCCATGATATATTATTCATTGTCTTAGAAATAAACACCTTAATCTTGATGAACGCAACGGTAAGACTACGTTTAATATATACCTTTTTGGAGGATGAAATTTAATGAAGAAAACAATATTGACTACTACTATGGCACTTGGACTTGGAATCACTTCACTCGCTACTGGCCAATCTGCAGAAGCTTCTGCTCAGGACATCAACAAAGAAGAACTTGCGGCAATGGCTCAGAACGGCGCTGCTGAATTGAACAACTCTCCAATCCATGAAGGCGCATATGAGTATAACTTCACTCTTAACGGTGTGGACTACAACTTCGAGTCCAACGGTACACAGTACACTTGGTCTTATGGCAACTACGATAACAGCGTAAGCGTAGCACCTCAGCCAAAAGCACAGACTCAAGAGCCTGCACCAAAAGTAACTGAATCCTACGATACACAGGAAACAGTTCAAAACAATACTCAAGAGCAAGCACCTCAACAAACAGAAACTGTTGAAACTTCTACACCTGAACCTGTCCAAGAAACAGTTCAGACTCAAAAACAATCTGCTCCAAGCCCACAAGCATCTTCTAACGGTTCAGTAAAAGAGCAATTCCTTGCTGCCGGTGGTACGCAAGCAATGTGGAGTAATATCGTTATGCCAGAATCAAGCGGTAACCCGAGTGCAGTCAATCACCTCGGCTACAGAGGCCTAGGTCAAACAAAAGAACACTGGGGTACTGGATCTGTTGAAACACAGACAAAAGGCATGATCAACTACGCTCAAGAGCGTTACGGTTCTGTAGAAGCAGCTATGGCTTTCCGTCAGCAAAATAACTGGTGGTAGGATGTAAGCTAGCATATATCAACCCTTATCGTATGGATGATTTCCATGTGGTAAGGGTTTTTTCTTTCTTACGTTCCAATCTTGCGCTGTACATATAAACTTTGTCCTCACGCCATTTATAAACTATAATAATGGTCAGATGTTGTCATAAGACAAATACCAATATGCCTATTCCCAGCCCGGAATATAAGGAGAGTCGAGATGAGTCCTAAAAAAGAAGATTATATTAAAGCACTTTTTGATTTGGGTGGCCAGGTGACAAAAGTGTCTAACAAGGAAATAGCAGAGCGTTTGGGTACATCCCCGCCTACAGTCACGGAAATGATGGTCAGTCTTGAAAAAATAGGGTGGACCGAATATTTTCCTTATAAAGGCAGTCTATTGACTCCCGAAGGGGCTGAGCGTGCAAAACACCTTATCCATAAACATCGTCTATGGGAAGTGTTTCTTGTCGATAATCTGGGGTTTGAAATTGATGAAGTCCATGATGAAGCTGAAGTTTTGGAGCATGCCACCAGCAATATTCTAGCTGATCGTCTGGAGAGGTACCTTGGACACCCTGAATATTGCCCTCATGGAGGTGCCATTCCATTGAATTTGATAGACAATCAGGAACATCATATCTACCGTCTGTCAGAAGCTGGGGATGAAGAAACATTGTTTATTTCCAGAATAGTCAATGAAAGTGATCTCGTATCCTATTTTAAAAATAAAAAGCTGAATGTCGGAGATAAGTTGACAGTCATCAGCCGTGACTTAGCCAATGATTCACTGTTGGTCAAGAATCTAACCCAAGGGATTGATATAGAGCTAAGCAGTTCCGCTTCGCAGTATCTATTCGTAGAACAATCTGATAGCTGATCATTCTTTTCCATTAATGAATAATAGATAGATTAAAACCCCGCCGATATCAATTTATGATATCGGCGGGGTAATTTATTAGTCCAATTCTGAAACAGTTACAAATTCATATCCTTCAGAAGACAAATATTCCAAAATATCAGGCAGTGCTTGAGCCGTTGTTCCATGAATATCATGCATCAAAATAATAGCGTCATCATGCATGTTAACCCTTATTCTCTTCTCAATTATATTAGGGTCCTTATTTTTCCAGTCTTCCGTGTCTATCGTCCAAAGCACTGGCTCCATGTCGATGAAATTATTGATTTCCTCATTCGTACTTCCATACGGTGGTCTAAAGACCGTAGGCTTCAACCCTGTCGCCTGCATTATCAATTGATTGGTCCGGGATACTTCAATATCGATCTGTTCAAAGGAAAGTGTGGTGAAATCTGGATGGTTCATCGAATGGTTGCCGATCTCATGACCTCTCTCCGCTACCTCTTTCGCAACATCCATGTAATACTCTATCCTTTTACCTTGCATAAAGAATGTTGCTTTTGCATCATACTGGTCAAGTGTGTTCAATATATTCAAAGTATGCTCTGGATGGGGGCCATCGTCAAAAGTAAGTGCCACTTTCTTTGCTTGTTTATCAATGGATCGTTCAGTATATACTTTCGCTTCTGCATCCTCTTCCTTCTCTGTGTCATCCTCCTCGTCAGACACAGTCAGGAATTGAGTGTATTCTTCTTTTACAAGATTGCGTGCTTTATCGGAAGGTATCTCAACCTCAATGCTCCCTGCAGCACCCGCTGCTATTTCATATTGATTGAATGACAGACTCAATCCAACATTGGTTATATAAACATTATTAAAGTCATTATCCGGTGCTTCAATCCATTCCTTCAATTCATCTTCAAATAGATAGCGGCTCAAGTCTTCATCTTCTTCTGCATATTCAAGAATATAATCATAGAGTAATCCCCTATTTTCTGCAGTATCATCGAATATTTCCTGACCTTCTATCACTTCTCCTTCTTTTACATCAGCCATTATTATATTCTTTCTCGTCTCGCCATTGGCCCCATATGTAAACATATACGTAGTAAAGTCGAATGTATAAAGGTTGTCATTTACGCGCTCGGTCTCATAGCTGAGGTTGAAAATTGCCTCTTGGCCTGAAGGCGGCGCTTCAAAATCTTCAAGTTGCTTATTGAAATAGCCCCTCTCAGCCTCAATATATTGCTTGATTGCACCATCAATGGAATCAACAGCGGTTTCAGGATATTGCGTGCTGGCATTCAATGTTTCAGTGTCTTCAATTTCAGTAATGATATCTATCCCTGGATAATTCGATTCTTCGATAGACTTAGATTCTTTTTGTTCTGTCTCTTCCGGATTGTTTTCTTCGCCTTGGGAGCCTTTTACAGAACTTGTATTCTGCTCTGCCTTTTCGGGGGATTGGCATGCCGCCAATATAATGATAATGGTAAATAGATACAGTAGTTTCTTCAATTCAGTCACCTTCCGCCCACTCTTCAGTCTGGGTTTACATATTTATCTTGCTATTGCTCGGACAAACCCTTATTCAGCTTATCAGCAGCGGTTCATATATCAACTGCCTTAAACACGCCATTTATGGTGAATGTTTCAATTAGACCCGCCATCTCTTCGGTTGATTCCTGACAGTCATTTTTGAGCCATTTCAAAAATATGCCCATATGTGCATTCGTCACATATGTTATCAAGTAATCCGTAAACCCTTCCGAGTTCAAATCCACACCGAACTCCTCACTCTTCACTTTATAGAAATCATACATATGACGGGAAAAATACTTTGCAAACTCTGTGGTACCCACACTGTTGGCTACCGTCAACACGCGTATTCGGTTTTCCTTAAGGTACTCAAAAACTTTCAGGATAGTCTCTTTAATCTGGCTTTCTGCAATTTCACTGTAGCTTTCACCCACAATGTTACCGTACAACAATGCCTCGATGTCAGAAACAAGCGCGACTTGAAAACTCTCGATCAACTCATATTTGTCGCTGTAATGGCTATAGAAAGTTCCTCTGTTGATCATCGCTTCATCACTTATATCTTTTATCGTAATATTTTCAAATGACTTCTCTTTCAATAGCTTGATGATTGCATCATCTATGCTTTGTAATGTTTTCTGTACCCTTAGATCTTTCTTCAAAAATACTCAACCTTTCTTAGTATTATGTTGGTTATCCTACACAATGGATTATATTAACCATTGAACAATAAGTAAAACGACATATAATATTTTATTGTACACAGTGTTCATTAATTATATTTTAGCACAAATAATGGAAAGGTGATTCAATGTTCCAAGATTTTAAATTTATCTTCAAAAAACCAATGCTTCTAACTTCCCTTCTCGTCATTTCTTTATTACCAGTCATATATGCATCCATCTTTCTCGGTGCCATGTGGAATCCCTATGATCGTACTGATGATATGGCTTTCCATGTCGTGAACGAAGATAAGGGTAACGAAGATATTGATCTAGGCGCAGAAATAGAAGAGGAACTTAAGCGGAATGATCAGCTTGATTGGCAGTTCACCGACTTGAATGAGGCCAAAAAAGCGCTGCAAAAAGGGGATTCGTACGGTTATCTGCGGATTCCTGAAGATGCCTCCGACAATGCAATGACTTTTTTGAGTGATGATCCGAAACCAGTAGATATGGTGTTGAAAACGAACCCAGGGCATAATTTCATCGGCTCGATAATGTCTGAACAGGCAGGTTCCATGCTGACGGATACTGTAAAAACGAGCGTCACTGAAACTTATACATCTACACTCATCGGCCAACTGAATGACCTCTCGGAACAAAGTGATGAAGCCAAGCAGGCATTGGCTGATTTAAAAAATGGCGCCCATGATCTCAATGATGGATTGATCGAAGCTGAAGAAAGCACTGCCCAATTGAATCAGGGCTCTGCTGAGGTTAATGAGGGGGCCGCTCAGCTCAGTCAGTCGTCAAAAGCACTTCATGATGGTGAAACGCAGTTCACAGGACAATTGGAACAATTTTCACCAATTCTCGGCAACAATGCCCAGGCGGTCCTGGGTGCACAAAGAGAACTGGAAGACGGTGCAGGGCAAATTGAAGCGGGCAGTTCCCAGTTGGCTCAAGGAGCTAGCGAATTGAATTCCGGTTTATCACAGCTTGAGTCTGGCACAGGGAATTTGGTAGAAGGTTCGGGAGAACTTGCTGGTGCACTCGATGAAATTGATACAAGGTTCAACGAAGTTTTATCCCAGTTGGACGAAAACGATATTGCATTTACAGAAGATGGTGCAAAAGCCATTGCCACACCCGTCAATCTGGATATTGAAAGTATTGTAGATACTCAGAATTATGCCCAGAGCTTTGCGCCGCTCATCATTGCAGTAAGCTTGTTCATCGGCAGCATCACCTTCAATGTCGTCTATCCGATGAATAAGATTTTTGAAGACAGACAATCTGTACTACGCCAGTGGGTGAGCAGAATCTCACTGTTCCTTAGCCATGCCTTATTGATGTCGACACTGTTATATATTGTAATTGTCTGGATTATGCAGATTGAAATCGCCAGTCACGGGAAATTTTTCTTGGCCATGCTAGTGTGGTCGACTGCCTCCATTGCAATGATTGGACTGCTTGTCATGATTTTTGGGAATTTCGGGAAGTTTTTAGGCATTGTACTGCTCATCATTCAATTATCATCAAGTGCCGGTACTTTCCCGATCGAGACCTCAAGCGATTTCTACCAAGGACTCTATCAAGTGGTGCCGATGGCCTTTGTAGTAACCGGTTTCAGGGATGCAGTGTTCAATCAAGGATTCGATTATAATTTCAGTACGGTGATCTATGTATTGCTCGTGACGATACTGGCAGCTTTCATCCTCATATCATTAGTGCTGCTATTGAAGAATAAAATGCCGAAGTATGAAGAAAAAGTCAATAAACTAAGCAAATTTGAAAGTTGATTCTAGCAGGGGCCTACTAAACAAAGTAGGCCCCTTTTTGATGTAATTTACTTAAATGACTGTAAATTTGCATATCTTTAGTAATTTTATTTGTAAAAACCAATTACTTTTGTTATAGTGAATTAAGTTTAGGGAGCCCTAACTTAGGGATCCCTAATATTCACTATCCCAGAGGGATGTATAGTAATAGGGGGATCACGTTTTGGAGCAGTCACTCGACGTTAAAGATTTAACCGTTTCATATTCTAATAAAATTGCCATAAAAAACTTTGATGTTTCAGTGGATTCGGGCAAACTGATCGGCATTATCGGACCGAACGGTTCCGGAAAATCAACATTTGTAAAATCAGTCCTTGATCTGGTGCCAAAAGATTCGGGGGAAGTACAGATATTTGGAAAATCCATCGATAAAATCCGTAAGAATATCGCCTATATTCCTCAAAGATCACATATAGATTGGAATTTCCCCATCCTGGTCAAAGACACGGTGATACAAGGCACCTATCCTAAATTGGGCCTATTCAGCCGCCCTAAAGAGAAAGAAAAGAAAATAGCCATGGAAGCATTAAAAAAAGTCGGAATGGAAGAATTCGCCGATAAACAGATAGGTGAACTTTCAGGTGGACAGCAGCAAAGGGTGTTCGTAGCGAGAAGTCTCTCTCAAAATGCCGATATCTTATTCATGGATGAACCATTTGTTGGAATCGACATCCACAGTGAGGAAGTCATCATCAAAATTCTGAAGGAATTGAGGGATCAGGGAAAAACGCTATTCGTCATCCACCATGACCTGACCAAAGTAGAAGATTATTTTGATGACTTGATCTTAGTGAATGGCGGTCTGGTTGCTGCAGGGCCGGTTGCTGAAGTGTTCACCCCAGATCTGATGGAGAAAACTTTTAATGCGCCATTAGCTGTTTTAGAGAACATGGGAGGTAAACTATCATGAGTTTTTTGAATGACCTATTGTTCTATGATTACCTCCAGAAAGCCTTGATCACTTCAATAATGGTCGGCATCATATCCGGTGTAATCGGCAGTTTCATCGTACTGCGCGGAATGTCGTTGATGGGGGATGCCATTTCGCATGCAGTACTGCCTGGCATCGCCATTTCTTACATGTTGGGTATTTCGTATTTCTATGGTGCTGTAGTAGCAGGAGTGATCGCTGCTGTGGGTATAGGTGGCATCAGCCAAAACAGTAGAATCAAGACAGACGCTTCAATCGGAATAGTGTTCTCAACTGCTTTGGCTCTAGGGATCATACTGATTACAAAAGCGCAGAGTGCAACAGATTTGACGCAGATACTGTTCGGTAACGTCCTCCACGTCAGGACTTCTGATATGTGGATCACTGCAGGGGTCAGCCTTCTGGTCATCATCATTATCGTGGTCTTCTATAAAGAACTTCTCATTGCAACATTCGATGAGACGATGGCACGGGTTTATGGCTTGAACACCCGTTTCATCCACTATGGTCTGATGGTACTGCTGACACTTGTTGCAGTCGCCTCCCTGCAGACAGTCGGGGTGATACTGGTAGTCTCCCTGCTGATTACGCCGGCCTCGACCGCCTATCTGCTGACGAACCGCCTATCCATCATGATCGTATTATCTTCAATTTTTGGAGCCAGCGCTGCAGTGGTCGGCATCTATTACAGCTACATGCATGATCTGCCGTCCGGCCCTATCATAGCGATTGCTTCTGCCATCCTCTTTGTATTGGTGCTGATTTTTTCTCCAAGGCAAGGCGTACTGTGGCCAAAGCTTCGCAAGATGAAAAAATCATAATTGATGAGCCATTATAAATTTTTAGGAGAGATTAAACATGAAGAATAAGATTACTTATCTGATCGGCCTGTTGATGGTCGTACTAGTGTTGAATGCTTGTTCAAATGAAAGCAGTGCTGCGGGTGAAGCGAATGAGGATGATAAATTGAAAGTGGTCACATCCTTTACGATTCTAGAGGATCTCGCCCGTGAGATTGGAGGCGAGGATGTCGACATTCATAACCTCGTACCGACCGGCACGGATCCCCATGAATACGAACCACTTCCTAAAGACATGAAAAAGGCCACTGACGCGGATATTCTTTTCTATAATGGCTTGAACCTTGAGGGTGGTGGAAATGGTTGGTTCTTTAAAATGATCGATTCCGTCAATCAGGACCTAGACGATGTCTACTCCCTATCAGACCGCATCGAACCGATGTACATCACTGATGAAGAGACCCAAGCAGAAGAAATCAACCCGCATGCTTTCATCAGTCCTAAAGTGGGGATAAAGATGGCAGAGGATATGCGTGACGCTTTCATTGAAAAAGACCCGGAAAGAAAAGAAAACTACGAGAAGCGGGCTGACGAATATCTTAAACGATTGAAAGATGTAGAAGGGGAGTACCAACAGAAGATAGATGACATTCCGAAAGAAGGTCGGGTACTTGTTACAAGTGAACGCGCCTTCCAATATCTTGCCAGTGATTACGGTTTGAAGGAAGGGTATATATGGGCAATTGATACTGAAGATACCGGTTCACCCAACCAGATAAATTCACTTGTTTCATTCATTGAAGAAAATGACGTGCCTGTACTCTTCATCGAATCGAACGTCGATCCGCGTCCGATGGAGACCGTCTCCGATCAGACGGGCGTTCCTTTTTCCAAAAAACCCATCTATTCCGATGAAATTGGAAAACCGGGAGAAGAAGTGGACACCTATATCAAGTATCTGAATTACAACATCAATCTGATCCATGACGAGTTGAGCGCCGAGTAAAAGATATGGCCGTGTGGCCATATCTTTTTTTAATGGTTGATGACCCTCGATGTTCTATCTATCATTGATGTCGTCAAATTTCCCGGGAAATCATTGAAACACATTGACAGTCTGATGACTCATATCCATATTTGACTTTGAGGAATGAGTCGGCTAACATGATAATCAACTGAATACGCAACACCACTAGGGGTGCTTTTTAGCTGAGACGGTCACAGACCGATCCCTTTGACTTGATCTGGATAATGCCAGCGTAAGGAATGTGGGATGGTCGGACATATCCTGTCTTCATACTAAACCCATTTCCTACGCTGGAAATGGGTTTTTATCATTCTAAATAGGAGGATTATGATGTTAAGTACACAATTGAAGCAGGATGCAGAGCAGTTTATTGACGAAATATACGGGGATGATTTCATCCAGGGGCTCATAAATGAAGATATTGATCACGCTTCACTCATCCACTATCTTCAGGCAGATGCATTATATCTTGAAGAATTCGCAAATATTTATGCCATGCTGATCTCGAAGACCACTTCCAAGGACATGATGGAATATCTTCTCGAAGAGATGCGTTTCATACTTGGGGGAGAGGTCGAGGCACATGAAGTTTTGGCAAGAGCTGTAGGAAAGCCATATGCAGAAATCATAAAGGATGGAGAATGGTATCCTTCTGCCGATCATTATATTAAACATATGTACTATAACGCCTATGCTAAGGAAAATATCGCATTCACATTAAGTGCCATGGCACCGTGCCCCTACATCTATCAAAAGTTGGCGGAAAAGGCGATGGCGCAAAACGTATTCCAGGAAAACCACCAATACCGGGGATGGTTCGAATTCTACAGTAGCAATATCGATGAGACGGCTGATGTGATGTTCAACGCCATCGACAAAGAAGCGGAGAATATGAATGATGATGAAATAGGCCTGCTGCGCAAAAATTTCAGAGAGAGTGCAGAGCATGAAAGGCGGTTCTTCAATATGGCGATGACAAGAGAACACTGGGCGGGGGTGGATATGAATGTCTAGAATGCCCATTGCGTTGACTGTTGCAGGGACCGATCCGACTGGCGGCGCTGGTGTTTTGGCTGATATCAAAACCTTCCATTCACAAGAGGTGTTTGGAATGGCTGCAATCACCGCCCTGACCGCACAAAATACCATAGGCGTCCAAGATGTCCATAATATCCCGGGACAGTTTCTACAGGAGCAATTGGACAGCATCTTTTCCGACGAAGTACCAGACGCCATGAAAAGCGGCATGATTGCCAACGAAGAGATGATGGCAGTCATAAAAGAGTGTGTTGAACGCCACCAAGTCCCCTATATCATCGATCCGGTCATGATTGCCACAAGCGGTGATCCACTCATAGATGGAGATGCTGCTGAATTTCTCAGAACACAGCTTTTACCCCTTGCTTTGACCGTTACACCAAACATACATGAAGCAGAGAAGATCAGTGGCCAACAAATCAGTAGTGAGGGGGATATCAAGAAAGCTGCCGATATTTTCCTGAATGACATCGGGGTGCAGAGCGTTGTAATAACAGGCGGACATCTGGATTCAGGCCCCACAGACTATTTATTTACTGCAGACAACGCAATAGAACTCAGTGAAACGCGTATCGATACAACCAACACACATGGCACAGGATGCACATTTTCAGCAGTGATGACAGCAGAGGTGGCCAAGGGGAAATCAATCGAAGAAAGTTTCCGTACCGCTAAGCGCTATATCACTTCGGCAATCAGACATAACCCAAATATCGGAAAAGGTAATGGACCGGTCAGCCATTTCAGCTATAAAGGAGAGTAATTCATGGATAATGTAAATAGACTCAGAGAGATGAACCCGCTTGTTGTCTGCATCACAAATGATGTCGTCAAAAACTTCACGGCTAATGGGCTCCTTGCGATTGGCGCTTCGCCACTTGTAGGCGGGGAAGTCGCAGAAGCTTCAGATCTGATGAAATCCGCTTCTGCACTCCTCATCAACATCGGTACTGCAGATCAATCCAAACTACAGGTCATGGATGAGATGATGAAGGAAGCAAACAGGAATGATGTGCCGATTGTATTTGATCCAGTCGGATTTGGTGCTTCACGCTTCAGAGTCGAGATTACAGAACAATTATTGTCACGCCATAAAGTTTCACTCATAAAGGGGAATCCCGGAGAGATGCATGCACTATCAGGAGCTGAAAGCAATATGAAGGGGGTCGACTCTAAAGAAGAGACTCCTGCCGAAGAAATTGCAGGCAAGGCCTATGATCGGTACAGGACCCCTGTACTTGTTACAGGTGAGCAAGACGCCCTTATGACTGACAGCGGACTTTCGATAATGGGTAACGGCCATGCCCTACAGGGGAGAGTGACAGGCTCAGGATGCCTTCTTGGTGCAATCATCTGTGCATTCCTTGGAACCTCAGACCGGTTTGATGACCAGTCCATCATCGATGCGGTCAGCTATTATAACCTGTGCGCTGAGAAGGCGGCTTTGGCCCAAGAACATCCAACCCCAGGTACATTCGCCACAAGGCTGATCGATGAGCTGTATTTGAATGATGACAACTTGCTCAAAGAACGGAATGTAACGACCAGATGATGGATAAAAACGCACTTGAATTATACTTTATCTGTGGAAGTTCCGATACGGATGAGCACCTCCCCGCCGTGGTTGAGAAAGCTTTGGATGCTGGCATCACACTGTTCCAACTCAGGGAAAAGGGCAGCAGATCCTTGACAGGCGATGAACTGGTGGAGACAGCTTCTGAAATAAAAAAATTATGCGATAGCTATGAAGTGCCTTTCATCATTAACGATGACTACGAACTGGCCGAACAGATTGAAGCCGACGGGGTACACCTCGGTCAGGATGATATCAGGGTCCAAGATCTCCCTCCCTATTTTAACGACAAGATCGTCGGTCTATCTGTAGGTAATGCAAAAGAATTGGCATCAAGCAATCTCAAAAAAGTCAGTTATATAGGCACGGGGCCTGTCTATGCCACACCCTCAAAGGCGGATGCCGGCAAGGCCATTACGCCAAAAGGTCTGGCTGATATGAGACGCCTAATTGGCGACAAGCCAATGGTGGCAATAGGTGGCATCACCCCGGACAACTACATGGCCTGCCTGGAAAACGGAGCTGATGGCATCTGCGTGATTTCCGCCATTGCAAACGCACCGGATATAAGGGATGCCGTACATCGCTTCCTATGATGTTGAAAAATAATAGGTGAAGGTCCGTGCGGACCTTCACCTATTTGATATCATCATTGAATTGTACTGCAGGCTTCCGTTTCTTCCCATTGGCCGCCCTACCTTTATATCTATCTATGCCATAGCCCGCTGCCCCCGCAATAAAGGCCGGAACCATCCAGCCCAGACCTTGTTCGAAGAATGGTGTCTGTCCAAGGAGGAGACTAACAGTTTCTGATTCAATGCCGATGCTGATCAACACCTCATATAATGCATAGACGGCAGTCACGAATACCGCAGCCTGATACATCTTCCTGCTTTCCCCCGTTACACGCTCAACTAAAGAGAGGACTATCAGGACAATCGCGATTGGATAGATGAATACCAATAGGGGAAGCGCAAGCTCTAAAATCAGATCCAACCCCAAATTCGATACCAACAAACCAATTAGAACGAAGATGCCCGCATAGGTAGAATATGCAATATTAGGGTAGATTTCGTTGAAGAATCTTGAACAGGCACTGATCAGTCCCACACAGGTCGTAAGACATGCCAGGAGCACAATGATGCCAAAGAGCAATCCGCCCGCCGCCGGGAATAGAAGATTCGCTGAATGTGTTAATATCTCTGCACCGTCTTCAAGCCCACTTCCCCCTGGTATGACACGCCCGATCCAACCCAGCGAGAAGTATACGGCTACCAGACCCAGTCCTGCTATCAGCACTGCACCGAAAGTTCCTTTTACCAATTCTCCTTTTGTTTCTGCACCCTTATCCTTCAGGGCATTGATGATCACGATTCCGAATGCCAATGCTGCGACCGCATCCATGGTGAAATAGCCTTCCAATATTCCGGTGACCAATGGCGAACCAGTGTACTTTTCTGCAGCAGGGGCTCCGGGATTCTCAAAAGTAAAGAAAGCCCTTACGACGAGCACCGACAATACCAACAACAGAAGCGGCGTAAGATACTGTCCGATGCGGTCCACTATCTTTTTAGGATTGAGGCTTATCAGGTATGTAATTCCAAAGAATACGATGGAAAAAATCGCAAGTACAAGGCTGCTTTCCACATTAAAGATCTGTTTGAACCCAAGTTCATAGGCAACACTGGATGCACGCGGTATGCCATAAAACGCCCCGATGGACATATAGATGATGACTGCAAAAGCCACACCAAATACAGGATGCACCCGTTGCCCCATGGACACCAGGCCATCCTCGGACAAAGCCACTGCTACGATCGCCATGATAGGAAGCAGTACGCCAGTAATCAGAAAGCCAATTATTGCAGGGCCGAAGCCGTCACCTGCTTCCATTCCAAGAAGCGGTGGGAAGATAAGGTTACCCGCACCGAAAAATAAGGAAAAAAGCATAAATCCCGCAAATATTATATTAGATCTTTTCATTATTATAGCTCCTTGATTCAATTTGATTCCTAGAGGATTTTTGGATTGCTGCCAATTATTTGGAATCGAATCATTCCCCGTTAAAAAACGCCCCTGCTCAGGGACGATACGATAGCGACTCTACCATGCTATTCCGTAGAGTCATATTGATGAACCTCACTCAACCGACATGATGTTTCAGGGACAGGCAACTTTTCCCATCCTTTATCTTCATATACAACGTCCATGTAATCCAACTTATATAATCTAGCAGAACTTTGTCAGAAAAGTCAATATTATTGAAACATATATACTTATTCTAATATATTCAGACAATTCTAACCAATGTGCTTTACAATGATAAATATTTGTAATAATGTGATGTTGATACTTAAATAATTTAATGGGATAGGAGCTTACATATGTTCAAATTGACCGGTACTTTGATTGCAGTAATCGCCATCATACTAATTGCCATCATCGCTGCCGTTGGATGGTACATCTTCATGAAAGCCAGATACCGTACTGTACCTTCCAACGAAGCGCTCATCGTTACAGGGCCAAACCTTGGGGATGAGGCAAAAGAAACCAACATCTATAAGGATGACCAAGGGCGCTACATGAAAGTCATCCGGGGGGGCGGGCACAGGCTCAAGATGTTCCAGACGGGCACAAAGGTCTCCCTTAAATCATTCCAGCTGCAAATATCTACGCCAAAAGTCTACACTCTAGAAGGCGTCGGAATATACGGTCAGGCGGTTGCGACTGTAAAAGTGGCTGATGACCTGGACGGCATCGTCAAATACGCCGAGCAGTTCCTTGGAAAGGAACAAGAAGAAATCGAACATGAAATCTCTGAAGTGCTGAACTCCAACCTCCGCGCCATCCTATCGAAGATGACTGTCGAACAGATCAATAAGGACCGTGAGAGCTTCAATGAACAGGTCCGTGAGATTGCGCAGGATCAGTTGAACCGGATGGGCTTCAAAATCACTTCGCTTGGTCTATCCGACCTGAGGGATGATGAGAATTATCTTGAAAACCTTGGACGTCCTCAAATCGCCCGGATCAGAAAAGAAGCTGAGATTGCAGAATCCGAAAACAGGCGTGAAACTGAAATACAACAAGCAAAAGATAATGAAACCATTTCAAATGAACAATATAAAAGAGAAATGAACATAGCAGATAGCCGTAAAGAGAAAGATCTGAAGGAAGCAAGGAACTTGGCTGAAACGGAAAAGGCGAATGCTTCTGCTAAAGCTTCCGGGCAATTGGAAGAAGAAGAAAGACGTCTCGAAGTGGAACAACAACGGTTGGAAATCCGGGAACAGGAAAAACAGAATGAATTAAAACTGTTGAAACTGGAACGGGAAAATGACGTTGAAATCGAAAAGCAACAAGTCGAAGTGAGGAGGCAGCAGGCTGAGGCGGATTACTATACACGAACTAAAGAAGCTGAGGCCAGAGCCGAAGCCCGCATTGCAGAAGGTAACGCCGAAGCACAAGTCATAAGAGAAAAGAGCCTCGCGGAAGCCGAAGCAATCGAGCGCCGTGCAGAGGCGATGTCTGAACATAAAGATGTCATCATCCTGGAGCAGTTCATCAAAATAATGCCTGAATTCGCCAGAGCTGTCAGTGAATCCATGAGCAACGTAGAATCCATACGCATAATGGACAGCGGAGGTGGTGAACAGCTGAAATCACTGCCGAATACCGTCACTGGTACGATGGCCAAACTTCAGGAGAGCATGGGGCAGATGACCGGATTCGATCTGGATCATTTCCTGAATAATCTATCTGACGGGAAATCACAGATCTTAGATGGCAATGATGAAGGGGACGAAGAGCCGAAATCAGAAGACACGGACGACGCCCAATAGACTTTAATAAAAATAATCCTTCCATGACATTTGTATATACCATTTCAGATAGAAGGGTCAGAAATCTTAATTAAAGGGGGTTCTGACCCTTTTTATTAATCTGTTAGAAATTATGATCGATACTCGATATATGGTTACTCTATGCAACCTGCTATTGCTTGTTATAGCCATATTCTATGGTAAGCGCATTTGATTTAGCTGAATCTCTATGGTACGTTTAAGAACGTACTAGTTTTAAAGTGTTGAAATAACGTCAAGTGTAAGGACTGAGTTTTTTGAGCGTAATTGAAATCAAGAACGTCACTAAAGTATTTGGTACATATGACGAGGAAGTACAAGAATTATTGCATAATAATGCATCCAAAGATGAAATCATTAAAAAAACTGGTGCTACGGTTGCGGTCAAATCAGCGAATCTAAGCATCGAATCAGGGGAAGTCTTTGTTGTCATGGGACTTTCCGGCAGTGGTAAATCCACTTTGATCAGACTAATCAATCGGCTGATTGACCCAACCGAGGGCGATCTTCTGATCAAAGACAAAAACGTTGCACAGCTGAGCCCTAGTGAATTAAGGGAATTCAGAAGATCGAACCTTAGTATGGTTTTCCAGAATTTTGCCCTCTTCCCCTTTAAAAACATCCTGGAGAATGCGGCATTTGGACTGGAAGTCCGGAAGTTTCCAAAAAAGCAGAGGAGGGAGAAGGCTGAAGAAGCTTTGGACCTGGTAGGTCTGGGAAATTATAAAAAACAGTTGCCGAATCAACTTTCCGGCGGCATGCAGCAGCGTGTCGGATTGGCTAGAGCACTGGCCAATGATACGGATATCCTACTCATGGACGAAGCATTCTCGGCACTAGACCCCCTGATCAGAAAAGAGATGCAGCAGGAGCTGTTACAACTTCAGCAGAAAATGCAGAAAACAATAGTATTCATCACCCATGACCTCGATGAAGCACTGAGCATAGGTGACCGCATCGCCTTAATGAAAGATGGGGAAATCGCACAGGTCGGGAAACCTGAAGAAATCGTCACAAACCCGGCGAATGACTATGTCAAGTCTTTCGTTAAGGATATTGACCGTTCGAAAGTCCTTAAAGTAAAGCATGTCATGAAGCGTGTTGATGGGGAAAGTATTTCTACTGATCTTCCTTCCATAAATTCTGAGGCTTTACTTTATGAAACATATCCATTGTTCAAAGATGGGGTGCATGAGCTGACAGTAGAAGCGAATGGACAAAACATCGGTATTTTAGAGTTCAATAAAGTGTTTGAAGTGTTGGCTCAAGGAAACGAGGTGGAAAACAATGTTGGATAATCTGCCTCGCCTCCCGGTAGCCCAGTGGGCATCAGATTTTGTCGATTGGCTCACCAGTTCCTTCAGCTTCATATTCGACCCGATCAAAGAAGTTTTAGAAGGACTGATGGATTGGATCATTCAAATACTGGAATTCATTCCGCCCACATTGTTTATAGTCATAGTAATGGCGCTTGCATTTATATTTATGAAGAATAAGGTACTTTCTCCTATTCTGATCGGAGTTGGTCTTCTATTCATATATAACCAAGGGCTATGGGCAAACTTGATTGATACTATGACCTTGGTCATCATCAGTGGTCTGATATCGGTAGTTTTCGGTATTCCTTTAGGCATACTGATGTCCAAAAGCACTGGCTTCGAAACTGTCATGAAACCAATTTTAGATTTTATGCAGACGATGCCCGCTTTCGTATATTTGATTCCCGCAGTTGCGTTTTTCGGAATTGGCATGGTGCCGGGAGTGTTCGCTTCCGTCATTTTCTCAGCACCCCCTACAATTCGTCTGACGAACTTGGGAATCAGGCAGATATCTGCTGAGCTCATTGAAGCAAGTGATTCATTCGGCACCACCCCGATGCAGAAACTGGTCAAAGTGCAATTGCCTTTGGCAAGATCCTCCATCATGGCTGGGGTGAACCAGACGATCATGTTAGCCCTTTCAATGGTGGTCATTGCCTCCATGATTGGTGCGCCGGGGTTAGGTACAGAAGTGTTGAGTTCCCTCCAAAGGGCTCAAGTAGGTACTGGATTTGTTGCTGGATTGGGAATCGTTATATTAGCGATTATTATAGATAGATTTACTCAATCAAAAAAATAATTATTATAGGAGGATATATTCATGAAGAAATGGAATCTTTTAGTATTGACGCTTGTACTATCAATAGTACTTGCTGCTTGTGGCGGTTCAGGCGAAGAGGAATCTGCGGATGAAGAAGGCTCAAGCGACAATGGCAATCTGGGTGAAGAAGAACTTACTTTATCTTATGTAGAGTGGGATTCTGAAATTGCTTCTACCCATGTAATGCAGAAAGTATTGCAGGATGAAGGCTATAACGTAGAAATCACGCCTCTGGATAACGCTGTAATGTGGCAGTCAGTCGCTACCGATGAAGCAGATGCTTCCGTAAGTGCATGGCTACCGCTTACACATGGCGATCTGTATGACGAGTATGAAGACCAGATTGAGGATTTAGGTGCTAACCTTGAAGGTGCGGCCATCGGTCTGGTAGTACCTAAAGACTTCCCAGCTGAGTCCATTGCAGACCTGGGTGATCAGGCCGATCAGACGATTACTGGCATCGAACCGGGTGCAGGTGTCGTGCAAGCATCCGAGAGAGCTTTGGAAGATTACGATAACTTGAGTGATTGGGAAGTTCAGACATCTTCTTCAGGTGCAATGGCTACCGAACTTGGCCAAGCAGTCGAAAATGACGAAGAAATCGTAGTGACAGGGTGGTCACCACACTGGAAATTCCAGAAATACGACCTTAAATACCTCGAAGACCCTGAAGGCACATTCGGCGAAGCGGAAGACATCGTTACCATCGCAAGCCAAGAGCTCGAAGATAAAAGCCCACATGCCTATGAAGTCCTTGATAACTTCAATTGGACAACAGAAGACATGGAATCAGTAATGCTTGATATAGAAGAGGGCACTTCTCCTGAAGACGCTGCGGCGAATTGGGTAGAAGATAACGCTGATAAAGTCTCCGAGTGGACTGAATAGTTTGACCCAGACAATAAGGCATCCAAAATTGGATGCCTATTTTTTATATTTTTGATATTTTGATATCGAGGAAAAATTGCTGGATCAACTGGCAGCCATTCTTCAAAATACACAGTCAATTAGTCATCAACCTCTTTTTTCGAGTAGAAAAACAGAACTGTCATTACAACTGCACTGACTACAAATAATACAATAGCCGATACGATGATATAATTTTTATCTGTAGGATCCCCGCCCACAAAAATCTTTGCTGATAGTGCCGGAAGGCTCAAAGCAATAATCAGAAATGCATAGAACCATCGGCCCATCACCACTGTTCCGAAGACGAATATACCAAGCAAGAATAACCCTGCTATCATATTGCTTTTTGATGAAAGCGTCATAAATTCATATATCGGATAACGGTCTGCCAAGTAGAGTCCACCAACTAGAAGTGCCATGTAGATTACCCCATACAATCCGCATAGGACAATTCCTACTGTACTTATTTTTTCCGTTTCTAAATCAGTAAAATGGATGAATATGAACTTAATCACCAGATAGAACAGAAACGGACCGAATAAGGTCAAGGAAACATAATAGATGAACATGGAAAGAGTATAATCAAAATCTCCTCCGATTAGACTCGGTATAGTGAACATCCCTACTAAAAAAATAAAGATCAGAAGTATTTTCCTTCTCAAGTGATTAGTCTCTGGTAATTCAATCGAAAGTGTCTTCATATAATTTTTTACAGAACCACCGGTCACGCTTTCCAGATCTTCTCCATTTTGTTCTGCCAACATCAGATGATCTCTTAACTCCTCTTCCAGATTGTCCCTATATTCATCGTCTTTACCCCGCGCCATCATTTCAATGCGGAATTTCTTTAGGAACTTCTCCGATTTTTCACTTAACATTTTCATCTCCCCCAAATAAATTAGACATCCCCTGGTTCAACTTGAACCATTTATCCTTAAAATTTCTCAATTCTTCTTTACCGCTGGTGCTGATGCTGTAGTATTTACGTTTCGGACCACCACTGTCCGATTTCACCATGCGTGTTTCAACATAACCCTTTTTGCTTAACCTCAAGAGCACAGGGTATATACTTCCCTCACTGATATCAGGAAATGCCTTTTCTTTAAGTTTCTCAGCTATTTGATACCCGTAAGTTTCATCTTCAGCAATTAAAGCAAGAATTGCACCATCCAGCAGCCCTTTCATAATCTGATCTGAAACTGACATCTTTTTCTCCCTTCAACTATCTTATAATATAATATAGTTCTATAAAAGATAGTTGTCAAATGTTAAAATATAATTGGATTTTTAAGCTTATGTCATGCATAATAATTCATTATTTTGAAAATTTTATGGTTCAGGGATATAATTATAGAATTAACAGTTTCAGACTTTAAAACCATAACTAACATATTCTAAAAATTTATATAGATGAGGACGTTTAACATGAGTGTAATTTCATTGGAAAATATTCAACCGGATGACAAGATCATAAGCGGAAAAATAAAATTGAAGGACCATCAGTTATCTTTTATAGAAACAATCGATGAGTGCCTTGAAGAAGCGAGGGAATGTAGTGCATGGCGGCCTGTCGCCATCTATGCAGACGATGTACTGGTCGGGTTTGCCATGTACGGTTTTGTGGGGGACCCAAAGGAAGCTTGGATAGACAGGATCATGATAGATTCAGCCCAACAAGGTAAAGGGTTGGGACAAAAGGCCATGATGCATTTAATCGACGTTGTTACAAAAACATATGATGTCGGGGAAATTTATCTCAGTTTTGTCGAAGGCAACGATGTCGCCAAAGAACTATATGAAAAACTCGGGTTTAAATTTACTGGCAAGCGTGACCCGCAAGGAGAGCTGATTTATAGATACGAAGTGGGTCAGCCATACAGCCAGTAAGCGCAACTCACCAGGATTGTGATTGTGAAGAAGTATGGAAGGAAGTGAATATACATGGAACAATCCAGAGTCGATTTCTTGTATTTGAATGAACAGGATATGATTGATGCGGGTGTACTCAACATGCACGAATGCATCAAGGAGATGGAGGCGGTCTTTCGTCTATTGAGTAGTGGAGACTATGTCATGGGTGGCGCCAATGATAACTCCCACGGCATGTTGATTGACTTTCCGACCAATCCAGTACATGAGAGCATGCCAAAAGACGGTCCAGATAGGAGATTCATGGCAATGCCAGCATATTTGGGTGGGGACTACAAAGTAACCGGCTGTAAGTGGTACGGTTCGAACATCGCCAATGTAGATAAAGGACTCCCACGTTCCATATTGATGATGACCTTGAATGATGCTGATACAGGGGCGCCCCTGGCCTACCAATCCGCCAATCTGCTAAGCGCCTGGAGGACCGGAGCAATTCCCGGAGTAGGTGCGAAGTATTTGGCAAATCCTGATTCTGAAATTTTCGGGGTGGTCGGGGCAGGATCAATCGGCACTTCTAGTGCAGAAGCCATATTGGATGTATGTGAGAACATAAAAACAGTCAAAATATTTGATGCCCGTGAATCTACTGCACAAACATTGAAGGATAGGCTGAGCAAAGAGTTTACCAGTCTTGATATCCAGATTATAAATACTCTTGAAGATGCCATCAAAGAAAGTGATGTCATAAATTTAGCGACAGCCGGGGATGCAAATCCCACAATTGAAAAAGAATGGATCAAGCCGGGTGCATTATTCACCGTCTCATCAAGCGGCGACTTCGATCCCGAATTTGCGATTGAGAAGATGAAACTGATCGTCGATAATTGGGCCATGTATGAAGCGACAATAGACGAAGACCATTATCCTTACTATAATCCTACAATGGGTGTAATCGGCAGACAGCTTCTGGATTGGATTGAGGAAGAAAAAATGGATTCTAGCATCATCACCAACATTGGAGATATAATCACCGGAAAAGTCGAAGGTCGGACATCTAAGGACGATATCATCCTATACGGCTTAGGCGGGCAGCCAGTCTATGATGTGGCATGGGGTTATAGAGTCTATCAGAATGCTTTGGAAAAAGGCATAGGAACAAAGTTGAACCTTTGGGATAAAGCTTATCAGGCAAGGTAACCGTATAGTATTTCCGATACTCAAATATAAAAGTCGTATCCATCATGGATACGACTTTTATTTGCTCCTTAGATATTTAAATGTTTTTCCAGTCTGCTTTTAGGCAGTCACCTGACCTTTCTTCCCTGAAGCAGTTCCTACAATCAATATGATGACCGCCAAAGCGATCAGGAGGGTGAGGGGCAGTGTCCAACCACCTGTTATATCATGCAAGGCACCAACCAGCACCGGGCCGACCGCAGCAAGTAGATAACCGAATGATTGAGCCATTCCTGACAATGTTGCAGCCTCTTTACCATCTTTCGTCCTCAGAGTGAAGAACATCATGGATAAGCTGAAGGCACTCCCTGCTGCCACTCCGATCAGGATTGCCCATAGCGGCACAAGCAATGCACTGCCTTGGAGCAATCCGGCTAAGCCGGTAATGAACAGAGCGCCCGTCATGAAACTCAACGCAACCTGATTCTTCATCTTCTCCGCTACTACTGGCACAACAAAAGTAACAGGGATGATGGCAAACTGCATCAGGAAGACCATCCAGCCGGCTGCATTGGAATCATAGCCATTCTGCTGCAGAATATCCGGCAACCAAGTGACCAATGTATAGAAAATCAACGATTGACTCCCCATGAATATCGTAATCTTCCATGCTAGCGGAGAGCGCAGTAAACTACTATCCTTATCTTTCTTGACGCCCGCTTGCCTATCTTCTTTTTCTTTAAGTTGGGGCAACCAGACCAGTAGTGATACTGCAGCCAGTATGAGCCACATGCCCAAGGAACCTTGCCACCCGAAATTTCCCATTGAGGCAAGTGGGGCACTGACTCCTGAGCCAAGCGCTCCGAACACATTCATGAAGATGGCATAGATACCCATCATCAAACCGATTTTATATGGAAACTTCACTTTTATGATGCCAGGTATCAGTACATTTCCTACTGATATTGCCAGGCCTATGAAGAAAGTGCCCAAGAAAAGAAAATTGATTCCTGAAATCGAGCGGACTGCAATTCCTGCAATAAGTATAACTAGCGATAAGGCGACAGTCCGCTCCATACCAATCCGATTGGCGATTTTAGGGGCGATCGGGGAGAGGAGGGCGAATGCCAACAGCGGTAATGTGGTGATGGCGCCGGCGACCGCATTGCTGATTGCAAGATCTTCCCTGATGAATGGGATCAGAACTCCCACCGAGGTCAGAGGCCCCCTTAAATTGGCTCCCACCAGAATAATTCCTATGACCAGCAGCCAATTACGCTTTGAACCAAATTTTGATCCATATGATCTTCCGTTCCTATCCATGCAATTATTCCTCCATCATTTCAGCGGCGTCTTTTTTCAGTGCGCCGATGTACTCTTCGACATACACTGAAGCTGCCCTTTTGTCTTTATTCTGTATTGCTGCAAATAAATCAAGATGCAGTTCTTCTTCATATTTTAATGGTGTCTTTAAATCCATCAGTGCTTCTATCGATTCCGAAATGTTTTCTAGGAGCGGTTCATATAGATCAATCAACAATTGATTATCAGAGGCCTGGACTACAGTCTGATGAAAGCGTGTATCCATTGCGACGAACTTTTTACGATCTTTATCCCGTACCGCTTGTCGGCAAGCCTCAATACATTGTTCAAGTGTTGCCAAATCTGTCTCATTCCTATGCCTGGCTGCCAATTGTGCAGCCTGCTGCTCCAGAGCCAAACGAACATCAAGCGTATCCAGTAAAGCTGATTTTTTGATGTAGCGCTTTAAAGTCGCGCTGAGCGCATTTGCAGAACGGACGACGGTGCCGCTGCCTTGCCTGGATTCAAGTAACCCTGCATGGACTAAAGCACGTATCGCTTCACGCAATGTGTTTCGACTGACATCAAACTCTTTCATCAACTCCATCTCCGGCGGTATTTTTTCATCTACTGGCCACACGCCAGACACTATCAGATCTTCCATCTGTATGGCCACTTGTTCTACCAGATGAACACGGTTCGTTTTATGTATCATATTTTTCTCCTTAAATTTGTAGGATGATTGGTATAGTGGTCATATTATCATGCCTCATAATTACTCGCAATGCGATTTATATAGCCATAATATTCAGTCAAAAAAATACCCGACATGCCTAATGAGACATGCCAGGATAAAGATTTTTCATCAATTTATTTTTTTCGTGAATGACTTAGGTATCTCCGACTCAAATCGCATGGTTTCTTTAGTTGTCGGATGGATGAAAGTCATCGCATGCGCATGCAATCCAATCCTGCCGATTGGATTGATTCTTGAACCGTATTTCTTATCCCCCACGATAGGGTGCCCAATGTCTTGCATATGCACGCGGATCTGGTTTTTACGCCCAGTCTCCAGATTCACCTGCAGCAATGTAAAATTGCGATTGGACTTCACTATTTTATAATGAGTGACTGCCTTTTTTCCTTCATTCGGATTTTTACTCGAGCGCATGATCAATGCCTTATTCTCAGTCAGCCATGATGTGATCGTGCCGTTCTCCTTCACTTTTCCTTCGACCAGCGCAATGTACATCCGTTCCGGCACAGCCTCTTTCCATGCATTCTGCAGCTTCTGCTGAATGTATTTGCTTTTCGCAAATATCATGATGCCGGAGGTCTCACGATCCAAACGATGAACAACAAATATCCGATTCTTGGGATTGACCTCCTTCAGGTAACTTGCCAATTGACGATACGCGGTCATCTGATTCTCTTTATCTGATGCAATAGAAAGAATCCCTGCCTCCTTTTCGATTACGACAATGTCATCATCTTCATGCAGAATCTTGATGCCTTTGATCTTTACATTCTTCGACGCTATCTTGGGAAGAATTTTAACATGATCGCCTGGCTTCAGTGCCTCGTTGAACTGCGTTGTACCTTCTCCATTGACGAAGACCTGACCATGACTCAAATGATCCTTCACTGATTTCCTGCTGCGGGAGGGCATAGCTGCAAACAAAAACTTCAGAAGCTCTGATGGTTCTTCAACAATCCATTCCAGATCTCCTTGCTTCCGATTATCTCTCCGTTTCATTATAAATCTCCTTTATTTCACCATAATTTTAAGCTATTCTCGTTTATTTCATGATTCTTCCGGGCAGAAGCCTAAAATATTTTACATCTCATACTACTATACTATCAATTTTGCATGATGTATTGTGCTTCTATCATATGATAATCATTTTTAACTTAAATTTACATTATACTTGTATATAGTCATTTATCTCTATTGAACTAAATAATTATTGTAATAATCCATAATTCATACTTTTTCGACCAATTTTAGTTTGAAAATTATAATATCCAATGTTTAAATTTATAATATTGAGGAGGATAACAATGGCAAATCAAAATACTAACGTTCCAGATAAAGGTTTCTTTGGTCATCCAAAAGGCCTATCTACACTA
Source organism: Salinicoccus jeotgali (assembly GCF_039538805.1). GTDB lineage: Bacteria > Bacillota > Bacilli > Staphylococcales > Salinicoccaceae > Salinicoccus > Salinicoccus jeotgali. The sequence goes on along the minus strand of NZ_BAABCK010000004.1, from coordinate 12,374 downwards.
TTCTTTACAGAGTTCTGGGAAAGATTCAGCTACTATGGCATGAAGGCCATACTGGCCTACTATATTTATTATTCTGTCACTAAAGGCGGCTTTGGACTCGATCAGAGCACAGCACTGCAGATCGTTTCCATATATGGTGCTTTAATATATATGACCGGCACCATCGGCGGCTGGGTGGCTGACAGGATCACCGGTACGCGAAACGCCTTATTCTATGGCGGGGTCCTGATTATGATCGGACATATTCTAATGGCAATACCAGGCAACTTCACGCTTCTGATGGTTGCCCTGCTGTTCATTATAATCGGGTCAGGGTTATTGAAGCCAAACATAAGTACAACAGTAGGCATGCTATATGAAAAGAATGATTCCCGCATCGATTCAGGGTTCACACTCTTCTATATGTCCATCAACATGGGCGCGCTCATCTCTCCATTGATTATAGGGTGGTTGCAGGTGAACGTTGGGTTCCATGCAGGGTTTGCTGCAGCAGCAATCGGTATGTTCATAGGGCTCGTCATCTATGTTCTCACCGGCAATAAATTCCTTGGAGACTTGGGTAAAGACGTGCCTGATCCATTGAGTAAAAGCGATAAACTCAATGCACTGAAGTATTTGACCATAGCTGCGGTAATCATTGCAGCGCTCGTCATCATTGCGTATTTGACTGATGAACTTAAAATAAGCAATTTTTCCAATGTAATCACTCTGATCGGTGTCCTATTGCCGACTATATACATTATTGTAATCTTAAAAAGTAAAAAGGTTGAAAAAAGTGAAAAGCGTAATGTATTTGCGTACATACCTCTCTTCATTGCTTCGGTCGCCTTTTGGATGATCCAGGAACAAGGTTCAACGATTCTGGCCCAATTCTCCGATAAGAAGACGGAGTTGAGCATGGCCAACTTGACTAACGGATTGATAGATTTTCATATTCCAGCTGCTTGGTTCCAATCACTGAACCCAATGTTCATCCTTATATTTGCACCGATCTTTTCATTGCTTTGGGTTAAATTGGGCAGATTCAACCCTTCAACCGTAATCAAGTTCGCCTTAGGCGTCATATTGGCGGCAGCAGCGTACCTTCTGATGATAATACCGTTGACGGGCGGACAGGAACTGATCAACCCGATATGGCTCGTCTTGAGCTTTATGCTCATCACACTCGGGGAATTGTGCATCTCACCTATCGGGCTCTCTACAACGACCAGACTTGCTCCTAAGGCATTCACTTCACAGATGATGAGCGTATGGTTCCTATCGAACGCCATGGCTCAGGGGCTCAACGCGCAGATGGTGAAAATCTACAGCATCATCAGTACAGAAGATTACTTCCTATATTCTGGCCTTACTGCTCTAGGTATCGGGGTGCTCCTAATACTTGTAAGTCCAAAACTTAAGAACTTGATGAGTGAAACTTAAATAATTCATATCAAAACAACCTATGAATATCGGACTTCTATACGGAGTCCTACTCAAAATACCCGCATGTAAAGGATGCGGGTATTTCCTTATATATAACGGCGGTCGCACTAGCGTTATGCACACTTTAATACCATTTTTAGATATCAATTAACACTGCTATTAAAGCGTTTTAAAGGGATTGGCCATAAGTAACAGCGTTATCAAATACAGTTCCATAATATGCAGATAACGCCCTTGTATCGCACAGTTTCCACTGTTGTAACCAACCCCATTCCTGTTTCAGATCGCCTAGTAACGGGTAAAATCATAGAGAGTAGAAACATCATCCAAGGAGTTGGTTTAACGATGATGAAGATTGAAGACAGTCGTTACCCGAATATTGTATATATCGAAATGGATGGCGAACTGACGCAAAATGACGTAGAAAATGCGGAAGCATTTATGGATGGTAAGTATGGGGATGATAAAAGACTCAGTGGCCTCATCTATATAAAGGATGTGGAAGGAACAGACGCAGATGCCTTCCTGAGTGGGGGTGCTGTAGACCTTAAACATTGGAAGCAATATGAAAAGTTTGCCTTCGTATCCAACCAGTCGTGGGTGGATATGGGAGCAAGCGTGGTCGATTGGCTTCCCGGCATAGAAGTTCAGCACTTCGATAAGGCTGAAATCAATAAGGCCTGGGAATGGCTACAAAAATAAAATATTAAAATCATTACTGCGTGTAATCTTGCGGATTAAGCAGATGGGAAGAGTGCCTAAATCTTCCCATCTGCTTTTTTGTTCGGGCAGAGTAGATCTGCCGACTAGATGGCAGTTACTTTATACAAGCAATATTAATGTATTTTCCCATAAAATATGTATACTGATATGAAGAATATTTAGAGGCGGAGATATAATGAAACAATTCTACAGCGATGTCTTCCAATATAGAGGCACGCATTATGATTTTGGCTACTATCAGGGCGTACAGCTCAGAGACTCCCTGATACTTCCAAATCGTGAAAAACAGTGGGGGCCTAAAAAAGATCGGCATTTCCTCATCAACCCGGAAAAATTCATATCCATCATCTCACAATTCTCGCCGGCCATCCTTGATGAAATCTATGGTCTCGCAGATGCCCTCGACACGGAGATGGAAGAAGCATTCCGGTTATTTGGCGGCTATTATCTGGAATACGTCAGGAGTGGATGCTCGATATTCACTGATAGCGACTTCATGGTCCGCAACTACGACAGCCACCCGCGTGGGTATGAAGGCCGTTATCTATTCTATGCCCCAACAGATCATGGATACGCTACAATCGGCCCATCCATGCAGATTACTGGACGTATAGATGGTATGAATGAGAAGGGGCTTGTGATGGGATACAACTTCACCCACAGTAAAAATTCAGATGATGGCTTCCTATGTAATATGATCGGCCGTCTGATATTGGAAACATGCGCAAATGTGGATGAGGCTGTCGCACTATTGAAAGAGATACCCCACCGGCAGTCGTTCAGTTATGTAGTTCTGGATCCGGAGGGCGTTTCCTATGTCATTGAAGCCTCTCCGAGAAAAGTCGTGGCCAGAAGGTCAAATGTATGTACAAACCATTTCCATCTCCTTGATGAAGAGAACCGCTACCGCCAGGAAGAAACACGCCAGCGCGAGCAGACGATACAGGAACAGCAGCAATATTCCACGAATCCCTACGAAGCTTTCAAGGTTATGAACAATCCCGAACATGGCGTATTTTCAAATAAATATGACGCCTCTGCAGGCACTATCCACACATCGGTTTATTTCCCTAAAGCATCAAAAGCATGGTTCGTCATCGGACCGGACAAAAAACCTGTCATCTTTGATTTTAAGAAATGGCTCGAAGGTACAGATGTCAACGTGAAACAGATTAAAGGTACTCTTGACTATCATCGTCCGTTCGTCAATATGGGGTTATAGAACTGTTAATTTTAAATATCGGTTTTAAAAAGCTGGAGATATGCTTGTCTCCAGCTTTTTTATGTACAATGAAAACCATCTCATAAGCTAAGGTATCAACCTGCTTAAGAGATGGTTTTTCTATTGCATATTCATATTTTCAGCTGAACTACGCCTTCAGCGCCTCAGCCACTTTGCAGTCAGTGTGTCAGCAGTAGCCATTTTCTGTGGCGTTCCTTCAAAAATCACTTCACCGCCATTCTTGCCTCCACCCGGACCAAGTTCGATTATCCAATCACTTGCCGCTATGAAATCGACATTATGCTCAATGATGATGACTGAATTCCCTTGATCCACAAGACGTTGGAAGACATCAAGCAGTTTATCGTTGTCTTGCGCATGCAGACCTAGGGAAGGTTCATCCAGAATATAGATCTGTCCTTCTCTTTTCAGATGGCTCGCCAGCTTCAGCCGCTGCACTTCTCCTCCGCTCAGGGAACTTGTGGTCTGTCCGAGGGTTAGATATTCCAAGCCGACATCCATTAAAGTACTGATGCGTTTTATCACTTTCGGCAGTTCAAAAAAGGCTTTCGCTTCCTCGATTGTAAGGTCGAGAACTTCCACGATATTCTTCCCCTTGTACGAATGTGACAATGCCTCGTCGGAATACCTTGTGCCCCCACAAGCCTCACAAGTCACCGTGACAGGGTCGGCAAACGCGACATCCGGCTTAGTGATTCCCTTGCCGTCGCAGACTGGACAGGCGCCCAGTGAATTAAAGCTGAACAATCCGGCAGGCTCGCCTGTTTCCCGCGCGAATATCGCCCGTATATCGTCCATGATCCCCATATATGTGGCCAGTGTCGAACGGCTCGAGATGCCGATCGGTGCTTGACCGACCATAATTGCTTCTGGATATTTCCCAGGAAATGCTTCCAGCATAAATGAACTCTTGCCGGAACCGGATACCCCACAGACAGAAACGAGGATATTTTTCGGGATATCGACTGTTATATCCTTCAAGTTATTCATTGATGCATGTTTGATGGAAAACGATTCTTCAGCCTGACGCGGTTGTTCATTGATTTCAACTGTACGCTGGAGCGTTGTCGCAGCGGGGGACTGCTCCAAGCCTTGTTGATCTCCCTGATAGATGACTTCTCCGCCATGCGTCCCGGCATCTGGGCCCATTTCAACAATTTCATCAGCAACCTTGATGACAGAGGTGTCATGCTCAATGACGACGACAGTATTATGTTGCGCCTTAATCTGCTCCAGCATCTGTATGAGCAATGCCACTTCCTCCGGGTGTAGACCCGCAGTAGGCTCATCAAATATATATGTGATGTTGTTCAGGCTGCTGCCTAGGTGACGCGCTATTTTTACACGTTGGGCCTCTCCACCGGAGAGCGTCTCCATCTTCCGGGAGAGACTCAGATAGCCAAGCCCCAAGTCTATAAGTTGTCTGATGGAGGGGATTGTTTGGAGGGCGATTGCAGAACCAATAGGGTCGTCGATCCTTTCAAGCTCCGTCAATAATTCCATCAGCTCGAATCCATCATAATCTGCGATGTTAGAACCATTGATCTTGCATGCCAATACTTCCGGATTCAATCCGGAGCCTTGACATGTCGGACAAGGTTGCCGGCTGGTCATCTCCAACACGTCATCCAGTGAAGTCTGGGCGAGTTTTGATACATCCCGATTGATGTACAGGCGCGTGAAGCGTGGCAGCAAGCCATCCCATTCATGAGGATGCGGTCCGTCTTTAGTGTGGAAGGGGGCGAAAACACGCTCCCCTTCAGGTGGTCCATAGATGAAGAGTTGATAGTCTTCTTCTGAAAATTCTTTGATTGGAATATCGGGATTGAACAATTCTCCTGTAATCATCCATCTACCTTGCCAGCCAGATGGCGACAGTGGCTTGAACCGTACCGCATATTCCTTCAGCGATTTATCGACGTCGACCAATTTATGGAGGTCGGGAGCGACAATTTCACCGAAACCGTTGCACGATGGGCATTTTCCGAAAGAACTTTGATTGGAGAAATCCGTTGCAGATTCAATCGGGGGATCGCCGATGCGTGAGAACAAAAGTCTGATGAGTGGGTCGACATCCATATACGTACCGACTGTCGAGCGGGAATTTCCGCTGATCGGCCGCTGTTCGACGACGACCACGGAGCTGAGTTGCTTCATCAGGTCCGCTTTCGGACGTTCGTATCGAGGCATCTGATTTCTTACATACATCGGATAATTCATTGTCATCTGCCGTCTGCTTTCCGTTGCGAGTGTATCGAAGACGACAGAACTTTTCCCTGAACCCGAAATGCCTGTGAAAACCGTAATCTTTTCCTTTTGGATGTTGAGGTCGATATTCTTCAGGTTATTCGCTCTAAGACCACGCAAAATGATTTCGTCTTTTTCATTCGACATATTACCGCCCCTTCTGCTGTTTTGCCAATAGTTGTTGCTTGCATGTATTCTAGCATATATCACTTCGGCAGCATATCGAATGAAATGGTTAGGATTCTATGGGTGATGGGATGACATCTCGTCTTCAAGTTTTACTAAATTAAGAGCAGGGTAGAGAAAAAGCAATGGAGGGATGAAGATGGATTATAGACTACTAGGAGATTCTGGTCTGAACGTGTCCAAATATGCACTCGGAACCATTCCGTTCAGCGGAACGAAAGGTTTTGAAGCCGCAGGAGACATGGATCAGAGTACCGCAGATGCGTTGGTCGACTATGCCCTGGAGCATGGCATCAACCACTTCGATACTGCGAACCTTTACGCCAAGGGTGATGCTGAAATTGTGCTCGGCAAAGCAATTCGGGATAAGCGCAAAGATATGGTGATCGCCAGCAAGACAGGTTTCCAGCTGACCGATAATCCGAATGATGTCGGCGCGACCCGCATCAATATCGAGGCATCCATCGATGAGACACTCAATAGGCTCGGCACCGACTACCTGGACCTTTATTACGTCCATGTATGGGATGGCCAGGTTTCAGTTGAAGAAACCGTTCTGGCGATGAATGACCTCATCAGAAGAGGCAAGATCAGATACTGGGGTGTGTCCAACTACAGTGGATGGGCCTTGGCCAAAACCCACACATTCGCCGTTGAAAATAATTTGATGCCACCAATTGCCCATCAGATCTATTACACGCCTGAATCCCGGGAAGCGGAGTATGAACTGCTGCCCGCAGCAAAAGAACTGGGCATCGGCAATACGATATGGTCACCGCTTGGTGAAGGTCTGTTGACCGGCAAGATTTCAAGAGATAAAAAAGCAGAACCAGGTACCCGCCAAGGTGAAGGTTGGGGGGAACCTTATGTCAAAGATGAAAAACTATTCTTTGATCTCGTCGAAATGCTTCAGGACGTGGCTTCCGGCCATAACGCCACTGTTCCGCAAGTCGTCTTGGCCTGGCTGCGGGACAGACCGAATGTCGATTCTGTAATTCTTGGTACGAGGAACAAGGCTCAGCTTGAGGAAAATATTGCGTCGTACGATTTGCAGCTGACGGATAATGAAATCGTCCAGATAAATGATCTGACGCAACCAGAGCCGATCTATCCACTATGGCACAGAGCCATGAATGCGATGGATCGGGCTTCCGATTCAGAAAAAACGTATCTTGAAGCATACAATAAGCTTATGGATCAGAAAGATAAAGAGTTATAAGATAAGATAATGGTGATGCATTCCTTTGTCGGATTGGATCGCCATTTTTCTTGCATGTCATTTTATTTTCTCCAAATCCAAAGTTAGGATAATATAATGATGTAAAACCATTTAAGGAAGGGATGTTCCCATGACAGGACTTATGAAGGATAAAGCCGGGCTCGTCACAGCAGCTGGTTCAGGCATCGGGCGTGCAAGCGCTGTTGCTTTGGCAGAAGCGGGTGCGAAAGTGATGGTATCCGATATCAGTGAAGAAGGCGGCCAGGAAACCGTCAAAATCATAAAAGACAACGGAGGCGAGGCACAATTCTTCAAATGTGATGTGAGTGATGAAACACAGGTTGAAGCACTGGTGAATGAAACCGTCTCCGCTTTCGGCAAGTTGGATTTTGCCCATAACAATGCCGGCATCAATGCAGGCCAGGTCAAAATAGGAGATATGGACGCGAAAGACTGGGATAAGACCATAAAAATAAACTTATATGGCGTCTTCTACTGCGTTAAGCACCAAGTCAATGCGATGCTGAAGACAGGTGGCGGCGCCATCGTCAATTCCGCTTCAGGAGCCGGCCTGGAAGGGTCTCCAAATATGGTTCCATACACCGCCTCTAAACACGGTGTAGTTGGACTGACGAAATCAGTCGCACTCGAATACGGCAAACAGAATATAAGGATAAACGCAATTGCTCCGGGTGCCACAATCACTCCAGCGATTGAAGGATGGGCGGAGAGTCATCCTGAACAGTATAATGGCGTGCTCGAATCCCTGCCTAGAGGTGAGATGGCGACCCCTCAGGACCAGGGCAACGCTGTTATGTTTCTATGCTCGGATTTGGCCAGACAGATCAGTGGGGTTACGATACCTGTCGATGGCGGATACACGGCCGGAAAACTGCAGCAATAGAATATGTGAAACCAAAAAAGAAGGATAGATTCGTTGATCGAATCTATCCTTCTTTAATATTGGTTTGTGTACTTTTCATAAAAGTCCTTATAGGTCATCCTTTGATTTTGAAACCGCGATAACGGTTGAGTGCACCGATGAATTCCTGCTTCCTCGGCCGCGCCAAGTTACCAGGATGACCGGAGTAGGGCGAGAGCGCATCCAGTCCATTACGTTCCATATGCTTGTAGACCTGGTCGAAGGCCTCGGATAATGTCAGAGTGTCATCCAGTACGTTGTGTCTGAGATAATCAATCATGACTGCAATACAGTTCGTCTGGCTGTCATCTACAAGCTGTTCCAGCCCTGCCAACTCAATCGGCTCCTTGCCATACATTATCGTAGTGCGCCCCTTTGCTTTCAGCCGATCATCTTTTCCGGATTTCGAGAACCCTGACTTCAGTGGAATCCTCTGGCTGATCTCGCCGAATTTCTCGTCTGACATATTTCCTTTTTTATCTGCATCTGACGCAGCAATTTCCTTTGCGGCATCCGTCACGTCTTTCAACCTGTATTCATCCATCATCAGCACCTGGTCCGCGACATCGAAATAGTCGCCGGAGCCGCCTACTATCAGTATGGTTGAGACATTTTCATCATCGTACAATGGTTTCACCTTTTCGGAAAAAGGTGTGATGGGTTCTTTATCAGGGGCAATGAGCTTCTGCATCCGGGCGTCCCGAATCATGAAGTTGGTCGCTGAAGTATCTTCATCGATCAATAGGAGGCTGGCATCTGATTCCAGTGCCTCCATCACATTCGCAGCCTGGGATGTACTGCCGCTCGCATTCTCCGTTGAAAAGGCGCGTGTATCCTTTTTCGCAGGCAGATTATTGATGAATGTACTGATGTTCACCTTCTCGATATTACGGCCATCTTCCGCTCGGATCTTCGCTGCATCACTCCGTGTAATGACCATCTCGCGGCCGTCCCCCGGAACATGATTGTAGACACCGCGTTCCAACGCTTGGAGCAGGGTGGACTTGCCGTGATAGCCACCCCCGACGATCAGGGTGATGCCTTCAGCAATCCCCATCCCTGTAACTGCATTTCCGCTCGGGAGATCGATTGTAACCTTAAGATTGTCTGGGCTTGAAAAAGGCACCGCCCCCTCTAAAGGCTTATCCGATACACCGCTATTGCGGGGCAGGATGGCACCGTTCGCCACAAATGCCACTAGATTCTTTTGATTAAGCACTTGTCGAATATGCATCTGATCGAGCACCAGACTCACCTGCTTCTCAAGTCCTTTCTGGTCAAGGTTCTGATACAGCAGGGAGTCATCTGCAATTTTAGGCAGTATACCAGTAATTATATCCGCTGCTGCCTTGCCCAGAATCCTCCGGCCTGCAGCCGGCAGACCGACTTCGAAGCGTACTTCGAGCTCATGTTCACCGATGACGACAGAAGTCCGCTCCAAAATTTCTTCACCGGGGCGGTCAATCAGGATCTTGATGTTTTTACTGTTCATTTTAGCGCCGTTTTTATGTTTTTTAATACTCTCACCAAATGCACGTGTCAGAAAATCCGCTACTGCTATGATTTTGTCCTTTGAATCGAGCAATTCGGCTGGAATTCCTGCTGTATCACGATTCATTATAATCCGCATTTTGGATGGCGGGGCGTAAGGGTCGACCTGTACGTGATCGATTGCCAACTTGAAGCGGTCGAACTGATAAGTCCCTTTCAACTGTTTATAGGTGCCGTACTTCTGTCCGTCCAGTTTGTTCAGTGCAGATTTAAGTTGTTCAGCGTTTTTCATACATATGCGCCTCCTGGAAAATATATGTCTATTGTCTATTTAATATTTTAAATAGACCTGTCGTCTGATTAGGGTTGTGCCGTTAGACGCAAGGGATATTAATACGCCAGTCCTACGCGGCTCCTTATATATCTCTCATCCTCTATCTGGCTGTATGCAAATTCCGCCGTGTCAGGAACAGAAATCATTTTACCACCTTCAGGAAGATAGTCACGTTCTGCCCGATATTGACCCGTATATTCACCATCCGGCAAGTAGGTAGGGCAGACGATCGTCCAATCAAGTTGTGAGTCTTCAAGGAGGTTGTAGACTTTATGGTGTTCCTCTGCCGCCCGTGTCGTTTTTCTTTTCGATTCGTTCGATTGATAACGCAACAACCCGGGCTCTGTCCTGCTGTTCAATATCCCACCAGTCCCGATGGTGATGAGACGTTTTAAGCCTCTTTCTTCCATCCCTTCTATAACTGAAGGGAGGCCTTCTGAGAGCGTAGTAGTGCCATCCGTACCAAGTGCACTGATCACCATGTCTTTACCGTTCATCGCATTCAGTACATCTGACCTGTTCATTACATTACCCTCGACAACTGTTAAATTCGCGCTTTCACTTTGTAATTTCTCTGCATCACGCACAAGGACTGTGACGTGGTGCGCTTCATCAAGTGCATGTTTCAATATATGGCTGCCGACCCGTCCGGTCGCACCTAATAGTAAAATGTTCATTCCAAATCTCCACCTTTTTAATGATTTGCATCAGTTTAAATTAGAACTAATCATATATCTCTTTTTCGTCTCTTCCCTAAATATACCCACTTACATTCTCTTTGATGCCTCTACCCATTTCAATTATTCATCGTTTTTTTAGTATATTATTCACTTCGATTGACCGGTTGCGTATGATTTATGACCGCTTGTACAAAAATGCCCGACAATAGTATTTTTCATTATATACTTGTATTAACAACTCAAGAACTTCACTTATCACTTTTTAATCCAGGTAAGTGCTTGGCTCAATTATAAATGCACTATGTAGTAAGGAGGACTTCCATGAAAACTGAATTGATAATCGATGCGCAATTAAATGATGNCGTCCGTGGTAATATGGGTGTAGGTCATGCGTGATCACTCCTATGATTTTCTTTGGTCGGAAAACTCATTTTGAGTGTATCACGCGTGACCCTTTTTAGGTGTCTAGCTTAATTTTACAATCGGCGTACATTAAATCCTATAGATTTTAAATATTCTTTTTTAGACATTTTTCTTTCTTTATGAAATTTATTAATCCTTGTATCTAATTGAGAATGACATTCTCTAATCGAACCCAGTTTTTCAATTGTTTTATCAGGAAAAATATCTTCTAGCAGATCGGGAATCTCATTTTCTAATATTGTACCTTTCCTATATTGCTGAAAACCTAAATTCTTAAGCTCCTGTCTATAATCCAATGAGTTAAGTTCACAGAAGGTTTTTATCTGTTGAAGTACAACTGTTTGTTCGTTCATACCCTTTATAATTTTTTCAGGATAGTCTCTCAACAATTTATCTTCAAATAATTCTTTGAATGATTTATTATAATTCAAGTCAAATTCAACCCCTATAAATATTATATCTAATGAGAATCTGCATAAATTACACCTGTTTCCTTAATGAAATAACCTACACATATGACTTATAATTGCTTTCAAAGGAGTTTAGAAAATCGAACGTTTCATAAGTTGTGATTCTGCTTGGTAGCATTCACTTTAGTTAACCTTGATTTTCAAGTTATTTACTCAATTATAATTGACACCTTACATCTCTTAAACACTGCATCAAATCACTCATTCAATTACCAGTGAATGGTAACTAAGGTTCAAAAAGTAGAATAACTTAGTGTCTATATATGTATCGATCCCTGGTTGTGAATTCTTTGTCACACACAGATACTTCCTCACAATGATATCATTTTTTAAATAAAAGCGCCCTTGATGAAATACTACTACAAAATTGTTTGTTTCGAGAATTAGAAGTTATAATTGCAAAATTATTGTTATAGTCTAACCGTTATTATTCACCTTATATTTTTCTAGGATAAAGAGACATAAATTATCGTTTTTTAAATATTTCGTTTGTCAAAATAAGCTAGACAGTTCTTTCTCACCCATGTAACCCAAAAAAACTTCCAATGGTGTACGATAGTTCAATGATTTTCTTGGGATATGATTCCTTCTGGCGGCAACCGATGAGATAAAAGCTTGGTCGACCGTGTTGAAATCCATATCTTTAGGCAGGCCACCCCTTCTGAGCAAGCCGNAGAACTCCTTGCCACAATCGAAGGTGATGGATTTGAATAGGTTTCTAGGCATCTTTTGACACCATGTATTAATGGCAGACTCAATATCCAGTGCGGTTCTGCCTTTGGGTTTTAATGTGATGATGGCTTTTGACAGACGCTCAACCAGCGTGATGACCGCACTCTTGTGACGGACACCGACAATGGTGTCGCCTTCAAGGTGGCCGAACTCTTCATTGAAAGTGGGATAGTCATCCACTCTTTCAGAGATATTACGCCTGAAGGCTTGTCTGCCCCGGCGTTCCTGATGGCCATTCGGTTTTCGCTTGCCCTGCATTGGCAGCTTGGCCGCATCAAA
>NZ_BAABCK010000003.1:0-2972 GCF_039538805.1 Salinicoccus jeotgali | reverse complement strand
TGCAATCGGAACGCTCTCCTACCATCAATATAATTGATCCACAGTTTCGGTAATATGTTTAGCCCCGGTACATTTTCGGCGCAGCGTCACTTGACTAGTGAGCTATTACGCACTCTTTAAATGATGGCTGCTTCTAAGCCAACATGCTAGTTGTCTGTGCAACGCCACATCCTTTTCCACTCAACATATATTTTGGGACCTTAACTGGTGGTCTGGGCTGTTTCCCTCTCGACAACGGACCTTATCACCCGCTGTCTGACTCCCGTGCATCACATAGGTGGCATTCGGAGTTTGTCTGAATTCGGTAACCCGGGATGGGCCCCTCGTCCAAACAGTGCTCTACCTCCACGATGCTAACACGAGGCTATACCTAAATATATTTCGGAGAGAACCAGCTATCTCCAGGTTCGATTGGAATTTCTCCGCTACCCACACCTCATCCGGTCACTTTTCAACGTAAGTCGGTTCGGCCCTCCATCCAGTGTTACCTGGACTTCAGCCTGGACATGGGTAGATCACCTGGTTTCGGGTCTGCAACCCCATACTAGACGCCCTATTCAGACTCGCTTTCGCTACGGCTCCACATTCGCTGCTTAACCTCGCATGCAATCACAACTCGCCGGTTCATTCTACAAAAGGCACGCCATCACCCATTAACGGGCTCTGACTACTTGTAAGCACACGGTTTCAGGTTCTATTTCACTCCCCTTCCGGGGTGCTTTTCACCTTTCCCTCACGGTACTGGTTCACTATCGGTCACCAAGAAGTATTTAGCCTTGGGAGATGGTCCTCCCAGTTTCCGACGGAATTTCTCGTGTTCCGCCGTACTCAGGATACACCGCCACAGATCAAAACTTCGCATACGGGACTGTTACCCCCTATGGTGCGACTTTCCAGTCGCTTCTGCTCGCTTCAATCTGCTTTTTCGGTGTCCTACAACCCCAGTCAAAGACTGGTTTGGGCTCTTCCCGTTTCGCTCGCCGCTACTCAGGGAATCGATTTTTCTTTCTCTTCCTCCGGGTACTAAGATGTTTCAGTTCCCCGGGTCTACCTCTCTCAGGCTATGTATTCACCTGAAAGTCGCACTAATNAGACTGGTTTGGGCTCTTCCCGTTTCGCTCGCCGCTACTCAGGGAATCGATTTTTCTTTCTCTTCCTCCGGGTACTAAGATGTTTCAGTTCCCCGGGTCTACCTCTCTCAGGCTATGTATTCACCTGACAGTCGCACTAACGTGCGGGGTTCCCCCATTCGGAAATCTTTGGTTCAACGCTTACTTACAGCTCCCCAAAGCATATCGGTGTTGGTTCCGTCCTTCATCGGCTCTTGGTGCCAAGGCATCCACCGTGCGCCCTTCATTACTTAATCGCAATGAATTTGTGAGTGTGTCTTGCGACACAACGCGTGTTTTTATGAACTCTTCAGTTCTCGGTTTCTACGCTTGATTTCGGTTAAAATCATTTTTCGCATTGCTTCTATACGGTTTTCAATGTGCAAAGTTTTAAATAAATGGTGGAGACTAGCGGGATCGAACCGCTGACCTCCTGCGTGCAAAGCAGGCGCTCTCCCAGCTGAGCTAAGCCCCCGTAAAAAACTGAATGGTGGGCCTAAGTGGACTCGAACCACCGACCTCACGCTTATCAGGCGTGCGCTCTAACCAGCTGAGCTATAGGCCCATTCATTACTTACGGTATATATATGAATGTAACTTCCAATTTAATGAAAAGCTTGAAAANCAATGAATTTGTGAGTGTGTCTTGCGACACAACGCGTGTTTTTATGAACTCTTCAGTTCTCGGTTTCTACGCTTGATTTCGGTTAAAATCATTTTTCGCATTGCTTCTATACGGTTTTCAATGTGCAAGGGTTGAATCGTCAATGAAGACCATTCAAAACTGAATACAATATGTCAATCGTTAATCCCGCCGTCCCAAAGGGACGTTCCGTTATATTCCTTAGAAAGGAGGTGATCCAGCCGCACCTTCCGATACGGCTACCTTGTTACGACTTCACCCCAGTCATCGGTCCCACCTTCGACGGCTGCCTCCATAAAGGTTGGCCCACCGGCTTCAGGTGTTACCGACTTCCGTGGTGTGACGGGCGGTGTGTACAAGACCCGGGAACGTATTCACCGTGGCATTCTGATCCACGATTACTAGCGATTCCAGCTTCATGGAGTCGAGTTGCAGACTCCAATCCGAACTGAGAACAGTTTTATGGGATTCGCTTGGCCTCGCGGCGTAGCTGCCCTTTGTAACCTGTCCATTGTAGCACGTGTGTAGCCCAAATCATAAGGGGCATGATGATTTGACGTCATCCCCACCTTCCTCCGGTTTGTCACCGGCAGTCTCACTAGAGTGCCCAACTGAATGCTGGCAACTAATGATAAGGGTTGCGCTCGTTGCGGGACTTAACCCAACATCTCACGACACGAGCTGACGACAACCATGCACCACCTGTCACTCTGCCCCGAAGGGAAGCCATGTCTCCATGGCGGTCAGAGGATGTCAAGATTTGGTAAGGTTCTTCGCGTTGCTTCGAATTAAACCACATGCTCCACCGCTTGTGCGGGTCCCCGTCAATTCCTTTGAGTTTCAGCCTTGCGGCCGTACTCCCCAGGCGGAGTGCTTAATGCGTTTGCTGCAGCACTAAGGGGCGGAAACCCCCTAACACTTAGCACTCATCGTTTACGGCGTGGACTACCAGGGTATCTAATCCTGTTTGATCCCCACGCTTTCGCACATCAGCGTCAGTTGCAGACCAGAGAGCCGCCTTCGCCACTGGTGTTCCTCCATATCTCTGCGCATTTCACCGCTACACATGGAATTCCACTCTCCTCTTCTGCACTCAAGTTCGCCAGTTTCCAATGACCCTCCCCGGTTGAGCCGGGGGCTTTCACATCAGACTTAACGAACCGCCTACGCGCGCTTTACGCCCAATAATTCCGGATAACGCTTGCCACCTACGTATTACC
>NZ_BAABCK010000002.1:0-97509 GCF_039538805.1 Salinicoccus jeotgali | reverse complement strand
AAACTCTCCATAATTGGAGTGCTCTGACTCGTTGCGGTTTTACTTGTCGCCCAAGTTGAATGGTAAAACCATCCAGTTTTATTGGAATTAACGTTGACATATTGTCATTCAGTTTTCAATGTTCTCTTCGTTAGTTGTTTCGAACTGACTTTTACAATGTTACATCATAACTTTGAAATAATCAACGGTAAGTTTTACACTTTCGATTATTTTTTTGAAATTAATGTTTTATTGCTTCAGCGCTTTGTTCGACGCCTTTCAAATCAGCGACTTTTATATCATAGCAATTTACGCAATTGGTGTCAACGCTTTTCAAAAACTTTTTTAAATCTTTTTTTACTCACAACTTGTTCACCAAATGCTAAATATTAGATTATCATAAAAGGCTCAAGTTGTATATAATGAATTTCAGAGGTGAATAAGTATATGAAGAAACAGGGCAATAAAATCTTAAGGATAAGAGGCTATGCTTTGGCCTTGATATTCATAGGTATGATTATCATGTATGCTGGGGTGTTCTTCAGAACCATACCTTGGCTCTTTAGCATATTCCTCTTTGTAGGACTGCTGCCGATTCTCTTAAGTTTTGCGATCTACTTCTGGGTTGGTATGATAAGTACACGCGCGCTCACAGTTCAATGTCCGAATTGCGAAAAGCATACGAAGATACTTGGGCATGTGGACTTCTGCCAGCACTGCAAAGAACCGCTGACAGTAGATAAGGAACTTGAAGGCGAAGATTTCAGCCTCGACTATAACGTCCCCCACCGTAGGGAAAAGGCAATTGAAGAGAAGAAGCAGGACGGAAACATGCAAAAAGACGAGCAGGCGTAAGCCAGCTCGTCTTTTTGCATTTCATCTATGCTTCCCTGCATTCCGGGCAAGTGCCGTATATTTCGAGCCTATGGTGGCTCACATCATAAGATGTGACCGACCCTGCCAGATGTTCGACCTCTTCAAGGCCCGGATAATGGAAATCAGTGATCTTCCCGCATTCACTGCAGATGATGTGGTAATGCGTATCCGTAATGAAATCAAATCTGCTTGACGAGTCCCCATAGGTAAGTTCTTTGACAAGCCCTGTTTCCTTGAACAGTTTCAAGTTGTTATATATGGTTGCAACGCTCATATTGGGATATTCATTCGACAGTGCTTTGAAAATATCATCAGCAGTCGGGTGATCTTCGGTTTCGATCATATACTTGAGCACTGATTTCCTTTGAGGCGTTATCCTGACGCCAGTCTCTTTCAGCGCATTGATCGACTCGGTAAACCGATCCTGGGCATCCATCATTTTCATATTGATACCTTCCTTCTATAACTGACTACTATAATAAGATTATTGTACTTGGTTTGGAAATTGTTTGTCAAATCACGTGGATCAATACCCTCTATCCGGATCTATTATGTTTTTCATGGAATCGAAATCATCCATATATTGAAGGTTATGCATGAATATTTCAAAGCCGCGCTCCAAATACCCTGATGTCTTGGAAGAGGCATGGGGGGTGATCGTAAGATTGTCGAACGTATAGAATTCATGGTTTTCCGGCAGCGGTTCTTCATTGAAGACATCAAGTATCATATGCCTGATCATGCCATTTTCAAGGACTGCCGTTATCGTTTCGTCAGTCATGATGTCACCACGCCCGATATTGACGAATACCGCGGATCCTTTCATTTCTTTGAAGAAATCCAAATCGAGCATATACTTTGTATCGGGTGTGCTTGGCAGTATATTGATCACTATATCAGCAGCACCTATTTCCGCAGTCAAATCTTTAATGGCATGGACGGTCTGAAACCCTTCTGCCTCGTGGCCTGTAGTATTGTACCCTGTCGTCTCCAGACCGAAGGCTCCAAGTACAGAAGCGAGGTGGCTCCCAATGCTGCCGGTGCCGAGGATATGCACAGATTTACCGTATATCTCCTCTGTTTTGGCATTCTTTCTCCAATGGCGTTGCGCCTGGTCTTCTTTCAATTGATGGAAACCTTTGTGGAAATCAAGCAGCAGACCAATCGTATATTCAGTCATTTGAATTTTGTGGATGCCTCTTGCATTCGTTATATGGACATGTTCCAGTTCCCCAAGCGGGAGGTCATCGAGCCCTGCGCTCATAACCATCATCCATTTCAAATTTTTGAAGGCTTCAACATCATCAGAAGTGAAGTCAGAGCCGTAGGTGACGAAGATGTCACACCACGCTTTATCATCATCGGTCACTTCTTTAGATTTCCGGTAGATGTATGTCATATCGGGATGCGCTTCCTCTATGGCTTCGACCATGTCCGGTTTCAGGTGCACTGTGGATAGGATATGTTTCATCTAATGCACCCCTTCCATGTATGCTTTAAGTTCATCCATATGCGACTTCGCGTTGACGTCATCCCACCGCTTCAGGATGTTGCCTTCTCCATCAACAATGAATGTCGTACGTGCGATACCCATGAATTCCCTGCCGAAGGCCTTCTTCTTCCTATACACTCCAAGAGCCTCAGACAAGGCGAACCCTTCATCGACCAGCAGATCGAAATTCAAATTGTTTTTCTCGATGAAATTCTGATGCTTCCTTTTTGAATCGCCGCTTACACCATATACTTTGACTCCGAGTTCATTCAGGCGCTCCATATTGTCCCTGAGGTCACACGCCTGTGTCGTACATCCCGGCGTATTGTCTTTTGGGTAGAAATAAATGACTGTCCTCTCCCTGAGGTGTTCATTGGTGATGCGTTCGCCATCTTGATTCTCAAGTTCGAACTGAGGAAATTTTTCCATCTGTAGTCCTCCTAAAGGTTTCTTACTCCTGATGATACCTAAATTTCCCTTTACGCTCAATAGATGTTACTTCTTAAATAAGCCTCCGGTATGTGGTAGAATACTGATTGTAAAAAAAGATGCTAAAGGATGAAGTAATATGTACTCTCATAAGAAATCAGAAGCACTCCGTGCCGAAGCGGAAAATGTGATCCTAGGTGGCGTCAACTCGCCCTCCCGCTCATATAAAGCGGTTGGAGACAGAGCGCCTGTCGTCATGGATCGAGGCGAAGGTGCCTACTTCTATGATGTTGACGGCAACCGTTATATCGACTATCTCGGCGCCTACGGCCCGATCATCACTGGGCATGCACACCCGAGGATTCATGAGGCGATAGCCGAACAGAGCAGCAAAGGAATATTATATGGTGCCCCGACGACCCTTGAAATAGACTTCGGTAAAAAGATTAAAGAAGCCATTCCTTCATTAGAGCGTGTACGTTTCGTGAACTCAGGTACAGAAGCTGTCATGACGACGATCCGTATTGCGCGGGCATATACAGGACGCAATAAAATACTTAAATTCGAAGGCTGCTACCACGGCCACTCAGACCTCGTCCTCGTCGCTGCCGGAAGCGGACCAGCGCAGCTCGGCACACCAGACTCTGCCGGGGTGCCTAAAGGGGTTGCAGAAGATGTCATCACCGTACCATTCAACAATCTCGATGACTTCAAGACGGCCATCTCCCATTTCAAGGATGAAATCGCAGCCGTACTGGTTGAACCTATCGTAGGCAACTTCGGCATCGTCGAACCCGAGGATGGTTTCCTTGAGGCGATAAATGAGATCTCCCATGATAATGGTTCACTCGTCATATATGACGAAGTCATCACGGCTTTCAGATTCATGTTCGGTGGGGCCCAAAATCTGCTTGATGTCGAGCCTGACCTTACTGCTTTAGGCAAAATCATCGGCGGTGGCACTCCAATCGGAGCCTACGGTGGCCGCAAGGATATAATGGAAAGCGTGGCACCTCTTGGGCCTGCCTACCAGGCTGGTACCATGGCTGGAAATCCACTAAGTATGGCAGCCGGTTTAGCCTGTCTTGAAATCCTTGAGCAGCCTGGGGTATACGAGACACTCGACAACCTTGGAGAGAAGCTTGAAGATGGCTTGGTTGACCTGATAGATAAGTATGACATCACAGCGACGATCAATCGACTCAAAGGTGCATTGACCATTTACTTTACAGAAGAGTCGGTAACTGATTACACTATGGCTGAGGCCAGTGACGGCGAAGAATTCGCCAAGTTCTTCAATGGCCTGATAAATCGCGGAATCAATATTGCACCTTCCAAATATGAAGCGTGGTTCCTGACTACTGAGCATACTGAAGCAGATATTGAAGAGACCCTTGCAATTGTAGAGGACGTTTTCAAAAATGACTTTTAGGAGATGCTGCCATGCGATTTGGCGCTAGAGTTTTCAAGACGGGCATTACTGTTGTCCTAACACTGATGATTACGAATTTCCTCGACTTCCAGCCTTCATTGATTGCTGCAATTGCTGCTGTCTTCGCACTGCAACCGAACGTCCACAGATCCGTGATGCGGACGTGGGACCAGTTCCAGGGCAACTTACTCGGCGCAATCGCTGCAATCATCATGGTGCTCCTGTTCGGCAACAACATCATCGTGATCGGACTGACTGTGATTCTCGTTCTCGCAGTGTTGCTGTTTTTCAATCTGCAGAGTGTGTCTGCGCTCGCCGTGGTCACGATGATTGCCATCATGGATGCCCCGACCGTAATCGAGTCCTCCACTTCACTCGACTTTCTTGAAGCGGCAGGAACCCGATTCTCCTTAGTGATGATTGGTGTCCTATCATCACTTCTAGTCAACCTGCTGTTCATACCTCCAAGATACGAGACGAAAATGTACCACAACTGTTTCAATATAACGAGCGACATCTTCAAATGGCTCCGTCTCGAACTCAATGCGGTAAGTGAATACCAGATCGTCAAAAAAGACATTGAATCTTTACGTACAAGAGTCGTTACACTCGAAACGATGTATTTGTGGTACCGCGAGGAAAAAAGTTATCTCAAGCGTAATCGTTTCGCATCCGCCAGGCGTAAAATCCTGTTCAGGCACCTCATTTCATCGACCCGGAGAGCCTTTGAACTACTGCGAAAACTCAACCGATATGAAAATGACTACAATCATCTGGATGATGATTTCAGATTGCGTATCAAGTACGAGATGGATCAGCTGATGGCCTACCACGAACAGATATTCATGAAATTCACTGAAAAGATCCGTCCGGAAGCTGAGTTTGAGATATACGATACGGAGGAACGCTCCCAAAAAACCATGATGGATGATTTCGTCAAGCTCTATCAGGAAGCTGAAACAGAAGACGACAAAATCCAGTATGAGAATATTCTGGAATTCATCTCATCACTGCATGAGTATTCCAACTCTCTTGATCGCCTTGACCGACTCACATCCAGCTTCTTCAAATTCCATTCTGATAAAAATAAAATAAACATCCAAGATGAAACTTTGGATATATAAAAAGCTCAGGTGCTTAAGCACCTGAGCTTTTTCATTTCCATCCGTTGTTGTCCAGAGGTTTACCGCGGAATCTGCTGACATGAGGATTCCCTTTAACTATGAAGCGGTACAGATAATCCGTCGCTTCAGCCTTATTATCAATACCAATGCGTTTGGTCGCCTCTATCTCTCTCGGCGTCCTGCCTTCCCTCAAAGTCAATATACCGTTGTTCAGTTCCATGCCGTTATGGAGTTCCCGTCTGATGCCGAGGGATTTCGTCAATTTACCCGGACCATCAGTCAATCCTTTCTCGCGCCCCCGCCTGTCAATCATCGTCTCGATGCCGTGATTCGGTTCTATCCCCCGGATCAGGACACCTTCTGGGTGTTCGCGCTCCTTCGTCAGGATATTCATGCAGTGGTGCCCATGCATGGTATAGACATAGATATGACCGAAATCATTGAACATCATTTCATTCTTTTTAGTCATCTTGCCCCCGAATGTATGCGCCGCGCGATCGTTGAGCCCGAGGTAGGCTTCGGTTTCAGTGATGAAACCGCTTGTCTCCACCCCATCTATATGAGTGATCACTTCTACACCAAGGAGCTGCTTTGCTGCATTTAATGTATCTTCTCCAAGAAAGCTGATATCAATTACAGCCATTAGACTTCACCCCTTTTATAGGTTTTGGATGCTGTAGAGATTGTAATAGTCCCCTTGCTTTTTCATCAGTTCCGCATGTGATCCGGATTCCCTGATCTGGCCATCCGCCATCACGAATATGCGGTCAGCATGCGTAATCGTTGAAAGCCTATGTGCCACGATGATCGTCGTCCGATTTTGTGACAGTTCCAGCAATGTATCCTGGATAATACTTTCACTTTCGAGGTCCAGGGCACTGGTAGCTTCATCAAGAATCAGAATAGGTGGATTTTTAAGGAAAACCCGAGCAATGGCAATGCGTTGCTTCTGTCCGCCGGATAATTTGACGCCCCGTTCTCCGACTTCCGTGTCATAGCCTTCCGGGAGTTCCATAATGAACTCATGGGCGTTTGCCCTTGCTGTCGCTTCAAGCATCTCTTCTTCAGTTGCATCAGGCTTTGCCAACATTATATTTTCCCTTATGCTGTCGGAGAACAGAATGTTGTCCTGCATGACGAGCCCCACATTATTACGCAGGGATTCAATCGTGTAGTCCCTTATATCGGTATTGTCGATCGTCACTTTACCGGCAGTCACATCGTAGAACCTCGGAATCAGTGTAACCAGGGTGGATTTACCTCCTCCACTCATACCTACAAATGCAACAGTTTCCCCGCTTCCAACACGGAAATTGATATGTTTCAACGTGTCCGTATCTTCTCCGTTATAGTCAAAACCAACATCTTTGAATTCGATGTTGCCATCAGTATGTTCAAGCTGTCTGGCACCTGGACGATCTTTGACATCATATTCTTCATCAAAGAGATGGAAGACACGATCCATCGAGGCGATGCTCTGCGTCAATGTTGTAGATGAAGAAACGAGTCTTCTGAGCGGACCGTACAAACGATCCAGATATGCAATGAATGCAGCAAGTGTCCCGACAGTGAGATTACCCTGGATGACCTGATAAGCCCCATATCCTACGACAAGAAGCGGTCCGATATCTGTGACCGTGTTGACGACGGAGAAGCTTCTCGCCGTCCATTTTGCGTGGTTTGTCGCCTTGCTCAGAAAGTTGTTATTGTGCTTATTGAAATGTCCGGCTTCATTTTTTTCAACTGCAAAACTCTTTATTACATTGATTCCCTGTATGCGCTCGTGAAGAAAACCCTGTACTTCAGCTAGCGCCTGGGAACGCTCTCGCGTAAGATTCCTCAGTTTACCGAAGAAATACCACACCCCGAATATATAGAGCGGGAAGATGATTATCGACACCAGCGTCAGTTCGCCGTTCATGGAAAACATGATCGCAAGGGCAATCAAAATCGTCACCAGATCGAGCCAGATGTTCATCAAACCTGTCATGATGAAGCTTTTAGTCTGCTCCACATCATTGATGACCCGGGAGATGATTTCACCAACTTTACTGTTGGAGTAGAATTTGGCGCTCAACATCTGGAGGTGGCCATACATTTTCTTTCTGATGTCGTAGAGGACCTTATTGCTTGTCCATTGGGCGAGGTATTGCCTGAAATATTCAACAGGTGGCCTGATGATGATGAATATGAATGCAAAGATCAAGAGCACCTGGATCAGCATATCGATTCTCTCATCTGTGCCCAGACCCTCTGGCATGATGATATCATCGATGGTGTATCTGATCAGCAATGGCAGGAGAAGCGGAATCCCGAATTTGAGCACGCCGATGAGTATCGTCAATATGATCAGCCATTTATACGGTTTGACAAATTGCATATAGCGTCTTATCACAGAAAAACTTCCTTTTCCTACATAAAAAACAACCAACTTTTTAAGTTGATTGATTTTTAGTATGATTTAAAATCATTGTTGAACCTGCCCTGCCACACCTTTATGAAATCTGGTGCAAACGGGCCTTTCTTCTTTTCGATCCAGTGTTGGAGCACATCGACATTGTGCCTTAGTATCCTATCAATATCTTCTGGATAATTCATCCTGTTTTTGTGTAGACGATATTCGTCTTCATCAAGCAGATGGTACTTGCCGTCCGGGTACACTTTGATATCCAGATCATAATCGATATATTTCAGTGCCTCTCCATCATAAAGGTAGGGGGATGAAATATTGCAGTAATAATAGACC
Source organism: Salinicoccus jeotgali (assembly GCF_039538805.1). GTDB lineage: Bacteria > Bacillota > Bacilli > Staphylococcales > Salinicoccaceae > Salinicoccus > Salinicoccus jeotgali. The sequence continues at coordinate 89,431 of NZ_BAABCK010000002.1, read as the reverse complement.
CCGTCTTCTCTGAACATGCAGATGACATTGAACCAATACTCTGCATGAAAGTAGACGATCGCAGGTTCCCGGGTCACCCAGGTGCGGCCGTCACTCTCTGTGACGAGCGTACGGTTGTTGCCGCCGATCACCACATGATCGCTTCCCTTTAGGATGGTCGTCTCAGACCATACCCGGTGGATGTTGCCGTCATGCTTATAGCTCTGAATCTTTACCTTGCTGCCTTCCTCCGGTATGGATTCCAGACTCATATTCCACACCACCTTTAAAATTATACTATTGTATTATAGCATACGCAGAGTCAGGTATATAGTCATCCGCCCATGTCTTCAAACAAGTGGTACAGCTTCTGCATCGCCCTGCTCATCGGCAGGGCACCGACATCTTCAAGTTTTATGAAATCTTGGTGGGAATCGCGTGTATACAGAATGTACCCTTCCATGAACCATTTCTTATGGGTGAAGACATGCGACACGCTTCCTATATGTTCTCCCTTATGGTGGACTTCGATGCCCAGCTCCTCCTCGATCGTTTCAAGTGACGTGTCCACATCAAACCGCGGCAGTTCATACATGCCCTGCAGCAATGTGCCATCCTGCTTCTGAAGCAGGATCTCATTTTTACCATTCAGGATGAAATATACGTTATAATAGTACTCACTCTTCTTCTTCGCCTTTTTCTTGACCGGCAGTTCGGAAACCTTATTTTCATGGTATGCTTCGCAATGTTGCCTGACAGGGCACATGATGCATTTCGGGGCCCTCGGTGTACATATCGTTGCACCAAGTTCCATAAGGGCCTGGTTGAAGTCACCGGCTTCCAGAGGAATCAATCTCTCAACCTTTTCCTTGACCGCTTTTTGAACGGAAGGCTTGGTCATATCGCGATCATCTGCATCAAGACGTGACATTACGCGGAGGACATTGCCGTCCACTGCTGCTATAAGATGATTGAACGCAATACTTTGGACTGCCCCCCCTATATAGGGGCCTACGCCCCTCAGCTTAAAGAACGCTTCAGGATCGTCCGGTACAACCGAACCGTAATGTTCTTTCACTTCCTTGACTGCTGTCTGGAAGTTTCTGATCCGATTGTAGTAGCCCAGACCTTCCCAGTCCTTCAGGAGCGCCTCTTCATCAGCTGTAGCCAAGCTGTCTATATCAGGATATTTTGTTATAAATTTCTCAAAGTAGGGTATAGCAGTAATGACTTGCGTCTGTTGCAGCATGACCTCACTTAGCCATATCTTATATGGATCCCGTGTCTTCCTCCACGGGAGCGGCCTTCGATTCAAGTGATACCAGGCAAGCAGATTATGGCTGAATTCTGAAGTTTTTAGCATAGATACATTCCTCCAACTTAATTACATTATTCGAATGGGGAGATTTCACATGGATACTTTGACGCATACATTGATGGGCGGCACTATCGTCGGGCTCGCCGCAATCGATCCGACAATAGAACCTCTCTCGATCGGGTTCGCCTCTGTAGTAGTAGGTGCTTCCCTGATACCGGATATAGATACTGTGATGAAGATGAAGAACAATGCGGTATACATCACCCACCATCGTGGTATTACCCACTCCCTCCCCTTCACTTTTTTCATATGGCCAGTCCTCCTGACGGCCTTAAGCGTATTGCTGTTCGATCTGCCTGCGCTCAACATGTACCTCTGGATACAGTTCGCCGTGTTCCTACATGTTTTCGTTGATATATTCAACTCCTATGGCACACAGGCCCTACGACCCATCACTCATACTTGGATCCAATTGAGCGTCATCAATACAATCGATATCCCGATCATCATCATGCATGTGCTCTTTTTCATATTATGGTATTTTGGAATGTCACCTGTGACACTTTTCATTGTTCTTTACCTAGTTATGTTCATCTATTATGTCACCCGCTTCTTCATACAATCATACTTGAAAAGGCAGGTGGAGCATCTGTTGCCGAATGAATACATCAAACGTGTATTCTGCATGCCGACCATCCGCTTCTTTGAATGGCGTATAGTTACTGTAGCACAATCCTCCTATTATGTCGGTCGGAGTTTCCGCGGTCAGATCCTCTTTTACGACCGCTTCACCAAAAGTCCACCTATCGAAGAGGAACGGTTCAACAGGATCAAACAGGATAAGAATTTCAAAGCTTTCACCTTCTTCTCATCCATCTACACTTACGAGGTGACAGACATTTCGGAAGACATCGTCGAGATACGCTATATTGACTTGAGATACTTGAAAGAGGGTCATTACCCGTTCGTCTGTATCATGCATGTCAATCGTCATACGAACGAGGTTGAACATAGCTACACAGGTTGGGTATTTTCAGAGAGCAAGCTTCAGAAGAAACTCGCAGAAAACTGATGCATCAACTAATAAAGCGACCGGTCATTGACCTGGTCGCTTTATTTTGAATTGATACATGTTGATTTTGATTTTACTGTAGTATTCGAACATCCACAGGTACAGGAATATCAATTGCACAATGAGCAATATGTCATGCGGCAACCTATTGATGTTCCAGGGGACCTGCACTGCGTTCGTCTGCAATCCGTTGATGACATAGTAGAACGGATTTAAACTCAACAGGCTTGAAATCCATGGTTCAAGCTGTTCAGGCCTGTAAAGTATGGGAACTGATATCACAAGGACGATGAAGACGAATACATCGACTGTACGTCGTTTTTTAATTTTAGCCGATAGATAGAGCATTGTAAAAGGCAAGGTCAATAGCACGCCCAAAATCAGATAATACAGGAGTGTAAAAATGTTGATGAGCCAGTCTTCTATGACAAGTGCGGTAAAGGCACTATAGAGTACTATAAACATCAAAAAGACGAAAGTCTGGAATATGATTGATGGCACTATTCTCATATACATCGGAATGTAGCTCATCTTGAGGACTGAGTCCTTGTAATAGAAGGCATTCTCGTTAAGGACCACCATCCCGAACAACCATACTGCACTCATTATACCAACAAGTGTATAAAGATATTCTATAACTGTATTTTTATCCATGATCGCCATGGCTATCAGCAGAAATCCGAGCCCGCCGGCATATATGAATAGGGGAGTGAGTGTGTGGGTCGAAAAAATGGAGGTCTGTCTGTATATCTGACGGATGAGATATTTTGTTTTGTGGTTCATGGCAGCCCTCCTAGCGGTTGATGTATAACCATGTTTCGTTCGATGCATCCAAGATCATATAACCTTCCGGCAAGTGGAATATCGCATCTTCTTCCGTAATACCGAATTCCTTATACATCTTTTCGATGTTTTCGGCTGGGAAAGATACCGAGAGTACTACGTCATCCTTTATATGATAAGTGATGGGGACACCGAGGCGCGCATATCTGTCTGTCTGCTCGGTAATCGTATCCACTTCATCATTAAGTAACGACACTCCTCCATTCAGGAACTTTTTATAAAAAAGATAACTACCTCCGAATGTGTCGGCTGTATATGGAAGGAGTTCTACTAAAGTTGTTTCAGGGTAGAGGCTTGCCGGGTTGAAGTACAGAATGGATGAGGCATCCACTTCGACATCCAATCCATCCTCCACGATTCTATAATCGCCTTCACTATCGCTCGATATTTCCAGAAGATACATGTATGGAATGGACTCTCCTTCAAGTTCCAAATCCGGATCGGTATTGATGCCGTAGGCGAATCGCTCTGACTCTTCAGCCTCTGGCAATGCCGCGGGCTCCTCAGTCGCAGATCGGCTGTCTGTAAATGAAATGTCCATGAAAATGATTATGCTGGACATGAACATGACGAACAGCAAGACCACGGAGATGATGATTTTCTGCACGTTGAACTGGTCGATCAGACCGCTTTGGTTCCGGCTCATCCTCTTGAGTCCGTGTTCATAACGCCCATAATCCTCAATATTGCGTTTCCATTCTATATCAAATTGGGCTTCTTCATCCATATTCTTTATCTGGCTCTTCTTCTTTTCATAAGCGTTATATTCAAGGACACCTTCCCGCACACTGCCGTCATACCTGATCTGGCCATAGCTGAGCCACAGGAAATAGTTCGCAAGCGTCTGAATCGGTTCAATATCACTCTCAAGTAGCAGCACACCTTTTTCAGCCGATTCAAGGGCATTGATCGTCTCTTTGAATACTTCTTTATCTTGCTTATGGAGATGGTGGTACATATTGCAGTAGACTACAATATCGGTATTGGCCTGTTTTGAGATTTCAAGAAGCACAAGCGCCAGTTCACGCCTTGTGAGATTGTTTACCGTATTATATTGATGCTTCCTGAAGAGTGGCAGTTCCAAAAGACGTTCCTGTGCCTTTTGGACTTCTTCTACACCCATGAACTCCTCAAGCAGCTCCCGCGTGAAGATCTCCAAAGGATGCGGATTGTCCACATGATCCAGCACATCGAGGCTCAGCATTGAGCTTGCGGTTTTGACCTTGCCCTCTTTCAGGTCAAGTGTACCATTGACCACTTCCTTCAGATAATGGAGTGTCCTGTAGTCGGACAGTATGCCCAAAACTTCTCCTTTATACAGATGGAAGGTCACATCCTTCAAGATGAGGCCTTCAGATCTGCCAAGCATGCGGTCTATGAACTTAGATGCTTCCTTGGCATATGTAAGCTCAAGGGCCCTGAACAGAATGATGTTTTCCATCAGATCATCCTTTCTTCGGCAATTGCAGCATGCTTACCGGAATACCCGTCTCTTTTTCATCGCCTCCGATAAAGAATCCCCATGCGAAGATCCCCTTGATGTACTCCACTTTAAAGTAATGGTCCTCATTACTGATTATTTTGTATATCTTCCCGTTTTCTATCAAGGATAGATCGACGAAATAGCTCTCTGCTATCAGGACTTGCCGCTCGTTGACGCGGTATTCATTTTCAATCCCCATCATTTCCGCTTTCCTCATCGCTTCACGTTTTTCTGCGATATAGGTCTCCAGTTCACGTCTCGTCATTGTGTTCAAAGGTTTCATCATCCAGCCCTCCCAACTTTTCCTGAATTGAATCATATGTGTAGCCTTTTCTCATCATTGCCTGTATAAGCTTCTGCTTCAGGGCGTATCCTGTTTCTTTCTTTTGATAACGCCTCAAGTATTTTTCAAAATCCCGATTAAAATGCACATCTTCATCGTAGTCATCATCGAAATCGATCATGGCCAGATGCTCGCCGGTGTAGCCCTTCTGATATAGTTTTTCAGTGAGTTTCATCTTAAATTGCTGATAGGACCCCTTATGCCGCTTCAACTGTTTATCCTTCAGCCTATTCATCCGTTCCTGATCGATCTGCTCACTGAACTTTTCGACATTCTCACGGATGATGTCTGGTTGGACTTTATGTTTCTTCAATTCCCGTTCCAGAGCATGCGGCCCTTTATCAGTGGTGGCAAGCATTGTATTCTTCAAGGCTTCTGCATAATGGGCATCGTTTAAGTATCCTTCTTCTTCAAGCCGTTTGATGGTCTCATCGATCATTACAGATGCATAGTCTTCGGCCAGATACTTTCTCATTTCATGGATTGTCCTCAACTTGTAGCTGATGTATCCAAGTGCCCTGACATAGGCTGCATCGAACTGGATGGCGGACAGTACCTCGTTATACTCTTCCTCTTCAAGCACCCGTTCGGGTATGAGCCGGTACTTTACTACCGACTCCTCATGTGCCTTAAAGGTGGAGCCGTCATCCATCTGTATGTCATACATGCCCTTCTTGCCACGGGCCACTTTTTTTATCTGCATCTAATCCCTCCTAACCGAGAAGATCTGTTGCAAAGAATTCCCGTAATGCTTTTGAACGATCGCGCCTTCTGCGTCTATGTTCAGCACGTTCTTCCCCTGTCTCATCCAGCCACTTCAACCGCTCGTTATCTGCGATGAGGTCCGGCACGCTGATGGATGAACCTGTCTCGTCCAGGGCGACGAAAGTGAGGAAGCTGAATGCAGCGAGCTTCCTCTCTGTACCGTTCTCAAGCGTGTCCTTCGATACTTTGACAAGTATCTCCATGGAAGATTTTCCGGTATGGGTAACCATTGCCTCGAGCATCACGACATCTCCCAGGTTGATGGGCTCAAGAAAATCGACCGAATCTATTGAAGCGGTCACCACTTTCGATCTCGAGTGTCGTCTTGCTGCGATTGCCGCAACATCATCTATGTATTCCATAAGCCTTCCTCCGTAGAGTGTCTGATGATTGTTCGTGTCCGGCGGCATTACATTCGAAGTCATTACTGTATAGGATTCTGACATTTTTCTTTCCATTATGATTCCCTCCATCCCACATACTACTACAACAGCATATCCCCTACATTAAAAAAGAAGGGATACAATCATCCCTTCCTGTTCTTATAATGCTGAACCTAAAGATCTCTTTCCAAAGCTTCTTCCGGCGTATCAATCACAAGTCCATCTTTAACGGTAAGTGCTTTTGACAGGAAGTGATAAAGGGTCGCAGCAAATCCGAATATGGCGAACATAAAAGCCATAGTTATTAGAAACATCATTCCAAAGCTCATGTGAATCCTCCTCTAATACTTATCCTATTATTTATATTCTACCATATTTTTTCTTCTTTGCATCTACAATTTTAGAAGGCCCAGTTCCCTTTTTCAAATACTTTTTCTTCCTTACCGTCCTCAGTGATGCCGTAGATGTTCAATTCATCAGAACCTATCATGAAGTCGACGTGGCTGATCGAATCGTTCAACCCAGCAGCCTCAAGCTCCTCCCGGGACATGTTCTTGCCGCCTTCGATGCAGAAGGCATAAGCGCTTCCCAGAGCAATGTGGCATGACGCATTTTCATCGAAGAGCGTATTATAGAACAGACGTCCCGTGTTTGATATCGGCGAGTCGTCCGGTACCAGCGCCACTTCTCCGAGGTACCTTGAACCTTCGTCGGTATCAAGCAGATTCTTCAGCACTTCATATCCTTTACCTGCTTCGAAATCAACGACTTTACCATCTTTAAAAGTCAGCTTGAAGTCATCTATCAGATTTCCTCCATAACTGAGCGGCAGTGTATTGGATACATATCCATCTACACGCGTTTTCTCAGGTACGCTGAATACTTCCTCGGTCGGCATATTAGCCATGAAGGTTTCGCCATCTTCATTTTCACTTGAGGCGCCAGCCCACAAGTGCCCTTTCGGGAGTCCGATCGTCAAGTCGGTTCCAGGTGCTTCGTAACGGAGTGCATTATATTTTTTATCATTGAGGTAGTCGACCTTCTCGTGCAAGAGTGCGTCATGCTGCTCCCATGCTTCAACAGGGTCGTCCTGATCCGCGCGTACAGTATAGAGTATCAGATCAAGCAATGCTTCTACCGCATCATCATCACTTTCATCCGGAAATACGAGTCTTGCCCAGTCCAGTGATGGATAGCCAGCAACGCACCAGCTGTGGTAATCGGATTGGATGCGGTTTGAAAAGTCTTTAAATGCTTTACCTGAGGCGATCTGCATCGCTTTTAATTTCTCTGGATCTATATCTTTCAAAAGTTCCGGGGAAGAAGATGTGATGCTCAGGAATCCGGCTTTTTCATCAGAATAGTGCATCCGTTCATCGATGGTCCACTGGTGGATAGTGGCAAGTTCCTCCTTTTCCTGGTGTTTGGCATGGAGTTTTGTAAGCGCATCGTCCGCCAGGCTCACTTTAACTTCCTTTGCTCCTTTTTCATATGCTTTCTCGGTAACCATGCGAATCAGCGGTAAAGCGTCTTGTGCAGATCTTATGAACACGCGCCCGCCTTCTTGGACATTCAGGCCTACATCGACAAGCAGGTCGGCATACTTTTCAAGCTTAGAATTTTTTCCGGTCATTGAAGTCTCTCCTTTATTTCCTGAGTTTTGATAATTCTTCGATTATAGCGGTCTGTTCGATGGCTGTTATCTGATTTCTTGATGTGACCATTTCGTGAATCTCATTGAGCTGTTCAACATTATCATCACTGAAATCCTCAGCATTGAACACCCCTTTGTTCACTACGTTCAGTGAACTCTCTATATCCTTCAACATTTTTTCCTTGTCCATTGGACATTCCCCCATCTTGTAGAATAAATTCATTACAATAATAACAAAGTTGAATTAATAATAAAATTTTTATTCAACTAAGGGATGAATAAAGTTTGAAGGTTGTTTAAAATGGATATAAGCAACTATAAATCAACCAAAAGGAGAATTCACATGAAGAATAAGATGTTGCCAGCAATACTGATCGGTGCTGCCCTAGGTGCAGGACTCAGCCTTATCGACAGGAACACGAGAAATTCGGTGATGAGTGGCACAAAAGATCTCAAATATTATGCCCAAAATCCAGAAGAGGCAAAGCAGAAGATGAACTCCGGCTCCGGCCAATCTTCTAAAATCGATTCACTCAAGGACGAAGTAATGTTCTGGAAAGAAACAGTCGAAGAGATTCGTCGTAACAATCCTGAACTTGAGGAGTCCTTAAAGGATGCCAAAGATACATTCATGAAAAAACGTGATCAGAAGAAGTTGAATTAAAATCGTTGGGCTGACGTCAGTCGGCCCTTTTATTTTAAAAGATAAGGAGTTGAGCATGTGTCAAAACAATCCAATTCTGATTATCTGAATCAAGCTAAACAAGAAGAGAAAGAACAGATAGTGGATAAAAACAAGCATTCCGAAGGTGAAACTTTTGTCGAAGAAGTCGAATTCAAATCAAAATTAAGCAAGAAGCCTGATGAGCGCTTCTATGTTTCTAAAATCAATAAGCCTGCTAAATACAAGGAAAAAGGAAATTTTTTCCAAAACTTGCTATTCCAATTTTCAAAAGACAATACATCCGGTATGGGGGCGCAGCTCGCCTACTACTTCCTGTTGGCGATCTTCCCTTTACTGATCTTCCTGTTGACCCTGGTTCCATTATTCCAGATAGATCAGGAAATGATCACCCAGTTCATCCGGGATTACGCCCCGGCAGACATTTCAAGTATGTTGGAAGGCATCATTTCTGATGTCATGGAGAACTCCAGTGGCGGCTTGCTCTCAGTCGGTTTGATTGTGACGTTATGGTCAGCTTCTAATGGTATGACTGCTCTGATGAATGCCTTCAACGTCGCATATGATGTTGAGGACAACAGAAACTTCCTTATCGCCAAATCATTGTCGATCGTCTTTACAATCATTCTTGCGATTTCTGTTCTTCTTACTTTCGTATTGATTGTATTCGGCGAACAGATCGGTAATCTGATGTTCGGCGTCATAGGACTCGATGATCAGTTCCAGACCATATGGAACCTTGTCAGAAGCCTGCTGCCTGTTCTCTTGGTATTCATCGTGTTCGTCGTCATCTACACGACAGCACCGAATATCAAGTTGCAGATTAAAGCGGTCATTCCAGGCTCAATCTTTACAACCATCGCATTTCTGGTCGCGTCTTGGGGATTCAGTTTCTACATCTCTAACTTCAGCAACTATTCCGCAACATACGGCAGTATCGCTGGTGTAATCGTGCTTATATTATGGCTATACATCACAGGAGTCATCATCATCCTCGGAGCCCAGATCAACGCCATACTGCATAAACGTTCAATGAAAAAGAAACAACAAGAGGAGAATGCAAACAATGAGTCTACTGTATGATCTACTCGACTTCAACAAAGAATTTATAGACAATAAAGAATATCAAGAGTATCTCACAGATAAAACCCCACAGAAAAAGCTGGTACTCATATCATGTATGGATACCCGGCTGACAGAATTGTCGACGAAAGCATTGGGATTGAAGAACGGCGACATCAAGCATATCCAGAATGCCGGCGCCGTCATCTCCCACTCTTACGGCAGTACCATGCGGAGCATACTTGTGGCAGTCTATATGCTCGGCGCGGAGGAAGTGATGGTCATGGGCCATCATGATTGCGGCTTCGGCTCATTGGAACCGGAACCAATGATTGCAAACATGAAAGAGCGCGGCATTCCCGATAATACATTCAATATACTTGAGCATTCCGGCATAGATATTAAAGATTGGCTTAAAGGATTCGACAGCGTAGAGGAAAGCATCACTGAAAGCATCGGAAAAATTAAGAGCCATCCTCTTATGCCTGCTGATGTGCCGGTACACGGCACAGTAATCAGCCCGGACAACGGCAAGGTGGACCTTGTACATGATGGCTATCAATAAGAAAAGGACTGTATTGGAGATTATCCAATACAGTCCTTTTCAATATATAAACATAACATTCCGAGCAGTCTATTCTTCGACCAATGTCAGAAGTTTTGGTCCTTCTTTAGTGACGACGATAGTGTGTTCCTTTTGGGCCACATAGCTTCCATCTTTCGTTTCAAATGCCCAATCATCCTTACCTTCCGAGACGAATGATGCCTTCGAAGATATGAAAGGCTCGACTGCAATGACCATACCTTCCGTCAACAGTTCACTGTTGCCCGGTTCATAGTAGTTCATGATGTGTTTTGGTGCATCGTGCAGGCTTCTACCTACTCCGTGCCCAGTCAGGTTTTTGATGACTGACATGCCATTCTGTCTTGCTACTTTGTGTACCGCCCTGCCGATCTGACTGACTTTCGTGCCGGGTTTGATTTTCTTCAAAGCTTCTTCAAAAGCCATCTCACAGACATCCACTACCTTCTGTTTAAGTGGATCGTCCGACTCGCCTGCTACAAAAGAGATGCCAGTATCTGCAAAATAACCATTCTTCTTTGCCGAAACGTCGATGTTGACGATGTCCCCTTCATTTATGATGCGCTTACCCGGTATGCCGTGCGCCACTTCTTCATTGATGCTGATGCATGTATGGCCGGGGAAATCGTATTCGCTGATCGGCGCGCTTTCTGCACCCATTTCCTTAAGGAGTTCGCCGCCCTTGTCGTCAATCTCCTTCGTTGTCATGCCCGGTGCTGTATAGTCCACAAGCTGCTTCAGCACAGTGCCGCAAATACGGCCTATCTCCTCAAGATGCTGCATTTCTTCTTCTGTTTTAATGATCATTTATCAACCCTACTTACTTTAAAAATATTGTATCCACCAATTATTATAACAAACTCTTCATGCTATACTAGAATTGAAAGACTTAAAATTTTAGAAGGAAGCATGAATATGAGATTTGATATAAGAAAAATAATCGGTCCCCGTATCATCAAGACTGGCCTGTCGACATTTTTGACAGCGCTCATCTGTCTCTGGGTGGGGCTGCCCCCCATATTTGCCGTAATCACTGCCATAGTGACAATAGAACCGACGGCGTATGCTTCATTAAAAAAAGCATATGTCAGATTTCCGGCATCCATCATCGGCGCTTTTATCGCCGTAGCTTCACTCTATGTGCTTGGGGATGGTGCATTCACCTACTCAATAGCAGCCACACTCACCATATTCATCACATACCACCTCAATCTACAGGCCGGGGTGCTTGTAGCTGCAATCACTGCTGTGGCGATGGTGCCTTCAGTTGGTGATGCCTACGTTTATAACTTCACTTCGAGGCTCGCTACAACGACTATAGGATTGGCAACAAGTACACTCATCAACTTTCTGGTACTTCCTCCAAAATATGGTGAGCAGATNTATGAATCCGATAAGAGTGAGCGTGCCTATGCTAAAATCCAAAGCTCCATCCTCAACTCAGAAAAGCTTCTGAAGTATCAGCAAGATGAATACCGCTACCATAAATCCAATCGTGAAGAGATGCGGCTGTTGAACAGCCTGGAGCGTGAACTCCAGTTCAAGAAGCTATACTTCACCCATCTCGGCAACTTGATCTACCTACCCGACAAATTATCCATGGATTTCACACCAGAAGAAAAAAGGGCCATACAGGAAATTACCGCCTATCTCCATCTGGACCTCAGCTCCCTATCGATGACCAATCCTGCAATCCGCTTCCTCAGGAAGGATATCCGAAAACTGGATGATGAAGAGGATTCTTTTAAGATCCATATACTATATGAAATCATCGTCATCTATCAGATGATTGTACAACATCAAAAGGTTGGTCCCAATCCCCGGAAAGTCCAGACCGGGAGCAGGGAGAAAAAAGACTAGAGGAGATCATATATCGTCAGATTGCGGTATGTACGGTCGGATAAGTGTGAAACTGTCACCCCGATGAGCCTTATGGCTTCATCGGGGGATTTCAATTCGTGGTAGAGATTGTAGGCGTAATGGTAAAGTTCTTCTTCAGTGAAGACTGGATTCGTCGTCATCATCTGTCTCGTATGGGTGGCATAGTCCGCCGTCTTCATCTTGACGGTGACCACCCCTCCGGCATACTGCTGAAGCTCGAGCCGGCTGCTTACCTGACTGCATAATGAACCGATCACTTTGAGGATCTCATCATCATCATTTATATCGTAGTTGAAGGTCGTCTCCTTACCGATGGACTTCCGTATCCGCTCGATCTTCAGTTCCGACGTACCGATGCCCCGCGCCTTCTGATGGAGGCTAATGCCTTTTTTCCCGAACTGATTGACGAGATCGGCCTCACTCCATTCATGGAGTTCTTTGCCGTTTCGTATTCCCAGCTCATGCATTTTTGCTTCAGTCACCCGGCCCACTCCCGGAAATTCGCCGATATCCATATTGAACAATACTTCCTGTACATTATCGTAATGGATGACGGTCGTCCCGGCCGGCTTGTTCATACCTGATGCAATCTTCGCGAGATACTTGTTGTAGGATATGCCGCTTGATGACGTCAGTCTGGTCTTTTCGAATATCTTCCGTTGGATTTCAAGTGCTATTGCACGCGCCGGCCGTTGCCGGCCTACGAGGTGTGTAATATCCAGATAAGCCTCATCCAATGAAAGTGGCTCCACAACTTCGGTATATTCGAGGAATATATCCATGATCATTTTAGATACAGCTTTGTAATGATCGAATCTCGGCCGCACATAGATGCCATCCGGACACAGTTTATATGCTTGTTTAGTCGGCATCGCGGAATGCACACCGAACTTCCTCGCCTCATAGCTCGCAGTCGCGACCACACCACGGCTCACCGATTTACCACCGACAATAATCGGCTTTCCCCGGTATGCCGGGTTATCCCTTTGCTCCACCTGTGCATAGAAGGCATCCATATCGATGTGAATGATTCTTCTCTCCATGACATCCACCCATCCAGAAATATTTAAGCCAGTATAACATAAAACGAACAGATGTTCCTAGTTCCTGCCCCCCGGATGACTTCTATACATCGTCATACCGACCTCGGTATCTTCAACAAACTTCATATGATTTTTGCGCATGAGCAGATACACGTAGTAGAAATCACCTGCACATGCTCCGGTGTGGAGGGCAAGAAGATATTTGAAGGCACCGTGTGAAGTGGTCATCATCAGAATCAGCATCAATGTGGTAATGATGATGAAGGGCATCAGGATGATTATGATGAACCGTCCCCTGCTGAAGACCTCCCCTGGTGCCGCAGCATAGAACATCCCGGACTTATAGCCGAAACGCACTCGGCCGGATGGTGCAAATATCTTGAAGAACAGACCATGGATGGCTTCGTGGAAAGTGATGATGGCAAAAAGAAGTGCCATGACAAAAAATACTGCTCCGAACACACCAAGCTGGTCAAAGCCGGCTAAAGCGGAACTCTCTCCACCGGCTGCGAATAGCTCCAGGAGATAAAATACCGCAAATGACAGAATCGTAATCGAGATGGTCATTATATTCAGTACCTTAAGCACCGAGTGATCTTTAAACACATCCAATACATATTTATCTTCCATTGTAGAACTCCTTTCAGATGCACTGTATCATAATACAATCAAATAATGTTAGACTACTATAAAGCATTAGAGACAGGAGTGTATAGAGTGATAGATTTCACCATCATAGGCGGCGGTATCGCCGGCGCCTCCACCGCATACCATCTTGCGAAGAAAGGGTATGCCGTCAGATTGTACGACCGTAACGATACCGGCAAGGCTACAGAGGCCTCTGCCGGCATCATCTGTCCCTGGGTCAGCCAGAGAAGGAACAAAAAATGGTACGCCCTGGTAAGAGAGAGCGCAAAATACTATCCGGAGTTCATCGAAGCACTTAAAGCCGAAACTGGCCTCGACAGTGGTTATAGGCGGGAGGGGTCAATCAGCCTATTCAAGGACGACCATGTACAGGAACTTGCCTTCAAGCGTATTTCGGCCAAACAGGCAGATGCGCCTGAAATGGGGACGGTCCGGAAAGTCTCAAGGGAAGAAGTCGCACAGATGCATCCAGATTTGACCGCCCTCTATCCGGGGGTCCTGGTTGAAGGCGGCGGCCAGGTCAAGGGGGCTGAACTATTGAAAGCCTTGAAAGCCGGCTTCCTTAAATATGGCGGGGAATGGATTAATGCGGATTTTGACCCCTCCCATGCATCAGGCACCCTCATCTATGCAACTGGTGCCTGGGGCATTGAACAGCAGCACGAACCCCATATACGCCACCAGCGCTCTGAAGTACTGCATTTCCGCCTCAAGGATTCGAGCAACAAACAGCCTCGTCCTGTCGTCATGGCACTCGGTCCGATCTATATCGTCGAAATGGGAATCAATCAATATGCGATTGGTACCACCCATGAAGACACTGATAGTTTTTCTGCGGAACCATCAGAAGAAAATCATCGATATCTAAGGGATCTCGCTGAGCGATACTTCCCCGAGTCCACTATAGAAGACATCAAGATGATGGTCGGTCTAAAGCCATATGCGCGTGACTTCCTCCCTTTCATCGGTGCCGTAGATGATAGGACGATAGTGATAAACGGCATGGGCGCAACAGGTCTTACCGCAAGCCCCCTTGTCGGCCGTGAAGTGGCGAATCACCTCACAGGGCAAGACACAGTGCTTGATCTGAACGATTTTTCATACCTATAGGGCTTCACCTGTCCTATAGGTCACTCAGATCGCCTCATATATAATACGAAGGAAGGTGTTGCATTGAATATCCTGCGGAATCCAGGTGTATTGAACAGTTTCTTTTACATATATGGGTCCTTATTCCTTCTGTTCCTGCTTCAATTCTTTACAGGAAGCGAGTTCCTCTCATATACTACGACTGTCTACACGATTGTGGTACTGCTCATCTCATGGGTTTTCGGTTCCAGGCTGTTTAAGATCATCGGCATTCTGTTCATCACTGCCGGTATAGTGCTTTCGTTATCAGCAGGCAACAGCATTGCAGCTGTTGCCTCCCATATCACGGACAACCTGCCCTTATTGTTCTTCTTCAGCATCCTGCCATGGATCGGCACTGTCGTTAAAGTCGGGGGTATGGATTCGAGCATCACGGACATGATCCAGGACAAGGCAGACAGGGTTGAAAAGATCTATGGCAAAAGTATGTTCACTTCATACTTCCTGGCCATCTTCCTCAACATCTCAGCACTCTACATCATCCAAAATGTCTTATGGCGCCTGTTCGAGAATGAAGATGATTCACTCAGGAATACATTCATCATCAAGTCTACATTGCGCGCCTTCGCCCTGGCTGTAATCTGGAGCCCCCTTGAAGTGATTGTAGGCCTCACTGTCGACTCGACAGGCACTTCCTACTTTACACTTTTGCCATGGCTCATCACCGTCTCCCTGCTCGTAGGCCTGATTGAAATGTTCATTGCCACAAAAGAATTTCAAGGCATGACACTTGACGTCCAGTCCCCGGAAATCGACAGCGGGCGACTTATCAGGACACTCTTAAAGATGCTCTTGTTGCTCGTCAGCTTCCTCGGGGCAGTGATGATCCTCAACACTTGGGCCGCCCTCGACTTCATCATGACCATTGCTCTAATCATACTGCCGTTCTCCTTTACGGCCGCGTTCATCATGCGCCGGTTCAAGCTGTTCCTGAAAACGGGGTGGTTGACTTGGAAGGAGCATAATAATCATCTTCAAAATTTTGCCATCCTATTTTTGTCGCTAGGCATATTCGCAGGCGGTTTCAACAGCAGTGCCGCACCTTCTATGATGCAGCAGGTCTTCAGCTATGTCGATCACCTGCTTGTTCTGATCCTTGTGCTCATCATGGTCGTCATCTATGGTCTTGCGATGGTCGGCGTTCACCCAGTGGCGACACTCGCCATTTTAGCAGAGGTACTAGTGCCGGTGTTGACGCCTGAAAATGCATTGAGCATTTCTTTGGTGATGATTGTCTGCGGCATGGGTATATCCCCTGCTGCACCGTATGGCATCAATGCCACCATGACCGCACAGAGTATGGGACTCAACCCCTATAAGATTACTAGAATGAACATTGGATTCTCCATTCGGATGGCATCAATCGGCATTTTGATAGCGATGCTCGCACTCATTTTCTGACCCCCTCACAGTAATGCCATAACTAAAGAAAGCCCGGACACCTCTTGATGGGATAAGAGGATGTCCGGGCTTTTCAATTAGGCTCGCACCTAGATCATATAGTAGAACAGCCATGTGAATATGAACAGCAGTATATATCCGAATACCAGCAAGTTCAAAAGGCCGGCGAAACCAAGCGCAAGACGCTGTGCCTGACTATATCTTTTGATGTAACCTAATATTTTATAGCCGATGAGCATCAGGAGCGGAATGACGAATAGATACGAGAATATAAGGATGAAGCGCGGGTTTCCGCCGCCAATATCAAAAAGGGTAAACAAGACCACACTTATAAGGAACAATACAGTTACTACTGCAAAATATCCCCGGACGCCGATCATCGTCTGCCTTTCCTCTTTTCGGGTCATCAGATAGACCGCCAATAAGATAATTCCTATGTAGAATGCACAAATAAGATAAACCAGAGTATTCTCCTCCATTTGATGGGTTTTATCATTGTATTATAACATTCATGACATGAAAAAGGGATGGAAGCCTGGGCTCCCATCCCTTTTGAATAATTACTTGGTAGTGGCATTAATATTAACGTCTATACCATTTTGAGCCATTTTGGAGTATGGGCATAGTTTGTGCGCATCCTCTACATACTTGTCTGCGTCGCTTTGCTCCACACCTTCAAATTCCACTTCGACTTCAGCTCCAAGTTTGAAGCCTCCATCCGTCTCGTCCTTCAAGAGTTTTGCTGTTGCTTTGACCACACGCTTGACGTCATCTGCCTTCGCTTTCTTCAAGACACCGTCGAGAGCACTGTTGAAACATGCACTATATGCTGCTGCAAATAGCTGCTCGGGGTTTGTTTCTTTCGTGTCTTCACCTGACATCTGCTTCGGCTGCTTGACATTCATTGAAAATGATTTATCTTCACTATGAACCTCTCCATCGCGGCCACCTGTATTGATCATCTTAACTTGATACAATGGTTCCATTAAAAGCTCAACTCCTTTTGTAGTCTATATTTAGTATATTCACGTTCCTAGGTACCATCAAACATATTTGCTTGCTTCAGTCGCATGCATACCCGTCTCGATCGCCATCCATTTTGAGGCTATACGCAGGATGTCCCTCCTTCACCCCATCGGGGTGGACCTGCCTTAATTCTGTACAGTTTTTGAACTGGGCTTCTGTACCTGAATCACCATTTCCGCGATTCTCCTCTTTTTGGTGTGCCTCGGAATCGAAAGGTTGATCAAGCGACCAGATGCCAAGCGTTTCTTCCTTGGCCTTCTCCTGTGCTTTTTCCAATCGGTCCAGATGCGTAGTATTGGGGGGATTTATATAACGGACCTGTGCAAGCCCTTCTCTGACAAGAATTTCGTTGACCATCTTGCCATCTGCGTAGATATAGGCAAGGTAGCGTTCGTAATGATCCTGCTTCGGTCCAACATCGAATTCAACCTCTATAGTGTCTGCTTCACTCAAAATTTCTTTTGTCCGTGCGGATGCTTCTTTACCGTAGGGTTGCTCCCCAATCCGCGGATGGTTCGTTTCCGGCGTATCTATCAGCAGATAACGGAACGAAACATCATTACCTTCAAAGTTAAAACGCGTGGTGTCACCATCTATGAATGAAGCAACGGTTACAACAGTCCGCTCTCCATCCGACCCTGATGCCCCAGGCACTTCCCGCTCAGGGCTTTCCGTATCATCAACTACGAATATCGAAACAGCCAGCATTGCAATGGCACAGAAAAGTGCAATGGCAGCATACCTCAAATAACCTTTTGATGACTCTCCACGAGCCTTCTTCACTGCATAGACGACACCGAACGCAATGGCTGTAGAAACGGCGTACAGTGCTGTGATGAGGAGGCCGGTTCCAAGCGTCGAACTGCTGTCCATAAGCGCAGTCAGTATAGCCAGCACACCGGCGACCGTAATCAGCATCAAAGCTGTCTGCCAACTTTTTTTATACCCTTTGTCCGATATGTATAGGGACACACCTTTAATGAACATCACCAATGATATGAGAGCTGCGATAAACGATAATATAAGAAATACAAAATCCATGCGAAACCTCCAGTACTTTCAGTTCTCAACGCTATAAATTATGACCAAAGGCAAAAGAATGTGCAAAATGTACACATTCCATTATAATGCCATTGACAAATCCATGTCTCCGTTGTAAATTTGAACATGTAGAAATTATATCAAGACCCCGTAGCTCAGCGGGAGAGCACTTGCTTGACAGGCAAGGGGTCGGTGGTTCGAACCCACTCGGGGTCATATTAAATCACCCAGTCCACGGACTGGGTGATTTTTTTGTCCATTCAATGTGCAACGCTTGATCCAACCTTCTCCAAATAATCAGGATAGCATATCCGCCATCTGCCAAGGTTCCCTTTTATAGAGCTTAAACATGAAGTACATGAGGACAACGATTTGAAATTGCAGAGACTCCCCATCAAATTGCGGATCAGAAAGAATCAGTGTCTCCCTGGCGGCTACATCTTCCTTGACGGTGGCAACATGGCGTCCATGGTAGTAGACTTCCATATCACCCGCCCAATCCTCTTCTATGCTCAGGAAACGCCCATCAATCTTGCCATCCACACGAAAGTGGAGCAGATTGCTGCCGGGCCTTTCCTTGAAGACCATTTCTCCCTGGTCTGTCTGCAGGATGTACTTGGATATATTCATATCCCGAAACTTCCGCTTTTTGAGACCGAGCTTTACTATTCTGCCTTGCGCAGAAGTATAGGAGTAAGTATTACGCCTCTCACAGTTCCTCAGCACCGTGCGGTCGATCTGTGCAATCTCATCCCCGGATTCATCTTCTATAAGAACCTTATGTTTCCTCGAACCTGGAGAAAGTGAATAGCGATATTGTTTCATAACTGCCTCCTTGAAGTTTAGGCTAATTACATTCTGGAACGGACATTATGCCTTCTCGAGCAATGCGACAAGTTCTATATGCACAGTATGTGGGAACAGATCAACCGGTTGAACCCTCTTGAGTTCATAGCCAAACTCGCGTAGCCAAGTGATATCTTCAGCAAAACTTTCCGGGTTGCACGACACATAGACGACGCGGTCGGTGCCGAGGCGTCCAATCCTGCGCATCACCTTGCCGCCGGCACCGGAACGTGGTGGGTCCAGCATCAAAAGATCAGGGATCCCCCATGTCTGTAAAATCTCATCCATTCCGCGGCGGGCATCTTTTGCCAGGAAATAAGTGTTATCGATGCCATTGTCTTTGGCGTTCCTCTTTGCCGATTCAATGGAGGTCTCCACTATCTCTATGCCTGCAAGTGCCTTAACCCGCTTCGCGAAAGGCAAGGAGAAGGTGCCGACGCCGCAGAAAAGATCGATCATGCGATCTTCGCTTTCCACTTCTGCCATCTCAATCGCCAATTCAACAAGTTTCTCGGCCTGTTCAGGATTCGTCTGGAAGAAGGTATCAAACCATATCCGATATTTATAGCCATACATCTCATCATGGATGTAATCACGTCCATAAAGGAGGTGTGTATGCTCCGACTGCGCCACATCCGCCCAATCTGTATTCTCCATCCACATGAAGCTGACCAGTCCGCTGAATTTACTGCTCAACCGCGATATCAGGTCATCCACTGCCTTTTGATGCGCCTTTGGGGATTCGGTGGCGAAAATTGCAAGCATGAGTTCTCCGGTTTTATGTGAATATCGGGTCATGAGATTGCGCAGCAGTCCAGCATGCGTGTCCTTATCATAACCTGGGAGGCCATGGTCTTTCTCCCAACGCGAAACTTCAAGCATCGCCTGCACCATCGGGCCGCCTGCTATCAGGCATGTATCCAGGTCGATGACATTGCGGAAATTGCCGAGCTCATGCAGCCCCAGCCCGCCTTCAGGACCGAAAGTGAATTCCATCTTATTGCGGTATTCCCAAGGCGTCTCCATACCGATCGCATCTGCTGCAACATCCGGGTCGAACCCATTCTCCGCGAGAAAACGGCGCACTTCGGCCACCTTATAGGCCAATTGCCCCTGGTAATCCCAATGCTGCCAGACGCACCCTCCACATTTGTCGAAGTGGGGACAGGGCGCTGCAGTGCGTTCCACACTTGGCCTGATGATTTCTTCCGGCAGTGCCTTGGCGCGTTTTCGGTCGGGATTCGCTACTGTCACCTGTACTTCTTCTCCAATCAATGTCTGGGGTACGGTGAGCTTCAATTTCCTCGGATTGATGCCACCCCCGTCTCGCCAGACGTGCCCCCTACCGGAGCCCTTCTTATCAAGCATGTCTATTTTCACATCATATGTTTCAGCTTTATTGTTCGACACTCAAGCACCCTCCATCTGTTCTCTTTATCATCATTCTACAATATCCATCGATACTACCACAATTGTATGTTGAATTTTATATGGATCAAATGCCAAGTGACCTTATTTTTATATAAAGATTGCGATGAGCCCCCCTACTGCAAAACCGAATATCGCGTGACCGAGAGTCCAGTAGAACCATGCAGCCGCATCATCCTTTGAAGGGGGCGTTTCAGTCAATGCACTCAGAAAATAAAGTGCCCCGCCTCCTGCAGTGAAGACTACCACATAGGGCCACACCAAAGACTCAAGGCCGAGCGGCAACAAGATATAGTAGAGCACCACCGCACTCGATATGCACGTTGCGTAATGGAACAGGATACCCGTTATACTCTTATCGCTCCATTGTTTAAGTACTGGTATATAATCCATATTATAGAGTAATATGTCCGCTTTATTTCCCGTCACCTTTCTCACAGTCTTCATAATCGCCGCAAGCAACACTCCTGAAATGAAGCCGATCAGAACAAGTTTCAAAAATGTGATCATCCCATTCCTCCCAGTTAAATTGTGTTATTTCACTATACCCTTTCTCTATGAATTTTACTTCCTAAATCGTTGTAATCGAACAAATCCTTCTGAAACGGATACATGGCATTATTCAAATATTCATGACAAAATATACGGTGAGGTGATTGAAATGGCAAATATCAATATAGATAACTACAAGAAAGCGATCAGGTTGGAAGAACCGTTCGCTCCAACTATGAGTGACATCGATGATAAAACGGTGCTCGCCGAACGCGTCCTTCTTATGCTGCGCAATGAAAAGGCCGGCACGCAAGATATAGATATACCCGAAGATTATACCGCCCAGCGTAAACTTATCCGGGCACTGCTCAATATCAGGCAACCACTCCCCCTCGATAAGGAAATGATGCAGCTGCTTGATAAACTCCTCCATATTGAAAAAGAGGAGAAAGAAAAGACGTCGCCTGAATCAATCAGAAACATTCAATCCGATTTTCCTAAAACGCGCTTCAAGGAAGCGGATAAGATGGCCCTATGGCAGGGCGACATTACAAATATAGAAGCGGATGCCATCGTCAACGCCGCCAATGAAAAATTGCTCGGATGCATGCAGCCGCTCCATGGGTGCATCGACAACGTCATTCACTCAGCAGCAGGTCCAATGCTCAGGGATGACGGAGCCGAAATCATCCATCGACAGAAAACGGATGAGGAGGCTGGGAATGCCAAAATCACGAGAGGCTACCACCTCCCTGCAAAGTACGTCATCCACACCGTTGGACCGGCGCTCTCCGATGGAGAGGAAGTATCGGCCAGGCATGAAACGACACTAGTATCCAGCTATAGGTCATGCCTTGATATTGCACAAGAAAAGGGAGATGTCAAAACGCTCGTCTTCCCGGCCATTTCCACCGGTGAGTTCAATTTCCCGGAAGAGCGTGCAGCAGAAATTGCTGTATGGACGGTCGATGAATGGCTCAAAACACATGAGCATCATTTCACCAAGGTCATCTTCAATGTATTCACGGAAGCGGACAGGGCAATCTACGAAGCGGTATTAAATGCTTGAATCCGGATTTCCGGCACATTTGTTCATACAAAAAAGCGGCAGAATCACTTCTGCCGCTCTTTCTATTCTATTAAGTCCATGCTCATATAGCGTTCCCCTGTGTCCGGTGCAATTGCTGCCACACGTTTGCCAGGGCCCAGTTTCTTCGCGACCTCAATCGCTGCAAATACAGAAGCACCCGCAGAAGGCCCGACAAAAATGCCTTCTTCCTTAGCCAACCTCCTGAACATATCGACTGCATCATCATCCTTTATTTGAATGATCTCATCCCATATATCGGTATTCAATATATTCGGGATGAAGCCGGGGCTCGTCCCGACGAGCTTATGCTTACCAGGCTTGCCACCCGACAATACAGGCGAACCTTCAGGCTCCACCACAGCAATGTGCAAGTCTTTAAGGTGCTCCCTTAAAGTTTCACCGGTACCTGTGATTGTACCGCCTGTGCCAGCTGTTGCGACAAATGCATCGAGATTATAATCGAAATCATCCAGGATTTCAATCGCCGTCGTCGTCCGGTGGATATCCGGATTGGCACTGTTTTCGAATTGTTGGGGGATGAAACTGTTAGGCCTTTCAGCATGCAGTTCCTTAGCCTTCCGGATGGACCCCGGCATCTTCTCTTCAGCCGGTGTCAGCACCACTTCAGCGCCATACGCCTTCAGAAGGTTGATGCGCTCACTCGTTGAGCTGTCAGGCAGGACGAATATTGCGTCATAGCCTTTTGCCGCCGCATTCATCGCCAACCCTATACCGGTATTGCCGCTTGTTGGCTCGATGATCGTTCCGCCCGGCTCAATCAACCCCTCTGCTTCAGCACGGTCCAGCATGCTGAATGCTGCACGGTCCTTTACACTTTTGCTCGGGTTGAACATTTCAAGTTTTACATAGACATCAGCAGCGCCTTCCGGCACGACTCTGTTGAGCTTCACCATCGGCGTATGTCCGATCAAATCAACAATGCTGTCGACTCTATTCATATGATGATCCCTCGTTTCTTTTAATCCCTACTTCATTGCTATACTATAACATTCTTCACCCGGCTGTTAAAGCAGCCTGCCTATTGGAGTCAGGATGCGGCTCCCCTCCTCCCATGACTCTTGAAATGCTTCCCATCTAAAAAAACTCCTGATGTTCAATCAGGAGTGCATGCTAAAATTGAGGGCTTCATGCCTTCAGTTCTTCTGCTTCTTCGAGCTCAAACGCATTAAGCAGAGCCCGCGCTTCTTCGGTCGATTTTGTGCCCATCAGACTGTTTCTAAGCGCGCCTGCGCCCCTGAATCCTTTTACATAAATTTTGAAAAAGCGGTGCAGGGCAGTATATTTACGGGGCACTTCTTTACTGTATTGATCATACAAGTCGAGATGTGTCCGCAGTAGCTCAAGCAGTTCTTTACTGCTATGCATTTTCGGTTCCTTCTCGAATGCGAATGGATTTTTGAAGATCCCCCGTCCGATCATGACGCCATCGACTCCATATTTTTCGGCGAGCTCCATGCCCGTTTCGCGGTCTGGAATATCGCCGTTGATGGTCAGTAGCGTCTCCGGGGCGATTGCATCGCGCATTTCGCGGATTTCTGGAATCAGCTCCCAATGGGCATCATATTTGCTCATCTCTTTACGCGTACGCAAGTGGATGGAAAGGTTCGCGATGTCTTGTTCGAATAGATGTTTGAGCCATTCCTTCCACTCATCGGTCTCATCATACCCAAGGCGTGTCTTGACGCTGACCGGCAACCCACCGGCCTTCGCGGCCTGTATGAGCTCTGCTGCGATTTCCGGCCGCTTTATCAATCCGCTTCCTTTACCGTCTCCAGCCACGTTCGGAACAGGGCATCCCATATTCAAGTCGATGCCTCTGAAGCCCTCCTCCGCCATACCGATGCTCATCCGGCGGAAGTGTTCTGGGCGATCCCCCCAGATGTGGGCGACAATGGGCTGTTCATCTTCAGTGAACATCAGTCGACCCCGGACACTGTCGATGCCTTCTGGATGACAGTAGCTGTCTGAATTTGTAAATTCCGTAAAATAGACATCCGGAGCAGCCGCTTCTGCAACGACATGCCGGAATACAACGTCCGTCACTTCTTCCATCGGTGCCAGCACGAAGAACGGACGCGGCAGTTCATGCCAAAAATTATCCTTTTTCATATGTTTCCTTCCTTCTTACAACAATCATCTTTTATCTGCCAATGTGGCTAGTCCACATACTTGCCATGCTTGGGCTTAGCCATCTCATCAAAGTTCTCGGCCAGTTCCTTCAGGCCATCAGCCAACAGTTCCCCGGAGAGGGGTTTCCCATGCCCGGTCACTGCTACGGATGGTTTCAGTGCTTCAAGAGTGACCACGGATTCTTTGGCGGATTGCCAATCTGTGGTCAGATATCTCGGCGGCCCGCTGATCACCAGTTCCTGCGTCAATACTTCATATAGATTTTCCTGTCTGACAGCGACAAATGCGTCGCCTGCAATCAATGTCCTGTCACGCTCCCTGAATAAGGCTACGTGACCCGGGGTGTGCCCTGGTGTATGGAGCCATTTGAATTCCGGCATATGCGGTACACTGCCGTCCTCGGGAAGCGGTTCTACATTATCTCCCAAATCAATCGGTTCTATCGGGAAAATCGGCGATGTCTTAGCGACCATTCCTCCCTCAACGGTAGCGTCCGGTTTCGGGTAGGGTGCCTTGCCGGTCAGAAACGGCATTTCCAGCTTGTGGGCGTAGACCGGCACATCCCAATACTTCACCAGCTCGATGATGGCCCCTACATGATCAAAGTGGCCGTGGGTCAAAATGATCGCCTGTGGCCGGCGCCCTTCCCCGAAACGATCTTCAACGGCTGAAATGATTTTTTCGTGCGAGTTTGGCATGCCTGCATCCACCAGCACAAAGTCACCTGTTTTCGGATTGCCGACAAGATGTATATTGACTATTTGTACCGTGTAGGTGTAAAGGTCCGGCAATACTTCAAAGCCTGTGCCACTTTTGATGGATGTAGCCGGCACCGTTTTATAATCTTCTCCGTAATTCATTTTATTGCCCATAGATGGCACCTCCTTGAAATCATATTACCTTTTACCCTTTGCTCAGAAATTCATGTCTCATAGGAGGTGGGGGGCAAATCTATTTCAATTCCAGGCGCACTACCGCTTCCACATGATTCGTCTGAGGGAACATATCGACCGGTGTAACCCGCCCGGCTCTATAGCCATGCTCCGTCAAATAGTTCAAATCCCGCTGGAGGGTACTTGGATTGCATGATACATATACAATCTTTTCCGGCGCCACTTCTATCAAGGCTTCCAGAAATTCTGGATGGCAGCCCTTTCTTGGTGGATCGACGAAGACGACGTCAGGTTCGACGCCTTGGTCGACAAGCTGCTTCATGACCTCTTCTGATTTGCCCAAGTGGTATTCTGCATTATCCACACCATTCAATACTGCGTTTTCCCTTGCGTCAAGCACAGCCGACTCCACACTTTCGATGCCGATGATCTTTTTGGCGCTGTCTGTTGCACACAAACCGATCGTTCCTATGCCGCAATATGTGTCGATGATCGTTTCGTCACCTTCCAGGTCAGCCAGCTCGATTGCTTTTTGATAAAGCCTCTCCGTCTGTGCATGGTTCACCTGATAGAAGGATTTCGCTTTGATGCGGAATTGTTTACCAAGCAGGGTGTCAGTGATATACGCATTGCCGTACAACGTGATGGTTTCATCTCCAAAAATGACGTTCGTCTTCTCATCATTGATATTCTGGACGATGCTTGTCACCATCGGGAATTGTTTTGTGATTGCTTCAATGACCGGCTCGAAGAGGTTTTTCTTGCCGTTCGTGACGAAGGCTACCTGCACTTCGCTGTCGTCGTGGTTTGAGCGGATGATGACATGCCGGACCAGGCCTTGGTGCAATGCCTCATCATAGACTGATATCCTTGCTTTGTTGAATTCATCCCTGATGGATACCATCAGTTCATTATGGATGCCCTTTTGGATGAGGCAGTCATCTATATCAATGATGTCATGGCTCCGCGGACGGTAGAACCCCATTTCAACTTTGCCGTCATTGAACTGCACGGGTATCTGTGACTTGTTGCGGTAATTGAATGGGGTCTCGGCCCCTATGATGGATTCTATATCGAGGTTCAGTTTTCCCATGCGGTTGATTGTCTTGTCGACGGTACTTGTCTTAAAACGCTGCTGCTCGAGATAATCGAGTGTCTGTATCTGGCATCCGCCACATTGGAAGTAATAGGGACATGGCGGGTTGATGCGGTTGTTTGACGCCTCTTTGACCTCAAGTGTCTTGCCGAAACCGAATTTACGGTTGGCCTTCACCACTTTAAAATCTATCTCCTCACCTTTCAGCACATCCGGGATGAAGATTGGATATCCTTCTACCTTCACCACACCCATGCCTTCGTGTGTATAGTCTTCGACCGTTCCGGTGAATCGTTCATTCTTTGTCACTTGTGCCATACTTATCCTCCTTTAAGTCAATTTCATACCAACTGAACCCGTTGCCAAGTTCTTCGACATGCCTGACTGCTTGTTCATCTATATATGCTTTTGCACGTGTGGCGGTCTTGAACATATATGTGCCACCCGGGATGATGGTCATTGGTTTCTTATGATCAAAATATGGATTTGTCATCATATATTCGATGACGATATCCCGTACAGTCCTTTGTGATTCATGGAGTACTTCAGCATCTCTTAGGAAGGGGGTATAGGCTACCCTGTAGTTGTTTGCCGGAACAATGAAAGAATCCCCCGGTTGGATGTCCTTGCCTTGGTATTTCATTTCAGTGACACGTTCGCTGTCACTGATTTTTTTCGCCGTTCCACTGTAGCGCGCCGGGCGCGAGATGTCGAATGTATACTCCAGATCGAAGAATGTATCGAAGTTATAGCTTGGAAAACCGTTTTTGGAACTATTGGCTTTCAGTAGATCTTCATTTTCATCTACCTGATTGAACTGGGAGGCGCTCCATTCCAGCCATTCTTTGAGAATTCCCCCATCTATCTTGATGATGACCATCGAGTTTGTGTGTTTATAAAGGTCAATCGCTGCACTGAGGGTAAGTTCCCCTTCCGCCAAGACTGTGAAGTCATGCGGTCCATCCCTGCCGGCTTTCGTGACAGCATTGAATCCAAGCACCGGTAATCGTTCCAGGTCGCTGCGACTGATGAGCGTTTCGGCGTATGCCTTGCTGGCTTCCGCTACGGCTTGGACTGCTTTGGAAGGAATGATGCGGGAGAAATAGGTATGCCACGTTTCATCTATATGGCCAATCGGTTCGGAAAGATAATCCAGTACCTTCCTATGGGAATCTTCATATTTTGATAACGTCTCCCTAGTTGGAGTGAGGCTTTCGGATTCAATCAGATGTGCCCTCGAATTCTTGATTTCCCACGCCCCATCATCATCTACCCCCAAATCGAACTCAATGCATCCCAGGTGGCTCGCTGAAACACCCGGCTGCACCATCGGTTTCCCGTTGACGGCACCACGCTTGAAATCAATCGCATCAATCCGCGCTTCGAAGTTTCGGTCTGGAAAGAATTCGTGGGTGTGCCCGAAAATGATGCCGTCCACATCTTCCACCATGGTCATGAGGAATGTCTGGTTTTCACCATAGAGCCTGATATGGTCAGGATCCTTGCTCATGCCGGAATGGGACATCAGAATGACGATATCGGCGCCCGCTTCCTTCATTTCTCTGGCAGTATGCCTTACCGTCCGGTTCATATCCTCGACTTCCACCCTACCCTCAAGGTGGAATGCGTCCCATTTCATGATCTGGGTGGGCACCACATTCAAAAAGCCGACCCTAAGCAATCCTTGTGGCGTCTGTTTGTCTACGATGACATATCTTTTTATAATATCACCGAGTGCGTGCTGATGGAAGTCGACATTTGCATTGACGATCTCAGCTTCGACCTGGCGATATGCTTTAAGAAGGTAATCGAGGCCGAAATTGAATTCATGGTTGCCAAGGCCAATTACATCATATATGTCATTCATCACTTCAATCGCGAGGAGCGGGTCATCACTATGTCGGTAGTCATAATCATTCCATACATCCCCTTGGAGGAAGTCCCCATTATCGACAGTCATTACGATATCATCCGGATGCTTCAAACGGTGCGCATCCATAAAAGATTTCAGATGCAGCAGACTCTTCGACTTATATGTGTCGTTAAAGTAATCGTGCGGATATATCGCGCCATGCACATCACTCGTTGCAAAAATTGTAAGTTTCATCGGACACCTCTTCAAATCTTATTGCTGTCATTATATCAAATCATCTGCGCTTAGGCTTGGAGGGCGCAATTTTGGGTATACATATTAAGTAAACGATAAAGTAAATCATCGGGAGGAATGCATGCATGTATAAAGATTTGGCAGGAAAGACTGCAGTGGTGACAGGCGGTTCGAGCGGCATCGGCAAATCAATCGTAAAAAGGTACCACGAAGAAGGAATGAATGTCATGTTCAGCTACCATAGTGGCAGCGAAGCATCCCAAAAGTTGGTGGAATCACTGAACGGCAATGACGGAGCACGCGTTGCAACAATGCAATGCGATGTCACAGAAGAACAGGATATCATCGATCTGATCG
Organism: Salinicoccus jeotgali; assembly: GCF_039538805.1. Classification (GTDB taxonomy): domain Bacteria; phylum Bacillota; class Bacilli; order Staphylococcales; family Salinicoccaceae; genus Salinicoccus; species Salinicoccus jeotgali. The sequence continues at coordinate 60,615 of NZ_BAABCK010000002.1, read as the reverse complement.
ATGAAAGCATCAAAAAATTCGGCGGCATTGATGTACTTGTCAATAACGCCGGCATCCAAAAAGATGTTAAAAGCCATGAATTGTCGGTCGATGAATTCGATAAGGTCATCAACACCAATCTGCGCGGCACATTCATCGGTTCGCGTGAGGTATTGAAACATTTCCTCGACACAGGAAAAAAAGGAACGATCATCAATATATCAAGCGTACACGAAATTATTCCGTGGCCCCATTTTGCGCATTATACAGCGAGTAAAGGTGGTGTCAAGTTGCTTACGCAATCGTTGGCGCTTGAATATTCACGGCTCGGCATCAGAATCAATAATATCGCCCCGGGCAGCATCAACACGCCCATAAATGAAGAGTTCTTCTCGACGCCTGAAGAAAAGGAGGGTGCCGATGACTTTGTGCCGATGGGCTATGTCGGTGAACCTGAACACATTTCCAACATCGCCGCCTTCATGGCGTCCGAGCAATCTGTATATATCACCGGCCAGACGATAGTGGCAGATGGCGGCCTAAGCCTCTATCCTTCCCACAGGGATCCCGAATACGATGAGTAAGGCAAATAAAGAAAGCTGAGTGCCAAGCACTCAGCTTTCTTCTTCTCTTCCTTCCGTTTTTCCTCTTCTGCCTGTTCTTGCATTTCTTCTGCCTTCTCCACTTCTTCTTCCAACTGCTGCATCTCTTCCTGGTATTCATTTTCGACTATGGATGTCGAAGGGATGAATGGTTCTTTATTGTGATCCGTCCGTTTACCGAACCTGAGCATCTCATATATCAGCATACCGTTGTTTGGCATGCCGTTGATTGTCTTCATGGGCACTGTATCGAACAGGATGAAATAGAATATATAAAAGATGAACCGGTTCCAGAAAGTCGCCTGTTCTGCCAAATAGCCATTTGCAAGTAATGCGTTGATCGTCAGCCCTATCACGACATTGACAAGAATTGGGCTGGCGTAGACCAGCACATAGGCTACCCGGCTCTGGTTCTTCAATTCATCGTACGAAAACCAGCTGTAGAGATGATAGTGTTTCCGTACGTCCAGTATGCCAACCTTAAAAAGCCGGGGACCGGACCCCAGAGTTAACCTGCTGTTTTTGGCTCCGAATAGGAAACCAGCAAAAACGTACCCCAGTTCTCTTAAGGCCACTACTACCGGAAGTATGATGAAGCCTGATATTACGAGGGCTATAAGATCTGTTAAGCCGAACATAGGGTGGGCCCCCTTCTTTTAGTGGATGCACATATCAATGATGCACTTGAGGTATCCATTACCTTTTATCAACTTTTAAAACCCCAAGAGAGGAGACTCATTCAGTTTCTGCGATGTTTTCCATATAGAATGCTTCAGGCACCATGATTTCAAGATGTTGCTTCAAATTGGTGAAATGCGCGGGTAAAATCCCTCCAAATTCACCGTCCAGATTGAGCTGCACTTCCTCAAATGAGGAAATGTCGATTTCCTCAGCTTTGAACAGATGTACTTTAGGATGCTTGAGGTGCTCCCCCCTCGTCGCAAGCGTCATGATGTGCCCGATCTCAGTCAGGCTTGCCTCCTCGACTATGATGAGGGTGAATTTCCCGTCATTCAACTTGGCATCAGCAACAAGTTTATCGAATCCGCCGATTGAATTCGTCAATCCTAAAAGGAACAGCATGACTTTGCCTTCGAATACATTGTCATCATATTCGATTCTGACGTTACTGCTTCTGATCTGAGGTAGCATCTCAATCCCCTTTACATAATAGGCAAGCGGTCCGATGATGGCCTTCAATTTACTTGGCGCCTCGTAGGACACTTCAGTGATTTTACCGCCGCCTGCGATATTGATGAAGTATTTGCTGTTCATCAGTCCTATATCGATGCGTGCCCCCCGTCCATGGATGATGGTATCCACAGCTTCCATCAGATCTGCAGGGATATGGAGTGCATTGGCGAAGTCGTTGACTGTACCCATGGGGATGATACCAAGTGCCGGACGCTGATCGAATTCAGCCATACCGTTCACCACTTCATTGACAGTCCCGTCACCCCCTGCGGCAATAATGAGGTCAAAATTCATTTCACATGCTTTTCGCGCTGCGAGAGTCGCATCTCCAGCTTGTGTTGTGGCATGCGTACTTGTTATGTAGCCATTGACTTCGAACCGTTCCAGGACTTCAGACAATGATTTTTTGAATATTTCCCTGCCTGAGGTCGGGTTATATATGATTCTGGCTGTTTTCATTTTCTCCTCCCACTGCTGCTTTTAGTGTAGCCATAAAATAGATAGACGCTGAGTATGAAAACGATGACCTGCAGCACCCGTGTGAGCCCGATATTACCGGTCGTGGATACGAGGATCATCAGTAGGATCAGGATGCAGTTGCCGATGAATACCATCCTATACATTATCCAATTCCTCTTGTTCATTCAGTATGTCATCAAAAAGCAGCGCTTTCTCCTGTTCATATTCTGCGCCAGTGATTTCCTGATTGCTCAATGCTGTCTTCAATTGCCTGAATCGCCTTCTATGCTTCTCATTCTCCCCAATCGCCTTCTTGCAATGAAGGATCGCACCTTTCTTATCGGATGTGTGATGCATCAGGATAAATTTCACCTTGTGATCCCCATGTTCATGTTCAAGTACGACTTCTTCAGAAAAAATTTCAGGAAGGTCGCTTACGGGCGTGAAGCCTTCTTCTGCAATTGCCTCAGCCAACGCATATCCTTTCCCATTCTTCAGCAGGACGAGCACATCAATGTCACCAGCCATGTCCATATACACGTCGCTCGTCGAACCGATGTGATGGATTTCTTTGACACTCGACTTCAAATAGTTGAGTATCCGGAGTGAAGCCTCCACATAATGTTCTGTTATTTTAATATAATCATTGTTTTTATCCATTTATGATCATTCCCAAATATGTCATTCATAATACCAGTCATTACTCATCAATCTAATGACTAAATTTTTAATATATATATCAGAATACCATATATGGTCCCTATAATGCATAGACGAATCAAAGGCATCCATTTTGTAGGGGATCACAGTCAAAAAACGCCCGAGTGGATCGGCCACTCGAGCGCTGTCGATTGTTATCTCTTATTGATTTCTTCAAGAAGTATCTCATTGACCTTCTGCGGGTTCGCCTGTCCTTTTGACTGTTTCATGATCTGGCCGATCAGGAAACCGGTTGCCCGGTCCTTGCCGTTCTTATAATCTTCTATCGATTGTGGATTCTGATCGAGTACAGCGGTCACCATATCACCAAGTATTTTAGGGTCTGAGATCTGTTCCATGCCAAGGTCTTTAACGACTTTCCTGGCCTCTCCACCGTTTTCGACAAGCACATTAAATACTTTTTTAGCCTGTTTACTTGAAATGGTGCCCTCTTCAATCAATTTGATCATACCCGATAGATTTTCAGGAGTCAGTTTTGTCTCGGACAATTCCATCTGCTGTTTGTTGAGGTATTCGTTGACGCCTCCCATCAGCCAATTGGATGCCTGTTTGACATCCGACCCATGGGTTTCCACCATTGCATTAAAGAAGTCCGATGTCTCTTTTTTCAGAGTGAGTACATGTGCATCGTATGCCGGCAGGCCATATTCTTCAACGTACTTCTCTTTAAGTGCGTCCGGCAGAAGTGGAATCTGCGCCTTGATTTCATCTTTCCACTCCTGATCGATGCGGATCTGCACCAGATCGGGTTCAGGGAAGTATCTATAGTCATCTGAGCCTTCTTTTACGCGCATAAGCAGGGTCTCACCTGTCTTCTCATCAAAACGACGCGTCTCTTGGGCGATTTCTCCGCCTTTCATCAAAACCTTTTCTTGGCGTTTCTCTTCAAATTCCAGCCCTTTTCTGACAAAGCTGAAGGAGTTCAGGTTCTTGAGCTCTGTCTTGGTGCCGAACGCTTCCTGTCCGTATGGCCGAAGCGAGAGGTTGGCATCACATCTGAGCGATCCTTCTTCCATTTTGCAGTCGGAAACTCCTGTATATTGGATGATGGCCTTCAGTTTTTCAAGATAGGCATAAGCTTCTTCCGGCGTCCTGATGTCCGGCTCGGAAACGATTTCGACGAGCGGCGTCCCTTGACGGTTGAGGTCTACCAGGGAATGGTCGTCTCTATGGGTCGACTTGCCGGCATCTTCCTCCAGGTGGAGACGCGTGATGCCGATACGCCGGGTTTCCCCGCCGACTTCTATATCTATCCAACCATTTTCGCCAATTGGCTTGTCGAACTGGGAAATCTGATAAGCTTTCGGATTGTCCGGATAAAAATAGTTCTTCCGGTCGAATTTTGTGACGTCCGCAATATCCATATTGAGTGCCATCGCTGCTTTCATGCCGAAATCAACAGCCTGCTTGTTCGGCACAGGCAGCGTGCCTGGATAGGCCAGGTCGATGACGCTCAAGTTGGTGTTGGGTTCAGCGCCAAAATGCGCTGGTGCATCTGAGAACATCTTCGTATTCGTTTTGAGCTCTACGTGGACTTCAAGTCCGATGACTGTTTCAAAATGCATTATTGCACCTCCATCTGCAGCTGCTTCAATTCTTCATGGAGATTGTACTGCGTCTCGAATTTATATGCTGCATTATATATTTTCTTTTCATCAAAATGATCTCCGATGAGCTGCAGGCCGAGAGGACGGCCGGAGCTGGCGAGACCAGATGGAATCGACAGGGCAGGCATTCCTGTAAGGTTGGCGGGGACAGTCAAGATGTCATCTTTATACATCTTCAGCTGATTATCTGCCTTCTCCCCGAGGTCATAGGCTGCCGTCGGTGTTGTAGGTCCGATGATCAGATCATATTCTTTGAATACGCCCTTCATCTCATCTTCTATGATGCTTCTTAGTTTTTGTGCACGGATATAGTGCTGATCATAATGGCCGGAGCTCAATACGAATGTACCGAGCAGGATGCGTCTTTTGACTTCATCTCCGAAGCCTTCTGCACGGGTTTTCTTATAGTGCTCTTCCAACGTTTCGGCACCTTCAGCCTTGTAGCCATAGCGGATACCATCAAAACGTGCCAGGTTTGAACTCGCTTCACTTGAAGCAATAAGGTAGTATGCACTGACTACATATTTCGTATGCGGAATGGAAACTTCTTCAACAGTCGCACCCATGGATTTGAACGTCTCCACCGCTTTCTTCACAGAATCTGAAACCTCGGAATCGACACTCTCCATGAATTCCTTAGGTACTGCTATCTTCATGCCGCTGATATCCTTGTCTATACCTCCAAGGAAATCATTATCCATATTCGGCACACTCGTCGCATCTTTTGTATGGGAGCCTGAAATATGCTCCAGTATCTTTGCATTGTCGCGCACATTTCTTGTGATGGGGCCAATCTGATCGAGTGAAGAGGCAAACGCTACCAGGCCGTAACGAGACACCCGTCCGTAGGTTGGCTTCATGCCGACGACGCCACAGAATGCAGCTGGCTGCCTGACAGAACCACCCGTATCAGACCCTAGGGAGAATGGTACGAAACCTGCTGCCACAGCAGCGGCCGAACCGCCTGATGAGCCGCCAGGCACTGCCTTTTGGTCCCACGGGTTGCGCGTAATTTTGAAGTAGGAATTCTCGGTGGAACCCCCCATCGCGAACTCATCCATATTCTGTTTGCCCATAAGTACGGCATTATCCTCATTCAACTTTTCCATAACTGTCGCATCATAGACCGGGTTGAAGTCTTCAAGCATGCGGCTTGCACATGTGGTCAGTATATCCTTTGTACAGATATTGTCTTTGATGCCCATCGGCACCCCAAAAAGTGCTCCAGTCATCTTATCTTCCTGCTGCAGCTGATCCAGTTTCTCAGCTTGCTCTATTGCCGCTTCTTTGTTTACAAATAAAAAAGAGCCGATTGTGTCATCGGAAGCTTCGATCCTCTCAAACAATGCCTTCACAACTTCAGAAGGTTTGATTTCCTTGGCCTGGATTTTTTCATACAGTTCTTCAACCGTTAATTCATGTATATTCACTTTAGCCCTCCTTACAACATTTTTGGCACTTTGAATTGGCCATCTTCAACTGATTTTGCGTTGCGCATCGCTTCTTCCTGGGACAAAGGCTCTCCTGCAACGTCTTCGCGCAATATATTCGTCAAGTCCAAAGCGTGGAACATCGGTTCTGCCGAACTCAGGTCCACTTCATCAAGAAGATGGGCATAGTCGACAATTTTACTCAATTCCTCCGTGAGGGCTTCTGCAGCTTTTTCATCCTGCATTTCGATACGTGCGAGATTCGCAACGTGTTTTACTGTATCCACATTTATTTCGGACATTATGTTCCCTCCATTTCTTTATAAACAACATTTAAATTTTAACAAAAATCATTATAGAAATCCATTCAATCAACATTTATGGTGATTTGACCCTAAAAGTGTAAATTAGTTTTCTTTATTTTCTAAATTTTCCTTTTAATGAATCTTCTTTGTAGTATAATAAAACTGTGTAATTTTATACTTGCTACAGGCCTATAGCGTCAAGGTTTTTGCCTCGATTCTAGTTGCAAATCCATGAAAACGGTTTGCAATGGCGTTTTAGGTTTTGTATCGTATCAAAGGGGAGGAGATAAAATATGATACTGAATTCAGCACAATTCACGTTTACAGCTGGATTGCAGGAGTACATAATGATGGGTCTTTACTTTCTGATCCTCATCATTATCGGATTCTATGCATACAAGCAATCGACATCCGATCTTAGCGGTTACATGCTTGGTGGCCGTAATATCGGCCCTTGGGTAACTGCGTTATCGGCAGGGGCATCCGACATGAGCGGATGGATGCTGATGGGGCTGCCTGGCAGCATGTACAGCGTCGGGCTTTCCAGTCTCTGGATCGCCATCGGTCTGACTATAGGAGCCTACATCAACTATTGGGTGGTCGCACCGCGGCTCCGCGTCTATTCTGAAGTGTCCAATGATTCCATTACACTTCCGGACTTTTTTGAGAACCGTTTTAAGGACGACCAGCACATACTGAAAATTGTTTCAGGCGTCGTCATCGTAATATTCTTTGCAGTCTATACCGCAAGTGGAATGGTATCGGGAGGTAAACTCTTCGAGAGCGCCTTCAACGTTCCCTACCACTGGGGATTGTTCGTTACAGCCGGTGTTGTAGTCATCTACACATTCTTCGGTGGCTACCTGGCAGTCAGTCTGACTGACTTCTTCCAGGGGACGATCATGTTTATCGCAATATTTTTGATTCCGATCGTCGCTTGGCTGAATTTGACGGGTCAGGGTGTCGAACCATTTGTCAAGATTGAGGAGCTCGGCAACGCAGCTGACATCAACTACTTGTCATTTGTCGGTGGCGTCTCACTCATAACCATCCTGAGCAACCTCGCTTGGGGCTTTGGATACTTTGGCCAACCGCACATCATTGTGCGCTTCATGTCCATCAAGTCACATAAAATAGTGCCTAAGGCGCGCCGCATCGGCATCATCTGGATGGGCATCTCGCTACTTGGAGCAACTATAACGGGTCTGCTCGGTATTGCGTTCACCGACGCTACCGCAAACTCTGTATCCGATCCCGAAACCATCCTGATACTGATGAGCCAAGTGCTGTTCCACCCTCTTATCGGTGGTTTCTTCCTGGCAGCCATATTGGCGGCGATCATGAGCACCATTTCGTCCCAACTGCTGGTCACTTCGAGCTCGCTTGTCCAAGACTTCTATAAGATAATGAGAAGGAAGACGCTATCGAACGAATCTAAGACGAAAGAAGAGCTGGATCAGCACTTCGTCCTCCTGGGACGTCTATCCGTCATCCTCGTTGCTATCGTAGCGATCATCATCGCATGGGATGACGAATCCGTAATCCTTAACATCGTAGCTAACGCATGGGCCGGATTCGGTGCTGCATTCGGGCCACTAGTCGTCCTGTCCCTCCATTGGAAAGGTCTCACGCGTTCAGGCGCTGTATCTTCCATCATTGCAGGGGCTGCAACCGTCATCATCTGGATTGCAGCAGGAACTTTCGGTACAGGTCTTTATGAAATCATACCTGGCGTCATCGTATCTACGCTTGTCGCCGTCATAGTAAGTAAAATGACTAAAGGTACTGGTATAACGAAGGAAATGGAAGCCGAATTCGACGAAACGACCGACATCCTGAAAAACAATAGATAAACAGGATATATCTTTAAAGATCCTCAGTCCTTTCTGGACTGAGGATCTTTTTTATTCATATATATGGACTTCTACGGTGTTTTCTGCATTTTTTGTAATCAGTGCATATGACTTATTCTTGTCTTTAATCGAAATCTCCACTTCTATATCCCTGAAATGCTCTTCTACGAGTGTACCTACATATTGGGTCAGTCCGATCACTTCTCCACGGCTGCTATAGTCGAGTGGAATTTCGATGGAAATATGTTCAACCTTTCCATCTTTGAAGTATCCTTCGCCGATGGAAGTTGTGAAACTATCGAAATATGACTCGAGTTTGCGGTTGAAGTTTTTATAGTCACTGTTGACTTCTTCGCTGATGGCACTGGCTTCACTGGAAGGCAACAGCATATGTTTTTCATCGACGTCCTTGAAATCCCCTATTTTATCTTCCTCCGGTGCCGCCGTGCCTGTGGATACGAAACTTCCAGGGGTGATCGAATCTTCCTTTGATTGTATGAAGATCGCAAAGACGATTTCTAGATCCTTGTAGTCCTCATTCGCCCGGATCCTCTCAAGTATTTCTGCAGCCATCTTTTCGCCCTGCTGCTGGACGGTCGCCTTATCCAACTCTTCAGTGAAGACCTGCCCATGCTCTTCTTTCTGGTATTGGTATTCGCTGTTCATTGCGAGCCCGATGGTCATGCCGTTTAGAGCCAGTTCATCACCCTCACCACTCATATAATTCTGTTCCAATATGTGGGATAGATAGATTGGTGCGTTTTGTGCAACGGCTTCCGGGTCTGTCTCGCCTTCTGCAGAGGGATTCAACCCTAGATTGCTGAATGCATTATTCTGGGATTTCTCCTCCTCGCTCATCGCTGCTATCTCATCTTGCGTATAGCGTCGGCCGAGATAACCCTTCACCATTTCTTCTGTAAATATCTGGCCTTCCCGGAATGCATATTCTTTTGTCGGGAAAACATCCTTGCTCAGTTCGAACAATCCCTTTTCAAATGTTTCGATGTCATAGGAAGATGGCATATTGGCACTCGTCAGTCCTCTTGTCGGAGATATCTCGTAGGGAATTACAGTCCGGTAATGGGCTGTATCCGAAGCCCCTTCAGTCACAGTTTCTTCCTGTTTTTCGACAGGGGCGGTATTGACTTCTTCTGATTTACGTTCCTTTTCATTCTCTGAAACCTCTTCCTCACTCCCACATGCCGTGAGTATAAGCGACAAGGCCAAAATGACAAAAAGATTCTTCTTCATGACTGTCGCCCCGTTTTCTCTAAAAATTCCGCTTCGTCCCATACGCTTACACCAAGCGATTGCGCTGTTTCAAGTTTGCTTCCCGCCTCTTCTCCGGCGACAACCACATCCGTTTTTTGGGAAACGCTGCCTGTCACCTTGCCTCCAGCGTCCTCAATGAGTGCTTTGGCTTCGTTCCGGGTCAACTGCTCGAGTTTACCGGTCAGGACGAAGGTCATGCCTTCAAATGCATTGCCCGCTGCTTCCTGCACTTCTTCCGTCATATTCACGGAGTAGTGCTTCAATTTATCGACCAGCGCCTGAAAATCTGGATGATGGGTATAGGTCACTATCGAATCTGCAATCTTTTCACCGATTTCCGGAACCTCGACAAGTCGTTCTTTCGGCTGTGCCATGATTTCATCCATCGTACCGAATTCCTGTGCGATGAGTTCTGAAGCCTTTGCCCCGACAAACCGTATGCCAAGTCCGACGAGCAGCTTTCTGAGCGGATTGGATTTGGATGCTTCGATTGCTTCAAGTAAATTCGTAGTCTTTTTCTCTCCCATGCGCTCTAGAGGAAGCAGGTCTTCACGGGTGAGGGCATAGATATCTCCAACATCATTGATCAAACCGGCATCAAACAGCTGTTTGACGACCTTCTCTCCAAGTCCGTCGATATTCATGGCAGTACGGGAGACAAAATGGATCATTCCTTCAACAAGCTGTGCCGGACACCCAGGGTTGATGCAGCGGATCGCCACCTCATCTTCCAGCTTGACTGTTTCATGGCCACACCCCGGACATTCTGTCGGTGCTTTATAGACTTCCTGGTCTGTACGTTCCTCCAGTATCGGCCGCACGACTTCCGGGATGATGTCCCCTGCCTTTCTTATGATCACTTTATCGTTGATCCGGATGTCCTTCTCTTCGATGAGTTCATGGTTATGGAGTGAGGCACGGGCGACGGTCGTCCCCGCCACTTTCACCGGCTTCAAGATCGCAGTCGGTGTGATCGCACCGGTACGGCCGACGGTCAGCTCGATGTCGAGTAGATCTGTCACGACCTCTTCAGCAGGAAATTTATAGGCGATTGCCCAGCGCGGTGATTTCGCGGTGAACCCAAGCTGTTCCTGTGCATTTAGTGCGTTGACCTTAATCACTATGCCGTCTATATCATAGTCAAGATCATTGCGCCGGTTCGACCAGTACGCCACATAATCGAGGACCCCTTCGATATCATAGTCAAGATCATTGCGCCGGTTCGACCAGTACGCCACATAATCGAGGACCCCTTCGATATCATCGACAAGGCGACGTTCGCGGTTTGTTTTGAACCCTTCCTCATCGAGCCGCTTCAGCGCCTCATCCTGGGTCTTTGCCGAAAGCCCACTCAAATCATTTACACTATAGAGGAAAATCGACAAATTCCGTTTGCCTGCAAGTTTCGGGTCGAGCTGCCGCAATGAACCGGCCGCCGCATTCCTTGGATTCTGGAAAAGGGCTTCTCCTTTCGCTTCACGTGCTTCATTCAATTTTTCAAAAGCTGGCTTGGGCATATAGGCTTCGCCGCGCACTTCAAAGGATAACGGTGACGTCAGTTCCAGGGGGATCGCACGAATCGTTTTGAGGTTGGCCGTGATATCCTCACCGACCGTCCCGTCTCCGCGCGTTGCGCCCTGGACGAACCTGCCATTTTCATACTTCAGGGAGACGGCCAGGCCGTCGATCTTCAGTTCGCACATATATTCGACTCCCCCTACAGCCTCCTTGACCCTTTTATCGAAAGCGCGCAGGCTATCTTCATCGAAAGCATTGCCCAAGCTTAGCATTGGCGTATCATGCTGGACTTTCCTGAAACGGTCGAGTACGGCGCCGCCGACCCTTACCGTCGGTGAGGTATCCGTTTTGAATTCAGGATGCGCCGTCTCAAGTTCAATGAGCTCATGCAGCAGTTTGTCATATTCACTGTCCGGAACAGAAGGGGCATCCAGAACGTGGTATTCATAGTTATAGCGGTTGAGCTTATCCTGCAGTGCTTTAATTTTTTCTTCCATGAATCAACCTACTCCTTCTTCTCTATCGGTGCAAAGTTGGCGAGCAGACGTTTGACTCCCGCTTTCGTAAACACGATGTCAAGCTCCTGGCTATCCCCTTCACCTTTGATGCCGGAGATGATGCCGTCACCGAATTTTTTATGTTCCACTTTATCCCCAATCGAAAAAGTGACGCCGCTGTTGTTTGTGAGCACGCGGCTCCTTTTAGGCTTCCCGCTTCTTTTCTTCATGCCACCAGAAGCAGAACCCCCAACAGCTTCATTTCCCTCCACAAGCCTCTCCGGTATTTCAGAGAGGAAACGGCTCTGGATATTCGACTCCGTCTTGCCGAAGATCATCCGGCTGTTGGCGCGTGAGAGGAACAGCCGGTCTTCGGCCCGGGTCAATGCCACATACATAAGCCTCCGCTCCTCTTCGAGTTCCCTATCATCATAGGCCACCCGCCTTGATGGGAATATGCCTTCTTCCAGCCCGACTACGAAGACGACTTTGAATTCCAGACCTTTTGAGGCGTGCATCGTCATAAGCGTCACACCCGAGTCATCCTCCACGCTGTCCTGATCCGATACAAGCGCCATATCACTCAGGAAAGTAAAGAGCAATTCGTCGGATATTTCATTGTCCCGATCGAACTCCATGGTGACCGTCTTGAACTCTTCAAGATTCTCAAGCCGGCTTGTCGCCTCAATTGACTTCTCCCCTTCGAGCATCTTCCTGTAGCCACTATGCTTTAAGACTTCGTCCACAAGCTCCGTAATCGTCAGGAACCGTGATTTGTGCTTCAGGCTTTCCAGCAGATCGACAAGACCCATGAGTTTGACGACCGCTGTCTTCGGTATGCCGATGAAATCGGATTCCTTGATCGCTTCAAATATACTGATGCCCGTGTTCTGGCCATGGGCCTTCAACTTATCGATCGTCTTCGGACCAAGACCACGCTTTGGCGTATTGACGATACGCTCGAAGCTGATATCATCATTCGGATTCAATATTACCTTCAGATAACTCATAAGATCTTTGATTTCCTTACGATCGTAGAACTTCATCCCGCCCACCATCTTGTAGGGGATGTTCGATTTGACCAAGGCATCCTCTATGGCGCGTGATTGTGCGTTGGTCCGGTACAGCACGGCCATATCGCTGTAGGAATGCTCCCCGGAGAGTGATTGGATGTTGCCGATGATCGTTTCCGCCTCACCACGCTCCGAATCCGACACCATGAGCTGCAGTTTCGGCCCGCCGTCCCTGGCGGTACGCAGTGCCTTTGGTTTTCGTTCTGTATTGTTTTCTATGACCGCGTTCGCGGCATCCAGTATGTTCTTGCTTGAGCGGTAGTTCTGCTCGAGCGTTATGACGGTCGCTTCCGGGTAATCATCCTCAAAGTTGAGGATGTTTGAAATATCTGCCCCGCGGAATTTATAGATCGACTGATCGGAATCGCCGACGACGCATATATTGCGGTATTTTTCCGCCAGTTGGCTGATGAGCCGGTATTGTGCGTGGTTTGTATCCTGATACTCATCCACGTGTATATATTGGAAACGATTCTGGTAATGTTCAAGCACTTTCGGTTCCTTATCGAATAGTTCTATCGTCAGCATTATCAGGTCATCAAAATCAAGTGCACTGTTGCGGTAGAGGATGCGCTGATAGTCGCTGTACATTTCACTGTAGAGGGTATCCGGATAGGATGCCGCTTCACTGATTGCCTGGTCCGGTTTGATGAGTTGGTTCTTCTTGTCTGATATGTAGCCGATGATGTTTCTCGGGTTGTGCTGCTTGACATCCAGATTGCGCCGCTTCAGGATATCTTTAATCACCGATTTCTGATCTGTCGGATCCAGGATCGAGAAGCTGTTTTCATATCCGATGTAGTTGATGTTGCTCCTTAGTATGCGGACACACATGGAGTGGAAGGTTGATATCCACATGCTCGCCGCCCCACCGCCGACAAGGGCTGCCACCCGCTCCTTCATTTCGCGCGCTGCCTTATTCGTAAAAGTGATCGCAAGGATGTTGCGTGACGGCACTTCCTTCTCGCCGAGCAGATAGGTGATGCGGTGCGTCAGGACGCGCGTCTTGCCGCTTCCTGCCCCGGCCATGATCAGAAGCGGGCCCTCTGTAGTCTTTATTGCTTTTTTCTGTTCCTTGTTCATCAAGCTGAGATCCATATCCAAAACTCCAATTTATTTTATGATTGTCTTTAATGCTTTCTTCACACTATCGTATATGACGTTGCCGACGACGATTGTATCGGCATGCTCCGCCATTTCCTCTGCCTGTCCCCTAGTCGATATCCCGCCGCCATATATTATGTGGGAACGGGTTGTATGTTCACGCACGCGCTTCATCAGTTCAGGGTCTCCGTACATGCCGCTGTACTCGATATATATGTAGGGTACTTGATATAGTTTATCCAGCATGTTGATGTAATGGGGCAACATCTCATCCGTAATTTCCCTGCCCTGTGCTTTCTTGAACGCTTTGCTGTCGGGGTTCATGATGAGGTACGGCAGCAGGGAGACTTCATCATAATCGAGCAGATGCCCATAGTCCGCCAATGCATCCAGCATGATGCCATGCTGCCACTTGATGTCCCAAGTATTGAATACCGCTGGAATGAAATAGTGGTCAAATCCCGGTATGACTGCCTCAGGTGAGGTGACTTCAAGCGCCAGTGGCACTGCAAACCGCCTGACACGTGCCATAAGATTGAGTACGTTGTCTTCAGTGATGTTATCTGTCCCGCCGATGATTATCGCGTCTGTATTGGATTCACAGATGCGGGCCAGTGCCTCATCCCCGATTTCTTCAGCCGGATCCAGTTTAAATACATGCCTGCACTCTTCCATCATATACAAAACCCCCATCAAAATTCATATACATATTATAGCATTTTTACGGGCCTCCTGGCCTGCTATATGGACGATTTCAGAAGCTGCGAATAAAAAAAAGGCCTGGGCCTAAGGGCCCAGGTCATTCTAGTCGATGCCAAGATATTCTTCAAGGGACAGCCCGCTTTCGTATATCGCTTCCGCTTCATCTCCGACATAGCGCAGGTGCCATGGTTCGTACATATACCCTGTAATGTCTTCTTTGCCTTCAGGGTAGCGGACGATGAAGCCGTACTCATGGGCCACATCTTTCATCCATTCGTATTCGGGCGTCTCCCCGAATTCCGTCTTCAGATTTGCAGTGCTCTCCGCCGATCCCACATCTATCGTCAGGCCGGTCTGATGTTCCGAGTGCCCCGGCCGGGCACTGTAGCGGTCGGCCGCTTCCTTGCCTTCCCTTGCCACATATCTATTGTACAGGCCGACTTGATAATCGTAGGACCTGAACCCGCTGACCAGGATGAAATCAAGTCCTTCCTCAGCCCCATCACGGAACATCTGCTTATAGGATTCGACCACTTCCGGCTGCAGTCCAGGATTGTAGTCTTTTGGCAAGGCATATTCTTTGTTGGCTATAAGTATGCCGTCGACATAGGTCAGGCCGTCAACCACTTCTATATCCGGCACTGCTTGAAGCCTACCGATTTCAGCCGGTTCATAGGTCCGATCGAATGTCTCGTGCGGTCGAGTCTCAGCCTCTTCCAATCCTCTGCTGCAGGCGGCTGCTTGGAGAACCAACAGAAACAGCACCATGAACTTCAATAATCTACCCATCAAAAAGCTCCCTTGTTCCCTTTTGGTTTCAGATTATCATATTTCAGGCATCCAATGCACACTTATTCCAAACCTGCCCTCTTGAAGATGATGTCAACGCGTTTTAAGTGATGCGTTTCATCGAAGCAGTCCTCGATTTCTTCTGGTGACAACAATTCCTGGATGCGTTCATCCCCTTCCACAAGTTCACGGAAAGGCACTTTCGTCTCCCATGATTCCATCGCCTTCGGCTGCACGAGATCATACGCTTCTTCACGCACAAGCCCTTTATCGATCAGCGTAAGCATGACGCGCTGGGAGTAGACCAGGCCGAAGGTCTTGTCGATGTTCGCTTTCATGTTATCTTCAAACACAGTCAAGTTGCGGACGATGTTCGTGAAACGCCCGAGCATGTAGTCGAGTGCGATGGTGACGTCCGGCATCATGATGCGTTCCGCAGAGGAGTGGGAGATGTCACGTTCATGCCAGAGCGGCACGTTCTCATAGGCGGTCGTGATGTAGCCGCGGATCACCCGGGACAATCCAGTCACATTCTCGCTGCCGATCGGATTGCGTTTGTGCGGCATGGCGCTTGAACCTTTTTGGCCTTTGGCGAATGCCTCTTCGACTTCACGTGTTTCCGTCTTCTGCAAGCCACGTATCTCTACTGCAAACTTTTCGATGGATGTCGCAATCAATCCAAGCGTCGCAATATAGTAGGCATGACGGTCGCGCTGCAGTGTCTGTGTGGAGACTTCAGCTGCCCCGAGTCCGAGGTGTTCACATACATAACTTTCTACTTCAGGTGGTATATTGGCGAAAGTACCCACCGCCCCGCTCATTTTGCCGACTTCCACTTCTTTACGGACGTTTTTGAACCGTTCGAGATTGCGTTTCATTTCCATATACCATAATGCCATTTTGATGCCGAATGTCGTCGGTTCTGCATGGACGCCGTGGGTACGTCCCATCATCAATGTCTTCTTATGCGCTTTTGCCTTTTCCCCGAGTACTTCGATGAAGGCTTCAAGGTCTTTTTCTATAATCTCATTCGCCTGCTTGATGAGGTAGCTTTGTGCTGTGTCGACGACATCCGTCGAGGTCAGGCCATAATGGACCCACTTGCGCTCCTCTCCAAGCGTTTCAGATACTTGCCGCGTAAATGCGACGACATCATGGCGTGTTTCCATCTCTATTTCTTTGATGCGCTCCACATCGATCTTTGCATTCTTTCTGATTTCCTGCACTTCCGACTTTGGTATGTAACCGAGCTCCGCCCATGCTTCTGAAGCGAGTATCTCAACTTCGAGCCATGCCTCAAAACGGTTTTCTTCTGTCCAGATATTTGACATCTCTTCACGTGAATAACGGGAGATCATACATAAACACTCCTTAGATTTATTTCTATCTTATTATAACAAAATATATCAGAAAACGAACGTTTTATATTAATATTTTAAAAACGTTCGAAAAAATAGACGGATAAAATGATTTATCCGTCTATTCTTCAATCCTTTTTCCTTCAAATACAATTTCCTGGTGGTCGACCACACGTCGGCCTACCCGCTCGATGAAGACTGGCTGCTCCATGCGGCGGACGGGGGTATAGCCCGCCTCCCGCATGCGCGCGAGGCAATCAGCCGGTGATTCATCGCGCGCTACTCTAAACTTCTTCTTTTTTGGCATGTCTGTCATCTTCCAGTTCCTTTTCTTCGTAGATTTCTTCCAATACTTCTTCTACATTTTCAGGTTCGTAGTTCTTCAGGCGTTTGCGCCTGACTCCTTTAGTCCAGAAACCACCGTTGATGTTCTTCGGTTCATAGGCGATGATGAACGCCTTCTCATCGAGTTCCTTGATGGTCGCAATCAGTTTCCGTTCATATTTGCGCGGTGTCAATATCTGCATCGTCGTGCGCTGACCGTCGCGGCCATATTGATAGCCATGGGTCACCCCATAACCCAAATCCCGTATGTTGGTCGGCAAGTCCTTATCCTTTTCAGCTGTAATGACATTTACGACCAAATAGCCGAGCGCCAGCTTCTCTTCAATCTTCAGTCCAACAAGGATCCCTGCCCCGAAACCAAGGGCATAGGCGATGACGTTCTGGAATTGGTCCAGGTTCTCAAGTACGAGACCAAGGCCGATGACATAGACCAACGTCTCCATGATGCTGAAGCTTGCTGCCGTATAACGGTAGCCTTTCAGGGTCGCGATTGTCCGCATCGTCAGAAAGCTGACATAAATGATATTGATGACGAATATGACCAGCACCATCAGCCAGGGGTTTTCAGATATAGTTGCAATCATTCCATTCTACCTTTCTAATCTGAGTTTTAATTGGTATCCGCCGGGTCATAAGCAGGTCGGTTATACCTATGATACGGGAGGTCGCGTTTGTGCTGCGTCCGCTTATACCACCCGGTGATGGTCCTGTAGTCCGCCGGTGACACTTCGCGTCCTTCCAGGAAATCATCAATCGCATCATATGTGACGCCAAGTGCCTCTTCATCCCCGATCATCGGCCGGTCGTCTTCTAAGTCTGCTGTCGGCACTTTATTGACGAGGTGGTCCGGGGCGCCCAGATATTCCATGATCTGCTTGCCCTGGCGTTTGTTCAAGCCATAGAGCGGCATGAGGTCCGCTGCACCGTCACCATACTTTGTATAGAAGCCCGTTATGGCTTCAGCTGCATGATCGGCACCGAGTACCACACCGCCTGTTGCAGCGGCGACAGCGTACTGGGCCTTCATGCGCTCCCTCGCCTTTTCATTGCCTTCGACGAAATCACTCAATTCGTAATCTGCCTCATGCAGGGAGGCGATGCTTGCATCAACGGCAGGTTTTATATCAATTGTCGCCCTGTGGGTCGGCTGGATGAAATCCAGTGCATCGATGGCATCCTGTTCATCATTCTGTTTCCCATAGGGCAGGCGCAATGCATGAAATGCATATTCCCCCTCGTGTTCCTCATTCAGCTCATCTGTGGCCATTTGCGCCAATCTGCCGAGCAGGGTCGAGTCCTGGCCGCCTGAGATGCCGAGCACGAACGACTTGATGAACGGGTGCTTCAGCGCATACTCCTTAATGAAATCAATGATCTCACGCGCTTCACTTTCAGGTTCTATTTGGGGTTTGGCATGAAGTTTCTCCACTATTTCCTGCTGCAACATTTGCATCACTTCCTTACTCCAATTTTTTATTGCTTGCTTCTTCTATAAGATCCTGTTTTATCTGCCACAGTTCCTTCGACAAGTCGACCGGGTACTCCTCCGGGTTCAAGAAGCGTTGATATTCTTCCCACAACACTTTGAGGCTTGCGGCGTGCCGGGCTTTAATATCATCGATTGTCTCCTGTTCGTACACACATTCGCCGTCGACAAATATATCCTTCATCAGTTCCACGGCTTCATACGAACGGATAAGCTTACGCTTCATCGTATGGAGCGGGTGGAACATCAGTAGGGGATCTTCCTTCATCTCTTCCCCGAAGTGAGTGATGTATTCACCTTCTGACATGCCGGTATTGCGGTTGATGATCCTGTAGACGTTCTTCTTGCCGGGCGTCGTCACCTTTTCGGGGTTCCCCGAAATTTTTATCCTGTTTTCAAGTTCGCCTGCCTCATTTTCAATCGCCACAAGCTTATAGACTGCTCCGAGCGCAGGCTGGTCGAAGGCTGTTATCAGTTTTGTCCCGATGCCCCAACCATCTACTTTTGCGCCTTGGGATAACAGTGACAGGATCGTCATTTCATCCAAGTCGTTCGAGACGATGATCTTAGCATCTGTCAAACCTGCTTCATCCAGCATTTTACGGGCCTCTTTGGATAAATAGGCAATGTCCCCGGAGTCCAGCCGGATACCGATGAAATTGATCTTATCCCCGTACTCCTTCGCCACACGGATGGCGTTTGGCACGCCGGACTTCAATGTATCAAACGTATCCACGAGGAAGACGCAGTTTTTATGTGTTTCTGCATAGGCCTTAAACGCTTCATAATCATCGCCATAAGCCTGCACCATGGAATGTGCATGCGTGCCACTCGCCTCCAGCCCAAACAGCTTCGCTGCACGGACATTACTTGTGGCGTCAAAGCCGCCGATTACAGCCGCTCGCGCGCCCCATAGAGCCGCGTCGAATTCATGGGCTCGGCGTGTACCGAATTCCATCAGCATGTCGTTCGGCACAACTTGGCGCATTCTGCTCGCCTTTGTGGCAATGAGCGTCTGGAAATTGACGATATTGAGTAACGCAGTCTCGATAAGCTGTGCCTCTATGATTGGTGCTTCAACTTGCACGAGTGGCATGTTGTTAAAGACGACTTCCCCTTCCTCAACAGCGCGCACCTTGCCAGTGAACCTCAAATCTTTGAGGTAGTCCAGGAAATTCTCCTCATAGCCGATGGAGCGCAGATAATCGATATCACTTTCTGTAAATTTCAGGTTGCTTAGAAAACTGATGATGCGCTGCAAGCCGGCAAAGACCGCATAACCATTGTCAAATGGCATGTTCCGGAAGTACAGGTCGAACACCGCTGTACGGTCCTCAAGCCCTTGCTCTAAATAGGTCTTGCCCATATTGATTTGATATAGATCGGTATGCAGCATAAAACTGTCATCTTCGTGTTGATACATTTTGTCTCGTCCCTCCATGAAGTGCTGAAAATCAGTTATACTCATTTTAGCACATCTGACTTCCATACAAACAGAAATGACTGGAGGGATCACATGAAATTGGATAGTTTCAAGATGCGCTTCATCGTACTTTCATTCATCGTCGCGATATCGGGGTTTTCGCAAGGTATGCTGCTGCCGCTTATTTCTTTCATATTTGAGCAGCAGGAAGTAAATGCCACGCTCAACGGCCTCCATGCTTCAGGGCTTTACATAGGTGTCCTGATCTCATCTCTTTTCATCGAGGCGCCACTTAGGAAATATGGGTTCAAACCGATGATCATCACCGGGGGCATCATAGTCGGACTCTCCCTTCTATTGTTCCCGGTGCTTGAAACCATCTGGCTGTGGTTCCTGCTTCGTCTCCTTGTTGGAATCGGGGATAACGTACTGCACTTCAGCACCCAGACGTGGCTCACCCAGACGACGCCGCAGCATAAACTCGGCCGCATCGTTGCATTCTACGGTCTATTCTTTTCTTTCGGTTTCATGATCGGACCTAAGATCAGTGAGCTTGTTACGGTATGGGAGCCACTCCCGTTCATCGTCTCAGGTTTGTTGACCATGATTGGTTGGCCGCTCATCTTCCTGCTGAAGGACGCATCAGGCGCAAAACCAATCGATTCCGGGGTCCCGATCACCGTCTTCAATACATTCCGCAATTTCAAAAATGTGCTCGCCACAAGTTGGATCGCCTTTTTGTTCCCGATGCTGTTTGGTGTGTTCGAGGCATCCTTGAACAGCAACTTTCCGGTATTCGCCATCCGCAATGGCTTCAGCCTGTCGGCCATCACCTGGATACTCCCGGCCTTCAGCCTCGGTGCCATACTGCTTCAGGTACCGATCGGCATACTTGGCGACCGCATCGGCCGCCGGCGCCTGATGCCCATTCTGCTCGCCACAGGCATCCTGCTCTTTTTGGCCATGGAAGCGTTCAATACTTCCTTTGTCATGCTGCTTATATTGTTCATCCTGGCAGGTGTCGCCGTGGGTTCCATGTATTCGCTTGGCATCAGCTACATGACCGACATCACACCCAAATATAACTTGCCGGCTGGCAATCTGATGGCTGGCATCATGTTCAGTCTCGGCAGTATCGTCGGGCCGGTCATTGGAGGTGCGGTCATCAGTGCCAGCAAAGGGTCCCTCTACTTCATCTTCTTTGCCGCAGCAATCACCCTGGTTCTGATGATGGATATATTATTTAGATACAAGCGCCCAAATGTGGCACAATAAAGGCAGCACTACACCCGACAACATAAAGGAGGAAATGAAATTGAAAAATGCATTATTGGTCATCGACTACTCTTATGATTTCGCTGCACCCGACGGCAAATTGACAGCGGGAGAAGCAGGGCGCGCCATCCAAGGGGACATCGCCGAAAAAATCAGGGAAGCCCACAAAAAAGGCACGCCCATCTTCTTTATGATGGACCTTCACTACGAAGAAGACATGCACCATCCAGAATCCCGGCTGTTCCCGCCGCACAATATAGAGGGCATGCCGGGACGCGAACTCTACGGCACCGTTCTCGAGGCATATGAGACCATCAAGGGAGACCCCGATGTATTCTTCCTCGACAAGCGACGCTACAGCGCATTTGCCGGCACACCTCTGGATCAGCTGCTTCAGGAAAGGGGCATCAACACCGTAACGCTGACCGGACTGGTCACAGACATCTGCATCATGCACACGGCGGTTGACGCCTACAACCATGGTTATGGCATCGTCGTGCCGGAATCATGTGTGGCCTCCTTCAATCCGGAAGGGCACCGTTACGCACTCGACCACTTCAAAAATACACTTGGTGCCACAATAGAACCCTAGCTGAATGCATGGTCCGGTGATAAAATGGGAATAGTAGAACATAACCTAAAGGAGAATGTAACCATGACTCAAACGAAGATATTCGGTCATCAAAATCCAGACACAGATACGATCACTTCCGCCATCGTCGCAGCGGATATTGAATCCAAGCTCGGCAATGATGTGAAAAGTTACCGCCTTGGCGAAGTGAACCCTGAAACACAATACGCACTCGATGAATTCGGCGTATCGTCTCCAGAGTATCTGGAGACGCTTGAAGCGGGCACCCCCGTTATATTGGTCGACCACAATGAATTCCAGCAATCTGCAGAAAACATCGAATCAGCTGAAATAGTGAAGGTTTTCGATCACCACAGAATTTCGAACTTCCACACGGAAGGGCCGCTCTACTACCGCGCAGAACCGGTTGGATGCACTGCAACGATATTGAAGAAAGTGTATGAGGAAAACAGTCTGGAGATTTCCAGGGAAATGGCCGGGCTCATGTTGTCGGCCATCATTTCCGATACGTTGCTATTCAAATCCCCTACAACGACGAAAGAAGATGAAGCGGCGGCAGAAGCACTCCAGAAGATTGCCGATGTTGATATCGAATCCTTCGGCCTGGCAATGTTGAAAGCCGGCGCTTCAACAAGTGATAAGTCAGCCGAGGAATTGATTACAGGAGATGCAAAATCCTTCGATATGGGAGGTAGCACGACGCGT
Organism: Salinicoccus jeotgali; assembly: GCF_039538805.1. Taxonomy (GTDB): domain Bacteria; phylum Bacillota; class Bacilli; order Staphylococcales; family Salinicoccaceae; genus Salinicoccus; species Salinicoccus jeotgali. The sequence continues at coordinate 38,327 of NZ_BAABCK010000002.1, read as the reverse complement.
ATCGCTCAAGTGAACGTCGTCGATGTCGATGAGGTATTTGAGAGGAAAGCGGAACTTGAAGAGGCGATAAGGGCTCAGATCGAGTCAGAGGGCTATGGTCTGTTCGTCCTCGTCGTCACTGACATCATCAATTCCAACTCAAAGATACTTGCCCTTGGGGAAAATTCAAGTTCCATCGAAAAAGCATTCGATGTTGCATTGGATGAAAACTCGGCAGTTTTGGAAGGCGTAGTATCACGCAAGAAGCAAGTGGTGCCGCAGATCACAAAAGCATTATCCTAGGAGGATGATAATATGATGAAGAAAGAACCGGGCAAACTCTATATTGAAGAAGACGGCCAGTCCATCGCAGAACTGATCTATACAGATGAAGAAGATTACTATGATGTAACCGGCACCTATACAGCACCAGAACAGCGCAACAGAGGCCTTGCAAAAGACCTCGTCGATGAAATTGTCGCAATGGCCCGTGAGAACAATAAGAAGATCAAACCGACATGTCCCTATGTACCGCACGCCATACGCGGTTCAGAGTACGATGATATAAGGATGTAAATCAACAAAGGACCCGCCACAAAAGTGGTGGGTCCTTTGTTTTGAAAGGCAATTTCAAAATCAAATAGTTGAAAAGAATGAAAAATGGTATGAACAAATAATATCACAAATATTCTGAATAGTAAATATGATTATTCCTTTAATATCTTACTTATTACACTCTCTCTGCCCTTCTCGAGCCGTTTTGCTGAGCATTCATCTTTAATCTTATAACCCAGTTCCTCTGTAGCTCTTGCATAGGAAACTTCGTCGATGTAATTCGTCAGACCCGCCTGGTCGAAACAGGCGGGATGGACCAGTTGTCTTTTATTATGATCGATGATGACGCGTTCTGAGCCACTGGTTCGATCAGCAAGCGGCAAGAACAGCAGCAGAATCAAAAACAGAAGCAGAAAAAGCCATAAAAACTTTTTATTCATCTATAAAAACCCTACGAAAACGCCTTCCGGGGCTTCTAGTTCGCCCTCTTGACGGGCAATCATCCCTGCTTCATCGATCTTGAATAGTACTACATTATGAGAGCGTTCATGGGCGCACACAAGAAAATTACCATCAGGAGTAATATTGAAGTCCCGCGGCCAGTCTCCATTGGTCGATTCGATCTGGATGCGTTTCAGTTCCTTACCATCAGATATGATTTCAAACACTGCGATGCTGTCATGCCCTCTGTTTGAAACATAAATGAACTTTCCGTTTGGGTGTTTCCGTATTGCCGCCCCTTGCGAATGTCCGTTGAAGGATTCCGGAAGTGCCGAATATGTCTTTAGTGGGGAAAATTTCCCGTCTTCATAGGAAGCGACGATCACTTCATTCGATAGTTCGGTAAAGATATAGGCATAACGGCCATTGTTGTCGAACACCAAATGTCTTGGTCCACTGCCTGGGGCCACATTTGATTCCGCCACTTTAACAAATCGGTCATCCTTGATCTCAAGCGTTACAATCTTATCTGTGCCAAGGTCGACCGCTACAATATATTTTCGGTCGGGAGTCTCGGCGACAAAGTGCGAGTGCGGATTGTCCTGACGTTCATGGGGGCCTTCACCCTCAGCCTGGAAAACATCCAGCCGTTCTGTCACCACACCACGCTCATCGACGCGATACAGACGGATTTCTCCTGACAAATATACCGCATCGACAAGATAATTCTGGTCTGATGTCAATGTCAGATGACACCCGGAAGCGCCTTCCTCGAGACAATCTTCTATCAGGTTGAGTGCACCGGTGTTCGGGTCGCTGATATCGTAAGTTGCGATGCCTGATTTCGTTTTGCCCTTTTTAATCGCATACAGACGGTCTTTATGAATATCAAGGTACGTTGCATTCGGTGTTTCCGCCGCTACCCTAATATTCCCGAACACACCTTTTTTCAGGTCAAGGTCAAATTGATAGATGCCCTTGCCATGCTCCTTTGTATACGTTCCGATGTATCCAATCATGCATATTCCCCCTAAGGTTCAGTTTGCCTTTATATTAGCATACCTGCTGATTTTAGCTAAACGAAAATATCCGCGGTTGCAAAACAGAACATATGTTCGTATAATAAATGTATAACTCTACTGGAAAGAGGGGATCGCTATGGATTACCGGCAAATGCCCATCGACCAGCTAGACAGCAATATTCCAAAAGGGCGCGGTATGATCAAGTGGGCACCGTTCGCCACCATGCCGGAACAATTTGAACGGGTAGAAGCCATGATCGAGGCGCAATCAAAGATAAGCCGCCCGGAACTATCTGACGACCGCCTGGCGGAGATGGACCGCGCCATGAAAAAGGCAATCCATGAAAAGCGCAATGTTCGCGTCGAATATTATTATGATGGGTTGCGCTTTCATGTCGATCTGCAGATTCTCAGGGTGGATAGATGGAGTATGATGCTGATCGGCCAACGTCTGGCACCTGAAGACGAAATGGTCTTCATCTCTTTCATCGACATCCTCGACATCACCATGCTCGAATATTAAAAAGCCGCACATAGGTGCGGCTTTTTAACGTTCCAAAAATAGAACTGGCTCTTTTTGGTAATCGGTCGCCATCATCAGGTGATAGGCGAGTACAGTTGTCGTAATGGCGCCTACTCCGCCTGGTACCGGAGTGATATAGGACGTCTTATCACGCACTGCGTCATAATCCACGTCCCCAACCATTTTACCCGCATCATTGAAGTTGATGCCGACATCCACCACAACAGCCCCTTCTTTCACGTGATCTGCTCCGATCAGGTTGATGACACCGGCAGCACTGACGATGATATCCGCCTGGCGGCACTTTCTAGCCAGGTCATTGGTATAGGCGTTGCATGTCGTCACTGTCGCATCATGGTTCATAAACAGCAATGATAATGGTTTTCCAACCACTTCACTTGCCCCTACCACGACTACATCTTTTCCTTTCAGAGAAATGTTGTAGAACTCAAGCATCTCCATTACCCCAGCAGGGGTACAAGGTTCCAGACGATTCTCTTCATCCGTCACTACTTGCCCCAGATTAAATGGAGTCATGCCGTCGATATCCTTTATTGGATTCATCAATTCCTCGACCCGCTTCATATCTATATGCTTCGGCAGAGGTTGGAGCAGCAATATGCCGTTGATGGAATAATCTTCATTTATCTCCCTGAACTTGCTGAGGAAGGAACGGGCCGAGACATCATCTGGAAAGTGGTATTGTTCTGTCTCAATAGAAAATTTCTCGAACCTTTTAATCGCCGCCCGTTCATAGGAAATCGAATCAGACCTTTCCCCTACCCTGACGAAAGCCACTTTTGGACTGATGCCATGCTTATCAGACTCACTAAGCGCCTTCTTTATCTTTTCGGAAAGATGTGCAGCAACTGCCTTGCCATCCATAATCGTTGTCATAGAAAATGCTCCTTTGCAGCCTTTTTATCAAATATACCATACTTCACCCCGCTCCACGTAACGGACACTGTCGATCAGTGAAAATAAAAAAACCGCCCAACAGGGCGGCTTAATATTACTTCGTTTCACGGTGCAGTGTATAGTTGTTTGTTCTTGGACAGAATTTTTTCATTTCAATACGCTCAGGATTGTTTTTCTTGTTCTTTGTCGTAATGTAGTTGCGGTCTCCGCAGTCTGTACAAGCCAAAGTTACATTTACTCTCATTCGTTACGCCTCCTTTACTCATTGCCTGTTCCATTTCACACTCATGGTGAGGAACATCCGAATTTCATTGATATTGCAGTCATACCATGCCCGGTTCCTTTTTGAAAGACATCACGGACTCCATTTCAACTGGCCAGTTGATCATCCATTCGGGATGAAACGATGGTATTCGGACAGTATTGCCCTTTTTTGAACCGCCTTAACCATTTTAAAGGTTTATTCAATTTTTTTCAACACTTTTATGGACGAACATAAAAAAATGGGCAAATGCGCTTGCCCGTCCCCACATCATACGCTATAATTATAAATCGTAATCATTCCGTTATATTGAGGGGCTATGCCATGAAAATTTATACAATGACAGCTTTATCCATTCTTATTCTCCTGCTCAGTGCGTGTGGGACGGGCACGGCAGGTGAAGAAAAATCAGAGAAGTTAACCGTCTATACAACAGTTTTCCCCCTTAAAAGCTTCACCGAATCGATAGGTGGCGATACAGTACAGGTGGAATCCATCTATCCCACTGGCGCCGATGTCCATACTTATGAACCCACGCAAAAGGACATTTTGAGCTATGCTGAAGGGGATCTCTTCATCTATACTTCTAAAGCGCTCGATCCTGTTTCAAAGAAGATTGAAGGTTCCATCGGTGACCACACCGAATTCTTCTCTGCCGCAGACAGCATTCCGGAGTCCGCTTATCTCCATACAGAGCATGATCATGATGAGCATGCACATGAGGAAGCGGGCGACCCGCATATCTGGCTCGATCCGAAGCTTTCAATCGAGATGGCGAAATCAATCCAGGATCAGCTGATCGAGATGAATCCGGATCAAAAAGAGTTGTATCAAGACAACTATAAAGCGTTGGAAGACGATCTTGAATCGATCCATGATGCGTTCACTGAGGTTACAGAACAGACCGAACGCGATACAGTATACATTTCCCACGCCTCCCTCGGCTATCTCGCCAACAGGTACCACTTCAATCAGGTGGGCATCTCCGGCTTGAATAACGAGGAACTTTCCCAACAGGAATTGACGCAGATCGTCGAAGAGATCAAAGCGCATGATGTGCCTTATATCCTCTATGAACAGAATATCACATCCAAGGTTGCCGATACTGTCAAAAATGAGACGGGTATAGAACCATTAGAGTTCCACAATCTTTCAGTCCTGTATGATAGCGATGAAAAAGACGCCACCTATCAATCCGTCATGCAGCAGAATATAGAAGTCATCGATAAGGCGTTGAATGATTGATGACTTGTCCCAAATGAAAAAGCTGGCCTGGTAGGCCAGCTTTTATACTTGATTCGGTTCTGCTTCAATTTCTTTCTTCAGCCTTTCAGTGAACTCCCTTATCTCTTTGACATCCTGCTTCAGGAAAAATGCCAATACTGCTACACCAATCACTCCTACTACGATCAATACAGCAATGAGCTTGAAGAGGAATGAGAATAATGATTTAATCGCTTCCATGATGAACCTCCATAAAATGATTTACTGGACTGTACCCGTTCCACTATATTTTAAGCAATACATATCAAAGACATCAACCAAATACTTGAAAACTTCGCATTGTCGCCTTTTCGCCAGAGCGCTTCATCCTTCAGTCACCAATTACTTTAATATGGACCCGTCGTGTCCTCGGTCCATCGAACTCTGCAAAATACAGACTCTGCCATGTTCCGAAAATAACTTCGCCCTTTTCGATTATGAGTGTTTCACTCGCACCCGTAAGGGATGATTTCATGTGGGAGTCCGAATTCCCCTCAAAGTGCTGATATGCCGGCTTGTTGTCGAAGGTAAGATCCATCCCGTATACAAGGTCTTGCACAACATCCGGATCCGCATTTTCATTGATTGTGATTCCTGCGGTCGTATGGGGAGTGAAGATCGTCATGATTCCTGAGCGCACACCACTTTTTTCCAAAGCCTCAAGGGCATAGCTGTCAATATTAACAAATGTCGTACGTTCATGTGTATCGACTTCAAATGTAAAAAGCATATTATCACCTTTATCCTTCCTTTTTCCGGGTATAATGTTACTAGAAAACGATGAAAGGGGATATTCAAATGCCTTATACCATGAATGACTACCCGGATTCCTTAAAGAATTTGAAAGAACTTGAAAGAAAAAAAGCGATCGACATCATCAACGCCATGATGAAGGATGGATACGATGAGGAACGTGCCATCCCGATCGGAACCGAGCAGGCGGAACAATGGTATAAAGACGCTTCCCAAAAAGAGCTTGATGAACTAAAGAATAAAAAAATTACGCAACACAAACCCGACCCCCAACTCACAAGGCGGCAAAATTGCAGATAATGATGTTTCGGTCTTTTATGAAGACGATGAGTGGAAAGTGCAGACCCAAGGGGCAAAACAACCCAGCAACACTTATGATAATAAGGATGACGCCGTTAGGCGCGCTAAAGAAGTTGCCAAAAACCGTGGGGCCCGCACACATATCCACAATAAAGATGAGTAACTAGAGCTCCGGTCAACTGACCGGAGCCCTAGTTATACTTGATGATTCAGGTTACGCGAGGCATCAAGACCTATCTTTTCAAGTGTTGTCCCCTCACTCATGAAATCGACTTCCAACATAAGTGAAGTCAGATGAATAACTGCATCAATCGTCGGCGTGTGGACATCAAGTGCTTCCGCAATGCTTTTCCAAAGCACGAGCCCATGCCCGACGTCCTCGACGATATACCGGTTGTCAAGCGCGGTGGGACCTACAAGATCCTTAAGCACCGGACTTTCATTATATTGCGTCTTCAGCGTTTTCCCAGGTTCAAAATATGTGCTTCTCTCGGATCTCCCTGCTTTATCCAGCACTTCAAAACCGAGTTTTTCGCATATTTCCTGGCGTTCTTCATCAATCGCTTCTATAGCTTTCACTGTGTGTTCCGTCACTCCGTCTCGGTACAAGTAGAAATTTTCACCATCATTGTCGATGACGCCGGCATTCAGGATGGAAGGGGCTGGATGACTTTCCGGATTGCCATTGTTGAGCGTTGTCTCAAGTATGTTCTCAGCCGGTACGAGCGTCTCGTAAAGCACATGCAGTTTCGAGAGCATTGCTTCCGTATCGCTCGCAGGGTAGGCACTGAACAGATTATGACGGCTCCTTAATATGATGTCTGCGTCGTTCGCCGCGTAGTCGTACCGCGCAGCATAGGTCAATGACATCGATTCCCCTATCATGACAGACACCCCCGGAAATGCTCGCGCAAGCTGTCTGGATAACTTCATGCTGCTCATTGCGCTTGCACCGTTGACGAAAATCATCTGGCCATCTTCAAGGTATGGCATGATTTCTTCAAACATACGTGAGAGTATATGGGTCGGCAGACAAGTCATGATGACCTCGGCGCCTGCCACCGCTTGCTTCGGGTCCCTTGTGAATGTATTGATCCTGATTGGTTCCCCCTTAAAATGTACTTTGCCTTCTGTAATGTCGGTGTGCGGATCTTTTATGGCCGATGGTGAATGGTACAGGGTGACCGCATGCCCACGTGATGTCAAGTCAGCCGCGGCTACGATGCCACCATTTCCTGCACCGATTATGGAAACTTTCATTGCAGATGAAACACTCCTTAGAAAATTATAGTTCATATTATACTGAATATTCCATCATTTAGCCACCAAAAAAAGCCCGGATGTGTATCCAGGCGTCATTTCGGCTGATCATTCTTTATTTTTTCTATAGCTGGTATATCGGCAGGTGCCCAATCGAGTGAGTCGATTGCCGTCCTCGGCAGCCATTTCATATCAATGTGTTCAAGAAGTCGGATATCGCCCGAGAGCTGCTCTGCATAATATGTAGTCAATTCCACAACGCCGAAATCATATTCATGTACCGTCGTCACAATTTTATCCCGAACGAGGATATCACACTGCATCTCTTCCATCAGTTCACGCTTTAATGCCGCACTGGGTGTTTCGCCCTCTTCGATTTTGCCTCCTGGGAACTCCCACTTCAACGCCAGGTTCTTACTTTCTGGACGCTGTGCGCACAATATCTCATCCTTGTCATTGACTATTACTGCACCGACTACCCTGATATATTTTTTCATCTGTATCCTCCAAGATATGTTCTGCGATCATTATAACAGATCCATCGCATGGGGAATCAAGATTTATAGAAAGGTTTATGGTATTCTTATGCCTATCATCACCATATACACAGGGCAAAAACAAAAAAAGACCTTCTGCCCTGAAAAGGTTAAGAGGTCGGGTGCATTTGAGGGCAGAAGTATCCAATTAAGGGTAAGGAAAAATGAACTTACTGGGAGTACCTAATAAACATCGATAGGGGCTGGCCGTCCATCAGGAAGGTAACCAGATCCTCTTCCCAAAGTACTGATCACTTCACGGTCGTGCTTGACGACGCTCGCTTCCGCCGTTGGTTCATCGACCACTGCTGTTGAGCCTAATAGCATAGTGCTCAATATTAAAGCACTGAGTATCTTTTTCATGCCCTCACCACCTATCTGTTTATAACTACATTATGGATGATTGCAAATATTCAATCAATATCCACATCCGGGAAAACTGTGAACAATTCATCAGGAAGGGGCTCGACATGGAATACTACACCCGCTTTAAGGAAATGCGTCAGCAGAAAGGGCTCACTCATCTGGAAGCAGCCGAAGGCATATGCGGCAAGACTACGATCTACCGTTTTGAACGGGGGGACGCAGCACTCTCCGCTCCCATACTCCACAGATTGTGCCGGCGCCTTGGCATAAGCATGCAGGATCTTTTCATCGATGAAGCTTCTGAATACGCCCTAATCGACCACTATCTTGATATGATGCGCGAATATGTCTATTTCAGACATGCCGATCTGCTCAAGGTGACGCTTGAAGATGCACAAGAAACGATCAATATAAGGTCGGAATTCGACCTTCAATACCGCAATTACAAGCGTCTCTTCCGTACATATACAGCAATCATGCTGAGGAATGAAGGGCGTCTTGAAGAGTCCGAGCACATTCTCACGACCTTGATCGATGAAACGAAGGCCACCAATATGTTGGAGCTTGAAATCATCAATACGCTCGGTGATCTGTACATCATCACGGATCGCTCCGAAGATGCCCTTATGCTCTACCATAAGCACCGCAACCGCATCCTCGAATCAAGGCATATGAATGAAATGGACCGCTATATGATCATTCAGCTCTACTACGGCTATGCCATCAGCCTCTACAACAATTTCTTCTACGCAGAAGCAGTCGACATCTGCTATAAACTGCTGATCCGGATAGAAGAAAACAATTCACTCTACTATCAAGGCAAGGCAAACCATCTGATGACACTCATCCATGTGGCATTAAACGAGCCAAAATCTGCACGGCATTATCTGGCGAAGGCAGAAGCTGCTTTCTTCCTTGAAAATCTGCAGAATAAGATGGCTGAACACATCGAAATCGCAAAGAACGCAATAGAAGCACTGGAATGATCATTCCAGTGCTTCTTTATATACATCAAAAAGCTATGCCTGCTTTTGTTCAAGCATTTCGATGATTTCACCCCGCGAGAGCTGCGCAATATTATTCTTCATATTCGCCTGCCGCATACTTTCGTCAGCAATTACAGGGATATCCGCATGATCGATGCCAAGGTCCGAGAGTGTCATGCCAAGCCCCAGATTCTGCTTCAGTCCATTGAAGGCACGTGCGAGGTCTTCTGCATCCTCAAAACCGATGTCCTTTGCATGGTCGTGAAGCTGTGGGTTGGCTTGAGCGTTGACTTTGAACCATTCATCCAGGGAAAAGGCACATGCTTCTCCGTGGGGAACGTCGTAGTGGGAGGTCAAGTAGTAGCTCATGGCATGGGACCCGGAAGTCCCCGTCTGGCTGAATGCCATCCCTGCCATCATGCTCGCAAGGGACATGTTGGTCCGCGCCTCCCTGTCCGAAGGCTCGCTATAGGCTGCAAGCAGATTTTTAAATGCCAGATTCGCTGCACGTATCGCCAAAGTGTCGGAGACCGGGTTATGTTTGGTGGATCCAAGGCAATCCAGCGCATGACAGATGACATCAATCCCTGAAATTGCCGTCACCTTCGGCGGGCACGTCAACGTCAGTTCCGGATCGACCAGCGCGACTTTCGGATAAAGTCCAGGTCCGATAAGCGGTACCTTCAGTCCTTGTGACTTATCACTGATGATGCTTGAAGCTGTGACTTCAGAGGCTGAACCGCTTGTCGAAGGGATTGCGATGACTGGTAATGCCCGTGTGAAATCGGTATGTTCGATGATGGACTCAGGTTCCACACCTTGCATATATGCAGCTGCTGCAGCTTTCGAGGCATCCATTGCTGAACCGCCGCCGACGGCGATGACAGCATGGGCATCATGCGCATGGAGTGCTGCTGCAATCTCCGAAACATTTTCAATGGTCGGATTGGCCTCAATATCGGAAATGACCGTTTTTATTTTCTCACCGAGTTCGGTCTCGATGAACTCCGCTAACCCATTCTTCACTTGGGAACGCGTCGCCACCACAACGAGCCTGCTGTACTCGAGATCCGAGATGATTTCACCAAGCTGTGAGATGATGCCTTCGCCGAAACGGATGTCAACCGGATGTTTGAAAGTGAACATGAATATCCTCCTTTATGTTATCTGACTGCTTCCATTGTACCTCAATAGACTGAAAAAACGAAAAACAGGACACCATATGGTGTCCTGCATTCTATACGAGACGCTTCATTTCTTCTGCAACATGTTCGACTTCCGTACCGACGACGACATGGACGTTGTTGCGTCCCGGTCTGATGACGCCATGGGCACCTGCTGATTTGATGACTGCATCATCTATTTTAGCTTCATCCATAACATTGATGCGCAGACGCGTCGTACAGTAGTCAATTGTATCGATGTTCTCTTTGCCGCCGAGTCCGATGAGGATCTGGTCTGCTTTTTTAGAGTACTTATCGTCGAAGGAGGATGACTTCTCATCTACTCCCTCAACTCCTTCCACTCCTTCTCCAGTCGGCGCTTCTGCCGCCAATACCGAATCATCGCGGCCTGGTGTCTTAAGATCGAGCGCTTTGATGATCACCCTGAAGATGACATAGTACAGGACAAAGAATACGAGTCCCTGCAGGATCAGCATGTAAGGCTGGTTGGCGATAGGTACTTGGGTGCTGAGCACAAAGTCGATCAACCCGGCACTAAAACCAAATCCTGCTGTCCATTCAAACGATGCTGCAATGAACAGGGACAGCCCTGTAAGAGCTGCATGCACGACATATAGCAACGGCGCCAGGAACATGAAGGAAAATTCAAGCGGTTCCGTTACGCCTGTAAGGAATGCCGTCAATGCAGACGCAAGCAAAATGGAGCCAGCGGCTTTTTTGAACTGTGTCTTAGCCGTATGGTACATCGCAAGTGCAGCACCTGGTAGCCCGAACATCATGATCGGGAAGTAGCCGGCCTGGTAACGGCCTGTGATGCCCCGCTCACCTTCATTATCCCAGAAGTTGCCGATATCGTTGATGCCGACTGTATCGAACCAGAACACCGAGTTCAATGCGTGGTGCAGGCCGGTCGGAATCAGCAATCTGTTGAAGAAACCGTAGAGGCCGGCGCCGACGGCACCCAGTCCACTGATCCATTCTCCGAATGAGAAGAGACCATTATAGAGCAGTGGCCATACATAGTACAGCACACCACTGAGCACTATCATGACGAATACAGCAATGATCGGCACCGCACGGCGCCCACTGAAGAATGCAAGATAGTCAGGCAGTTTCGTGCCGCTGAAGCGGTTGTATAGAGCCGCACTGATCAAGCCTGTAATGATACCTAAAAATACGTTGTTTTCAATGACTCCGAAAGCGGCCCCCACTTCTTCCAGTTCAATACCGCGCAATAAGGCAATCGAATCTGCCTTCAGCAAGTTGGTCACGACAAGGAAAGATACGAGACCGACAAGTGCCGCCGCCCCATTTTTATCTTTCGACATGCCAAAGGCAAGCCCTACTGCAAACAGGATTGCCAAGTGGTCGAGAATGGCGCCACCTGCATTGATCAGCATGCCGGCGATTGCGTTGCCGCCACCCCATCCATCAGGGTCGATTGCATACCCCAGACCTAGGAGCAATGCCGCTGCCGGCAGTACTGCAACCGGTAGCATGAATGCACGACCCATATTTTGAATATAACGCAACATAGCTAAATCCCCCTTTAATAAAATAAGATATAATGACTGTAACTCGGTTTATCTTAAATATAGCACATGCCGAGCAGTTGATATATAGAAATTTATTTTCAATACATTATAATAGTATTATAAAATATCTTTTGAAAGGATGATACAATGCAGCGCCTTATAAAAAATGCACGCCTCATCACTCATGAAGACACGTACGGTGATCATTGGCTGCTTATCGAAAATGATAAAATAAAATCGTTCGGTCCGATGGAGACTTGCCCGGATGTAGAAACAGTTTTTGATGCGCAAGGAGACAATGTCCTGCCCGGTGGCATCGAGATGCATATACATGGTGCCGATGGCGTGGATGCGATGGATGCGGACGAAACTTACTTAGAGAAAATTTCAGCCCATCTCCCGAGTACAGGTTCCACATCATTCCTGGCTACTACCATGACCTCCCCGATCAAAGACATTGAACGGGCTCTTGAGAACCTGTCCGGCTACACGTACGCGGGAGGGGCAAAAATGCTCGGCATCCACCTGGAAGGGCCGTTCATCTCAAAAGCCCACCCGGGCGCACAAGATCCAGCCCACATCATGCAACCTGACCACGCGTTGGCACGTCGGCTCCAGTCCCTCTCAGGGAATCAGATCCGCCTGATGACATACGCTCCTGAAGAGGATCCCGGCGACTTCATAGAGACACTGAAGGATTTGTCGATCATCCCTTCAGCCGGTCATACAGACGGTTTGTTCGACACATTGAAAGATGCTGAAACAAAAGGCCTCAGCCACATCACCCATCTGTATAATGGTATGCGCGGCCTTCATCACAGGGAACCCGGCACCGTCGGCTTCGCCTATATGGGGAATGCTTTTACAGAACTGATTGCAGATGGCATCCACTGCAGGAAAGAAATGATGAAACTGACCTATGACATCATCACACCAGACAGACTCGTCATAATTACAGATGCCATGCGTGCCCAAGGATTGCCGGACGGGGAATATGACCTCGGCGGCCAAAACGTCCATGTCAAAAATAGTGAAGCGCGCCTCGCCGATGGAACGCTCGCCGGCAGCGTATTAACGATGAAACAGGCCATCAGGAATATGAGGGAAGTCACCGGATGCACATGGCAGGATATCGTTAAGATGACCGCCTATAATCCGGCTGTTGAACTCGGCTTGACTAAATCAAAAGGCGTCATAAGAGAAGGCGCCGACGCCGATCTGGTGATCTACGATGACGCGTCAAATCTGAAGCACACCATTATAGACGGCGAAATATACTATTAGAGCCTCAATTCGCGTTCGTCGCCAAAACCAACGGGAGTTAGGCACCCAATTCGCATTCATCGCCCAAACCAACGGGAGTTAGACGAGATGTTCATCTCAACCTACACTTCTCCACACAAAAAAGCTCCGGAAATTTCCGGAGCTTTTTCCTATTCCCACCAATTGTCGCGTTTTGCGTATGTGATGGACAATGTTTTTCTCTCTTTTTCTTTATGTGCGCTCTGTCTTGCTTCCAGCTTGATGCGATCTTCGCCCAACGTCTTGAGGAAGGAGACCATCAGCATGATGAAGATTATGATGAGTGGCGCACCTGCAACGATGGATGCGGTCTGCAGCAAGCTCAATGAGTCGTCCCCACCTATCAGCAATAATGTGAATGGCAGGAAGGATAACGCAAATGCCCAGAACAGGCGGTTCCATCTATACGGTTCACCATCAACCTTGGTCTGGGTGGATGATGCAAGAATGTAAGAGCCTGAGTCGAATGTCGTCGCCAAGTAGAGAAGCGCCGTGATGATGAAGATCAAAGTCATCAACTTGCCAAAAGGCAGTTGGCCGATGATTGCCATGATCGCCGCTTCCCCACTTTGGTTGTTCAGGACATCCGTCACCGAGAATGTACCGGAAATCTCAAGCCATAGCCCGAAGTTCCCGAGTATTCCGAAGAATAGTACACACCCAAGTGTTCCGTAAAGGATTGTACCGAGCACAACTTCCTTCAATCGACGGCCTTTGGAGATCCTTGCGATGAAGAGTCCAATGAATGGCCCATAGACTAGCCACCATGCCCAATAGAATACCGTCCAGCTTTGAGGGAAATCGGTCTTTTCTATGCCTTTTAGGCCACCAAATGGTTCAAGCCAAGTTGCCATCCGGAAGAAGTCTTTCATCATCAGACCGATACTTGAAACGGTTGTTTCCATGATGAAGATTGTCGGTCCGACGACGAAAATGAAAGCAAGCAGGATAAACGTCAACCATAAGTTCATGTCACTCAGTACCCTGATTCCTCTTTTCAGACCGGAATAGGAACTGATCGCAAAGATTATAGTTGCGATGATAAGTATGCTGAGTCTCAGCACCAGCCCACCGCCGTCTATACCAAATAAGGATTCTACGCCGGCTGCAATCATCGGCGTACCAAGACCCAATGTCGTCCCTGCCCCGCCGAGCAGACCGAATATGAAGAGCACATCAATCAGTTTACCGGGCCATCTTGTTGTATACTTCCCAAGAATTGGCTCACAAGTAAGACTTATTTTAAGTATGGGATTCTTTTTAACATAGAGACTATAGGCAATCGGGAGCGCTGGCAGCACATAGATTGCCCAAGCAATCGGTCCCCAGTGGAAGATGCCATATGCAGCTGCATAGTTGATCGCTTCTTCACTTTCCGGGGCGATATGAAACGGTGGAGCCTGGTAATAGTATACCCATTCAATCGCACCCCAATAGAGGATGCTGGAGCCGATACCTGCTGAGAAAAGCATAGCCGCCCAGCTGAATGTTCCAAATTCAGGTTTTTCATCAGCTTCGCCAAGTGTAACCTGTCCGTACTTGCCGAATGCTATGTAAAGCACGAACAGAAGTGCCGCGACTCCAATTCCAAGGTAAACTGCACCCAACCCGCCAGTCACTAAATCGTTAAGCTGCAGGATGATCGCTTCACTCGCTTTTGGAAAAGCGATGAGCGGAATTATGACAGATAAGAGAATAATGATTGAAGCTATAAACGTTGGCCAATCCATCAATCGAATTTTTTTCATTTCCTCACCTCGTGTAATTTTTTGAATTACTCTTTATAAGTACTTTCCGCCAACTTTCTTATAGTAACATAAGTACAGAGAGAAGCAAGCGCTTGCATGGACTTCACCATAGCGTTGAATGGCACTGCTGTAGGCAGTGCCACACCTTTTTCTGTCATTCCCATTATAATCCAGATATAAATAATCACAATACTTTTTAAAAATGTAAGCGATTGCAATATACTGAATATTAAAATATAATAGCAGTATAACAAACTAGGAGGTATGGCAATGGCATTCGATTTTCCACATAAAAAAGATGCTCAATACAAGATCAATACGCAGTATGAAAACTTCATCGGCGGTGAATGGGTACCGCCTGTAAAAGGGGATTATTTCGAAAATGAATCACCGGTCATCGGTGAGAAGGTATCCAAAGTACCCCGCTCGACGAAAGAAGATATAGATAAAGCTGTAGAAGCTGCACATAAAGCACATGCAGAATGGGGATTGACCTCACCTACGGAACGGAGCAATGTCCTGCTCCGGATAGCAGACCGCGTGGAACAGAACCTGGAGGAACTGGCGGTACTTGAAACATTCGAGAATGGTAAGGCTGTGCGTGAAACATTGAATGCCGACCTGCCCCTCGTGGTCGATCATTTCAGATATTTTGCAGGCGCAATACGCGCACAAGAAGGCGGCATATCGCAAATCGACAACGATACGGTAGCCTATCATTTCCATGAGCCACTTGGCGTGGTCGGTCAGATCATCCCGTGGAACTTCCCGCTTCTGATGGCATCCTGGAAACTTGCACCGGCCCTTGCCGCTGGTAACTGTGTCGTGCTGAAGCCGGCAGAACAGACGCCTTCCACCATTCTTCATCTGATGGAACTGATCAGTGATATCGTACCAAAAGGTGTCATCAACGTAGTTAACGGCTTTGGTTCAGAAGCTGGCCAGGCACTTGCGACACACGATAAGGTCAACAAGCTTGCGTTTACAGGAGAGACAACAACTGGCCGTATCATCATGCAGAATGCCAGTCAGAACATCATTCCGGTTACACTGGAACTCGGTGGTAAATCACCTAACATATTCGCCAAAGACCTTATGGATGAAGATGATGACTTCCTGGACAAGGCGATTGAAGGCCTCGTCATGTTCGCCCTGAATCAGGGTGAAGTCTGTACTTGTCCTTCTCGCGCAATCGTCCACGAAGATATATACGATGCCTTCATGGAACGGGTCATCAGCCGTGTTGAACAGATAAAGGTCGGCAACCCGCTTGACGAGAATACGATGATGGGTGCACAGACTTCCAAGGAGCAGAAAGAAAAAATCAGTTCCTACCTCGATATTGGTAGGAAAGAAGGGGCAGAACTATTGACCGGTGGCAACATCAAAGAAGTTGACGGGGATATCGCTGGCGGTTATTATTTCGAACCTACCATATTCAAAGGCAATAATAAGATGCGCATTTTCCAAGAAGAAATATTCGGTCCCGTGCTCGCCGTAACGACTTATAAAGATGATGCTGAAGCACTCGAAATCGCGAACGACACGCTCTACGGCCTAGGTGCAGGTGTATGGACACGCTCACAAAACAAGGCCTACAGATTCGGTCGCGGTATCCAGGCGGGACGCGTATGGGTGAATACGTACCATGATTATCCTGCGCATGCTGCATTCGGTGGATATAAGATGAGCGGTATCGGCCGCGAAAACCACCTTATGATGCTCAGTCATTATCAGCAGACGAAAAATCTGCTCGTCAGCTACGATGAATCACCAAAAGGATTTTTCTAAATGCCTGAACTAAAAGCAATAGATGCCACCGAAGCGGCAAAAGAACTGATCAGGGATCTGAAGAAAGAGCACGGAGATCTCATATTTCACCAATCCGGTGGATGCTGTGACGGTTCCAGTCCCATGTGCTTGAAGGAAGGCACCATGATCATTGGTGATGCGGATGTCAAGCTCGGTGAGATAGAAGGCGTTCCTTTTTATATGCATCGTAGGCAGTATGAGTATTGGAAACATACCAGTCTAACGCTTGATGTCGTAGAAGGCATCGGCGGCATGTTCAGCGTCGAAGGACCGCGCGGTGTGCGCTTCCACATCCGGAGTGAACCAATTGACAGTACAGAATCATCCTGATCGACACGAAGCAAATCTGTCGATCCAATAAAGAAGGACGAAGGCTTATAAGCCTTCGTCCTTCTTTATCATCGAATATTACTCTTCATCATCAAATTCATAGTAATCGGAAAGAACGTTCTTGATTTCAATCTTCTCTTCCGACTGGACCAATTTAATGTTTGATACGACTGTATCGCAGCCTTCTTGAGCCAGATGGCCATTAAGTTTCTTGACCAGTTTCAGCAGTTCATCGATGTCACCTTCAACTGTCGTTTCCATCGGCCCGATGAAATGCGTCAACTCACTATTTTCGATCAACTCGATTGCACCCTTAACATGAGAGAATGCATCGCTTGTATTTGGATGATGGGGAAGCAACTGTATGCTCATGATATAATTCATCCTGTCACCTCCTTTTCAATATTTAGTTCCGATTTTATGATACCATTATAAAAAAGGGTTTCAAAGAAACCCGCGTTTATATCGAAGGAGCTTTCATATGAGCAAAAACACATTCAAATGGTTGAACTTCACTTTGACTATCATCGCCCTATTTGCCATCTATGTGTTCCTCGATGGTATCATCGATCCATCAATGCATGGCTTTATGTTGATCGGCCTGATAATAGCTGGTCTGGTTTCGCTTGTGCTTGTACTGCGCAATGAATCCTGAAAAATCCCGCCTTTTTATGGCGGGATTTTGTCTAGAATAGTATATGCCACATGTAGAGCGTCGCATAGGCACCATAATCGCCCCAGTCTTCAATGACCGATGCGATATACGCTTTATCGGGCCGCTCTTCTAATCCATCGGTCAGTCTAATTGCGTTGCGTAATCCTGCATCCCCAATCGGCACAGCGTTCCTGTACTTAAGGGTACGCATCAGAACAGTGTTGGCGCTCCACGGCCCGATCCCTTTGAAGCTGGTCATATATTTCAATACTGTATCATAATCACCCATATCAAGGAGCTTCCCTTTTGACAGCTCCCCATTCTTAACCCCTGCCGCGCATAATCCCAGGTACTCGGCCTTCCTATAGGAGACCTGCATGCCACGTAACGTCTCCGGATCAAGCGACGACAATTCCTCCGAAGTCGGCATCAGCCAATACTTCTGTCCCTCATATTCGACATGATGCCCAAAATGTTCCACTATCCGACGCTTTAGTATATATGCAAATGCCATGTTGATCTGCTGGCCAAGAACTGCCCACATGAGTGCTTCCATGATGTCCGGTTTACAGGTCATGCGATAGCCTGTACGTGCCTCTATAATCTGTGACAATCGCGGATCTGCTTCTGCAAATCGATAAAATGCCTCCAAGTCGTAATCAAGATCGAGCCAGTCAACTACATACTCCCTGATATGTTCTTCCTTGACGCCTTCATTGTAGAGTATAACGACGGAGACCGCATCCCTGCTCTGCTCCGTGACCTCAAACAGCACTGCTTTTTTATCAATATGGACTGCTCGCCTCAACTTGCCTTCATGCGCTTCATAGAGGCAATCATCCTGCTTGGCCATGAAATCATAGGTCATCGCATAGTTGAATGGTCCATTCGCTTCTATCCTCATCGTCTGACCCGTCCTTTCACCGTATCTCCCTGCCTTGGTTCCTGACCATCAGCGAATTGGATTCTAATGGCATTTGCCCTATCAGGATCAGCATGATCCATCACATGGAAATGGAGATGCGGGGTATCCGAAGCCCCGCTGTTGCCGCATTGGGCAAGGGGCTCACCGACTTCTACATGGTCGCCTTCTTTTACTGTGATGGAGTGTTTTCTGAGGTGAGCAAGCATGGTGTATTCGTCATACTCGTGGGATAGGATGATATAGTTTCCCTCAGGCTTCGACATATCTGGGCGACCGGGCAGATTGTCTGCTACGCCATCAGTCACATGTATCACCGTGCCACTGCGCGGCGCTGTCACTGCTGAACCGAATGCGTGGTATGCCTCGTTCTTCCCTTCATCATCGCTGTGGGATTGCCCATCTTTTTTTCTGATGAAATCGTAGGCATAGCGTTGGTGGGCATACGGATAATGATAGTTCAGGAACAGATCATTCCCACCCCATAGCACGAACCACTCCGCTTCGAACGGCAGATGATAGGCATTGATCGACAGTTCGCGGTCTGTCTCATATTTCTCGTACACATCGAATTGGATGCCGATGATTGTTTCATCCTCGTCAAAAGCGACTGTAATCATGCGCTCTTTTGCTTCATCCAGCCATTGATATCTGTGTATGCCGGCTTCAAGGGAGTTTTGTAGGTTCAGTGTGAATTGCCTGCCATCCTGGAAATCATTGGCTGCAGCGACGAAAGTGTCCAGATCCATCTGATTTTGGAATGTTGCCGCGGTCTGGCTGTATATGGCTTCAAAATTACCTTCTGAAAAATGACCGCCAAATGCTTCGGGTGATAGGTTTGACATGATGCATCTCCTTTCAATACTGCAGTGCTCATTTGACTTTGTTGATGATCTCTTCAGCCTGATGCTTGACTGAGGAAAGATCGTTAAGCCTGTAGCTGTCGTAATCCTGCATGATGACTTGTGCTTCGCTGATGCCCGCCTGTTCTGCGATGTCTGCGCGCATTTCGTCATCCTTATCTTTGACGTTGACGAATAGATAGTCGGTATCATATGCCCCAATCGCGTCCAATTCGATCGGCAACGGTCCCTCCTCCAATGCCTCTTTAAGTGCTTCGTCCATGCTGAAATCGAGCACGTCGTACACCGCTTCAGTACCGAAGGCGGAAAACTCGCCACGGATGATATACCCTTCCGCCTCTTTAGTCAGGACGATCGCCTTTTTACCGTTTGCCATATCGCCTGCGCTCCGCTGGATGCGTGTCATCTCTTCAAGCCACCCATCACCGATGTTTTGTGCTTTTTCCTGTTTATCCAGGATGACGCCGAGGTTATACAATTGCGTCAGATAAAGGCGCTCCCTGAAGGGACTGAAGATTGAAGTGCTGTAGCTGATCTGCACTGTTGGGGCAATCGATTGGTAGTCTTCTATGTACGCGTCGGGCGCATAGGTGATGATCAGGTCCGGTTCCACGGCTTTGATTCCTTCGATATCACCGTGTTCCAACAGAGTGATTTCAGGATCTATCTTCTCTTCAGCAAGCCACGTATCTGCAACCACGTCACCCACACCTGCAACATCGGCATCCAACAGTTCCGCGTTGCCGACATCTACACCGCGCAGCAGCACGACGCGCTCTGGATTTGCTGGTACTTCAATCTCTTCCGTGTGTTCGGTCACGATCTGTCTCGTCGCTCCATCTTCTGAGACGCCCGTCTCCCTGAAGCCGCTGCATGCCGAGACCAAGAGCATCGTAACGATGAGCAATAGTCTGATTTTCATCTTATGCATCTTCCATCCTTCCTCTGATCCCTTTCATTATACATGAATGGATTTTACAGGGGAAACCAAAAAGGACAGGCATAAGGGATAAGCCCTTCTGCCTGTCACACTGCGTTTTCTTCATGACTCACGGAAATTTCTTCATCCAGTTTCAGCCTTTTCGCCCTATATCTGTAGATGAAGTCGAGAAATTTATCCAGCTTACCGTCTGATACACTTTTCATGCTGATGACGATCTCGTTGCCAATCCATATATGGATGATGTTGCCGACCAGCAGCAGATTTTCGGTCGTGATGCCGGTGATATCCTTGTACTCGACAGCGTGGGTCTCAATTTCCTCTGTCCGCTTCAGTTTGATGAACAGCCTGTGCGTCGTAGGTATGATGCCGCCGTGGAAGGAGTGGTGACCGTCCTTCTCGTATTCTACAGTACCGATCAGTTCCGGGCCGACGACTTCATCTTCGTAAAGTGTCATATCATCGAGATCTTTTAATCTGTTATGCATAAACATACCCCCAGATTGTTTATAATCATTTACCCTTCCTGACTCTATTATAAACTATTCCGAATTTTAAGACAATGACCCCGGCCAACATTCCTATGATGCCGCCCAATGTATTCAATATGACATCATCCACGTTGGAGATGCGACCGATCGGTAATGCATACTGCAGAAATTCTATAGCGGCTGAGAACAAGAAGGCAAAGAATACAGTGATGATCTCCTGGCGGATAATCAAAAACAGAAAGAAGCCAAACGGCACGAATAACAGGATGTTCATGCCGATCGAGTTGATGATCGCATAGTCAGCTGCATATTCGAATGTATCCAGAATACTGTAGAACGGTACCAGCTGAGTGACCTTTTCAGGATTCGAACTTGGCAGCAGGGTCAACAGCAGGGTACCGATTATCGACAACATCAGACCGATGAAGATCAAGTAGTGCACTTTCTTGTTTAGAGTATCAAGTTTGCGTCCAGTTCTTCTATTGATGGAGAGCGTCATGAAGATGATCAGGAACGAGAGCAGTATAAATATCGGAATGATTGATTGGAACGCTTCAAACAGCTTTGACATATATTACCCCCTGCCTCTTCATCCAAATTGTTGTTCTGTAAATGTTTTATACATATCATGCGATGCCATCAATTCCTGATGGGTACCGCTGCCGGTGATGCGGCCTGCTTCGAGGAAAAAGATCCGATCCGAATTGACGACGGTCGACAACCTGTGTGCAATGACCAGCACAGTCCGTCCTGCCATCAAGTCATCAAGTGCTTCCTGCACATATTTCTCGGAACGGGAATCCAGGCTGGCTGTCGCCTCATCCAGCATCAATAATTCAGGATCCTTCAAAAATGCCCGCGCGATGCCGATGCGCTGACGCTGACCACCTGAGAGGCGGATGCCCCGTTCCCCGACCTCGGTATCGAGTCCGTCTTCAAGCTGGTCGATGAACTCATCCGAGTAGGAACGGCTTACCGCAAGTGCGACTTCTTCCTCAGTATACTCCGCTGCCTCAAGGCCATAGGTGATATTGTCCCGGATTGTTCCGGATATGATCGCACTTTCCTGTGCCACGTAGCCGATATTGCGCCTCAGTACAGGGAGCGGGATATTGCGGATATCCACCCCATCTATACTGATGCTGCCGCTATCGATATCATAATACCGCTCGATCAGTGAAAATATGGTCGATTTGCCGCTGCCGCTCGGCCCCACAAATGCGACCTTCTGGTTGGGTTCAGCCTTCAGGCTGACATCTACAAGCACCGGCGTCGACGCGTCATATCCAAATCCGACATTGTCAAATGTCAGCGTTCCGAATTCAGGCGTCTCGCCGGCGGATTCATTTTTCTCTTCTTCCATGCCAAGTATCGTGATGATGCGGTCCGTCGCCCCAAGCGCCTTATTGTATTCGGTGAAGAACATGGCGAACATCGTCATCGGCATGATGATCTGGAACAAGTACAGCAGGAACGCAACAAGCGTACCGATCGAAAGTGTCCCCTCCGATACCCTCAATCCGCCGTAAGCGATGATCAGGATGATGACGAACATCATGACAGTGCTCATGATCGGCGACAAGAAAGCGTTTATCTTCGCTTCCTTCATGCCAAATTCGAATAATCTGCCGATGCCCGCCTTTCCTTTTTCACGTTCATAGCGCTCCCCGTTGAATGCCTTCACAAGGCGCATCTCACCCAAAGTCTCCTGGATCAGACCTGTAAACGATGCCGTCTCATCCTGAAGTGCCCGTGATATGCGGCCCATCCGCCGGCCAAGGGGCAGTATGATCACGATGGATATCGGGACTGCGATGAACATTATGAGCGACATGCGCCAATCCAGTATGAAAAGGATGACCACTGCCCCGATGATTGAAATGATGCCGCTGATCAGCTGGGGGAAATGGCGGGTGATCAAGTCTTTTATGATTGCAGTGTCGTTGACGACTCTGCTGACTGACTCACCGCTCTTCGTCCGGTCGAAATACGGGATCGGCAGTTTAAGGAACTTATGCCACACACGTTCCCTGAGTCCCATGATGATCGTCTGGCCGATATGCGCCAATATGTAGTAGGACACTCCGTCGAGTACGGCACTTATGAGGAAGACACCGATGATTATGCCGATCAGCATCCCTGAAATCATCTCTGGACTGTAGCCATCGATGAATTGCTGCGTCAATAGAGGCACGATCAGCGACCCGATTGTGCCGAACAAAGTCAGCACCATGCCAATGATGAAAAGCCGCCTGTTCAGATCCGTCTGCCTGAGGAGTGCCGTGAAATCACGGAATGTGGCCCGGTCTTCCTGATTTTTCTTTGCCATCCTTTAATCATCCTTCCAAATTGTTTCCAACTGTTACAGTATATATTACTAAATCATTTTGCTCTATGATAAACTATTTTTATATCATACAAAGGGGGAACGTCAATGACTTTGGAACTTTCAGGGTTATCCAAAAACTTCAATGGGGAACCAGCAGTCGATCATATCGATCTCAATGTACCGACAGGCAGCATGTATGGATTTTTAGGGGGGAACGGGGCCGGTAAAACAACTACTTTCCGCATGATCCTCGGCCTGCTCCAGCCAAGTGAAGGGCATATCACCTACAACGGTGAAAAGATCGACTACAATGTAACCAATCAGATCGGCTACCTGCCTGAGGAACGTGGCCTGCATCCAAAATTGAAGGTGGATGAACAGATCCGCTACCTTGGACAGCTCAAGGGGATGTCGAAGCAGGATGTCGATAAACGGCTCGATGAATGGCTTGAACGCTTCGAAGTGCCGGAGAACCGGACGAAGCGCATTGAAAAGCTGTCAAAAGGCAACCAGCAGAAAATCCAGCTCATCGCCTCGATTATCCATGACCCGAAACTCATCATACTCGATGAACCTTTCAGCGGCCTCGATCCAGTCAACGTTGAAATATTGAAGAATGCAGTCAAAGAACTCAACAGCCGCGGTGCCACCATCATCTTCAGCACACACCGCATGGAACATGTTGAAGAGCTGTGTGAATCCATGTGCATCCTGAACAAGGGGCGTCAGGTCGTCAGCGGCAGGATCGACGAAATACGCAAAGACTTCGGCCAAAAGGAAATCATCATCGAAGGTGAACATGACATCTCTTTCCTAAAGGACATGTCTGGAGTCATCGACATGAAACAGATACGCAACAGATACATATTGAAGATTGAAGATGAGAGCTATGCGGAGCCGATTTTCAATGAAATCGTCAAACTTGGCTACTTCAAGCGTTTTCAGGTCAACGAACCATCGATCAACGACATTTTCATTTCAAAGGTGGGTTATGGGATATGAGTAAATTTCTGGCGACTTTCCTGCAGACCTATTCCTCCAAAATACGTGCAAAATCCTTCATCATCAGCACGTTGATCATAGTGCTTGTGATCTTCATCGGGGCGAACTTCGATAAGATAATCGACTTCTTCGATTCATCTGAAGAAGTAACGGCCGTCAAAGTAGAAGGTGATGAAGCAATCTATAGCCAATTCAAAGGCACGATGGACGCGCTCGATTCAGGTATACCTGTGGAACCTTATGAAGGCGATGTGGGTAGTGCGGAAGTGCACCTTTCAATCGAAGATACAGCACCTTTAGCGGTCACCCTCCACAGTGATAATGAAATTCCATCCGAACAGGTCAATAAAATCGAAACCGCACTCGGTCAGGTTCAGCGCAGCAATACCATCATGGCACTCAACTTGTCCGAGGAAGAAGCAGAGCGTCTGAACGCAACCCCTGACATCAGTTATGATATCGCTTCAGAAAGCGGTTCAGCGGATGAAGGAAGCCCAGCATCAGACGACGTGCCCGACATCAATCCATTGAACGCTGTAGTCTTCTACGTCACAGTAATCGTCATGTTTTTCATCATCATCAACTATGCCAGTCAGATCGGCACTGAGGTTGCGATGGAGAAGACTTCGCGCGTCATCGAGATGATTGTATCAAGCGTACCACCGGTCACCCATCTTTTGGCGAAGATCAGCGCAATGATTCTGGTCAGCCTGACCCAACTGTTCATATTCCTCTTGGCCATCGTTGCTGCAGTCTGGATTTTCGACTTCGGCAACATCATAGGTGACCTTGGATTGGAAGCGAATGAGCAGACGGTGACGCTGATTGTATATTCCGGCATCTATCTTGTGCTTGGCCTTGTGCTCTATCTATCACTCTCTGCGATGCTTGGTTCATTCATCAGCCGCATGGAAGACTTGCAGCAGGCGCTGCTGCCGGTGACGATGCTTGCCCTCGGTGGCTTCTATATCGCCATCTTCAACATCTGGGGTGAAGCGGACAACATGCTCGTCAAAGTTTCGAGTTTCTTCCCACTGTTCACGCCATTTGTCATGCCGCTCCGTGCAATGAATGCTGAGACAAGTCAGATGACACTGCTCATCGGCGTCGTTATCCTGATTGTTTCGATTGCGCTCGCAATCATACTGGCTGCAAGCATCTACCGCAACAGTGTCCTGTCGACTTCCGGCGGGATATTCAAGAACTTGAAACGCATACGGAAAGAATAAAAGACAGCTCAATTTTGAGCTGTCTTTTCATATGTTTTAAGCGAGGCACACTGTTCACCTACCGTGCACCTTAAATTGGTCCTTATAGATGAGGTGTTCTTTAGTGAATTTTGTTGGCGAATCAATACCGGCTATCGCTGCCAGATCAAATAACCCTTCCCTCAGTGAAATCAGGTAATTACATACACGGTACTTCTTCTCTTCGATATCGAGCGCCTGCTCTAATTTCGGATCGGTGGTCGCTACTCCGACCGGGCATGTATTCGTATGACATTTATGCGTTCTGATGCACCCTGTACTCATCATGAAGCCACGTGCGATATTCACCAGGTCGGCACCCATGGCAAGGGCCATCGCAACCTTATCCGGCGTCACAAGTTGACCGGAGGCAATGATCAGCGTGCGCTCCCGGAGGCCATATTTTTCAAGCAGCTGGTCCATATAGGGCAAGGCTGCAAATGTCGGCAAACCCACAGAAGCAGCCAGTTCATAATACGTTGCTCCTGAACCACCATTACCGCCGTCGATGGTTATAAAGTCAGGGATGATATCTTTTTCCTTCATGACCTTCACCATGTCTTCCACTTCCGCTTCATTACCGACACTCAGTTTTATACCTACTGGTTTTCCACCGACTTCCCGCATCTCGCTCAGAAAATCGAGTAGTTCACCAGTGTTTCTGATGTTTTCGAAACGGTTGGGGCTGTCAACGGTTTGCCAAGGATGAAGGTTGCGGATTTCTGCTATTTCTTCAGTGACCTTATTCGCCGCTACGTGGCCTCCCCGGGGCTTCGCACCTTGCGCAAGCTTCAGTTCGAATGCCTTCACCTTCTCCTTGCCCGCTTTATTCCTGAACTCTTCCCAGGAAAACTCTCCGTTTTTGGTGCGGACCCCAAAAAGCCCTGAACTGATCTGCATGATCAGATCGACATCCCCTTTTTCATGGTAGGGCGACACGCTGCCTTCACCGGTGTTCATCCATGTACCGCCGGCCATGCCGAGCCCTTTCGACAGTGCTGTTATGGCATGACTGCCGAGCGACCCAAAACTCATTGCGGACTGTCCAATGAGTCCTTTGACCCGAAATGGTTCCGCAACTGTGTTACGGCCGATCACGATGGCATCCTCATCACTCAATAGATACGGATCAATCTTCTCGTCATGGCGATGTTCATCACGGCTGATCAGTCCTTCTTGGGTGATCTGATATAATTTCGTCTCCACTTTTCTGCTCTGATCGATCTTAAGTTCACTATGCTGCAGCGGAAACATCTTATTGACAAGATATAGGCCAGGTTTCTCGAAATCCCTATCTGAGCCGAATCCTATCATCCTGTCTTTATATTTTGCCGCTTTATTGACGAAGACGAACTCATTCCGGTTGAATGGCCTGTCTTCACTGTCGTTGTTATAGAAATATTGACGCATCTCTGGTCCTATCATCTCAAGTATGTACCGCATTTTCCCGAGCACCGGATAATTCCTGAGTATGGAGTGTTGGGTCTGACGCTTATCCACAAAATACAAATAGCCAAAAATCACCAGCGGCGTAAAAAAGACGATGGCCAGTAACAGAACGATTATAATAAGTAATGTGTTCATGGTTATCCCCCCCTACTCTATATTCTTCCATTATAATACTTAGAATTCAATATGATTTATAGTGTGGCTCACCCTCAGTGGATAGATGTCTGTAAAGCTCTCTTAAGTGGATATGTACAAAAAACCCTTTCACCATGAAATCATGATGAAGGGTTCGATAAAGCAGTGATGCACATAAGTCGCCAGCCACTTACCATCTAAGGCCGGACAATATTGATTTCAGCTCATTTCGTGCATGGAGCGGAAGGGGCCAACGGCTGATTTCGGCGAGGAGCTCCACCCGTCCGACATGCCCGCCAACCAGTCCATTCAACCTCGTTGCGAATGTGGAATCCATCAGTTCGGATTCATCCTCAATCAAAAAATCAATCTGCGACAATGCTCCTGGATGACGCTTCAAGTAATATTTCTGATGCCGTGTTTCGGCAGGAGTGAAATTCGTGAACTGAATGATTTCCGTTTTGATGGACGCACCGGTTGCCGCTTCCATTTCATCTTTTACTTCCCTAGCAGAAGCTGCCTGGCCATCTCCCCGGACACATAACAGGGAAATATATTGCCGTCCTTTGTAGGCGGGGAGATCACTTTTATGGTTGCGCCAGAAGTGGCGCAGAATGTCTGCATAGGAAATGATGTTTGGATCATAATCCACTTCAACCATTTCTGTATGGTCACCCATATTACGGTAGGTTGGATTCGGCGTTGTGCCGCCGGCATATCCTGTACGCGTCCTCAACACACCGTGAAGCGCCCCGAACCGGGCATCCGGCCCCCAGAAGCATCCCATGCCAAGGGTTACAGTATCGGATCCGGATCCGGACCACCCACTTTCAAGTTCATGCAATGTAAGTGGCGTCACAATTTACCAATGGCCGCTTCATCTGCCAGCACAGTGACATCATCATGGCGCTGCAGCACGGTTGCAGGCATATCCTCGGATTCCTCTCCATTGATCATGCCATCGATCGCTGCCGCTTTACCTTCTCCAGACGCGATCAGCAGAATTGATTTTGCATCCATAATGGTATCGAGCCCCATACTGATGGCACGCGTCGGCACCTCTTCAATCGTATTGAAGAAGCGGGCGTTGTCCTTGATTGTCGTTTCTGCCAGGTCGACCACATGGGTTCTGGAATCGAACGCAGTGCCAGGCTCATTGAATGCGATATGCCCATTGCGTCCAATGCCGAGCAGCTGAAGATCGACCCCGCCAATTTCTTCGAGCATACGGTCGTAGCGCTTCACTTCCGCATCAAGATCTGTTGCTGCGCCATCCGGGATGAATGTATTTTCCGGTGGAATCGAGACATGGTCAAAGAAGATGTTCTTCATATAATGGTGATAGCTTTGTGGATGGTCACTTGCCAGACCGACATATTCATCGAGATTGACGGTATAGACATGGGATAGGTCTACACTATTCTCGTTCAGCATCTCTGCTAAAATTTCATACATCTTTTCTGGAGTGGAGCCAGTCGCCAGGCCCAGCACCACACGATCGGAATTGACGATCTTATCATATATAGCCTCTGCTGTTTTTTGACTCATCTCATTATAATTTTCTACGCGTTCCAGTTTCATTGTTGATCCTCCTGATTTTCATTTAATATTTTTAATGATATGTTCAACCGCATCGTTGATATCCTGCTGTGACCAGCTTGGTATGTTGAGCTCACTGCCAATCTCATGGTGGGCCGGCACATGGATGAAACCTGCTTTGACGTCCTTTTGCTGGCGCTTCAATATATAAAGCGTCGTATACATGAGCATATTGCACAGATAGGTGCCTGCTGAGTTTGAAATGCGTGCCGATACCATGGCGGATTTCAGGGCTGATTCAAGCTTCTTGATCGGCAATGTTGAAAAAAGACCGTCAGGACCACTCTCCTCTATCTTCTCTCCGTCAGGCTCGAATCCCGTGTTGTCCGGACGGCCATCCATGCAGTTGACGGCGATGCGTTCAATGTCGATGGTATGCCGCCCGCCGGCAAGCCCGAGGTTAATTATCGCATCCGGTGCATATTCTTCGATATCTTCTGCAGCCTTCGCACTAAGCGTTTTAAATTCCACCGGATAGACACGTCCCACTATATGGAACCCTCCGATCTCCTTCCCATCAAAATATTCGACGGCTGAGCCTGTTGGATTTTCCTTGAATTTCAAAAATGGTTCAAAACCGGTAAGGAGCAGTGTCTGCATTCATACCATCCTTTCAATTTCCTTTTTCGCTTCTACTATACCAAAGATGAAAGTAAACGCCTACAAAATAAGTATCCCCCTACATGACACAGCTTATCTTTTATTGTTTACTCCAAGGTTATCTCATGAAGAATGCGGGTATTTTAATTGAAACTCTTTTCAGATAACGGAGGACGGATAATGAACTACAAAAAGCAATCCAGTTTCAAGGGCCAAACTGCATGGTCCGGCCTGTTATTTGGCATCGGTCTGATGGCGCTTGTCGATGAAATCATTTTTCACCAGTTGCTGCAATGGCATCATTTCTATGATTGGGATACCCCATTCATTGGAATCATGTCGGATGGATTACTCAACGCATTCGGACTTTTTGCGCTGGTCGCAGGGCTATTCATGTTCGCGGATCTAAAACGCAAACAAGCCATCTCCCTCAGGCGATGGGCGAGCCCCGTCTTCATCGGGCTCGCTGGTTTCCAGCTGTTCGATGGCATCATCAACCATAAGCTTCTGCAGATTCATCAAGTCCGCTATAATGTCGACATCCTGCCGTATGATCTTGCCTGGAACATTTTCGGCGTCATTCTGCTGACTATCGGTCTCCTGCTGCTTTATACAGAAAAACGCGGTGGGAGGTCTAATTAAGTATGCATGCCATGGATAATATGTCGTCGTTCCTCGTGTTTGAAGCCGCAGCGGCTTGCTTGATGTTGGGGGCACTCATCATTTACCCGGCGCTGATGCATCGTGCCAATAAAACACACCGCAGATGGCCCTTACATCGCCCCGTCTTCTGGGCACTGGGTGTTTTGGCTGCAGCAGCGGCACTGGTGGGTCCCCTTGCCCAGCTTTCCCATAGCGACTTCACCGTCCATATGCTCGGGCACCTTCTGCTTGGCATGCTCGCCCCGCTCCTTATGCTGATGGCCAAGCCGATGACTCTGCTGATGCGTGCACTCGATGTCCGGCATGCACGCAGGTTGAGCAGAATCTTAAACTCCAAGTATGTGCACTTCATCAGTAATCCTGCAGTGGCTTCGTTACTTAATATCGGCGGCCTCTTCCTCATCTACAAGACCGGGTTGTTTACAGCAATGCATACATCCGCCTGGCTGTTTGCACTGATTCATCTGCATGTCTTCCTTGCCGGCTACCTATTCACGATGTCGATAGTCTACATCGACATCACCACACGCCGCTACAGTTTCATATACCGGGCAGCCGTGCTCATCATTGCGCTTGGCTTCCATAAAATACTGTCAAAACTGATCTATGCCGCACCACCTGAAGGCGTGCCACAAGCTGAGGGTGAGACCGGTGCCATGCTGATGTATTACGGCGGTGATGTCATAGACCTGGCCCTGATCATCATACTGTGCAGCCAGCGGTATCAGTCACGGTCACCGAAACCGGCAGTACGATAAAACTTTAAAAAGAATCACCCACCTCAAGGAGCCACCTCCTATTACTGACTTTTAAGGTTTAAAACATTCCCTATCATAATTAATTTCAAAATATTGTATATTTTGAAGGCAACCTTTAAAATGACAGTAATGAGACAAGGGGGAATATTATGAATATAAAGGAAAAGCTTGATGCATTTAAGAATGAAGTCGGTAAAGTGATGGTCGGACAGGAAAAAGTAGCGGAACTCATATTTGTAAGTCTGCTGCAGAGAGGGCACATCCTATTCGAGAGCGTGCCCGGAACAGGTAAGACCATGTTGTCGAAGACAGTGGCCCAAGCGGTCGGCGGCACATTCAAGCGCATACAGTTCACACCCGATATACTGCCGTCCGACATTACAGGACTTAACATCTATAATCCGAAAACGCAGGAATTCGAATTGCGCATCGGACCGGTCGACACCAACATACTGCTCGCTGATGAAATCAACCGGGCAACACCAAGGACCCAGTCCGCCCTACTTGAAGTAATGGGCGAAAAACAAGTCACAATCGACGGCGAGCGCATCAATATCGAGGAGCCATTCATCGTCCTGGCCACCCAAAACCCGATTGAATCCAGCCAAGGGAACTTCGATCTGCCTGAAGCCCAGCTCGACCGTTTCCTGATGAAGATAGACCTCGGCTACCCCTCCCGGGAAGAAGAGAAGATGATGCTCGGTCTCCATGGCCACACCCATCCGTTGGATGCCGTTACACCCATATTTACAAAAGATGAAATCGTCGCGCTGCAGGATGAATTATCGGAAGTTGAAGTGAATGATACTATACAGGATTACATTCTTGACTTGATACATATGACACGGGAACATGAGCATGTCGAAATCGGCGTCTCACCGCGCGGCACACTTGCGTTGGTCCAAGCCGCCAAAGGGGTTGCACTCGTAAGGGGACGAGATTATGTCATCCCTGAGGACATCAAGTATATAGCACCGTTCGTCATCAGCCATCGTCTCGTTTTGAACATCGAAGGCAGCACTCTCACCACCCCGGCAATCATCGCGCAGGAGGTTATCGCCACCCTGGAAGTCCCGGTCGAATATGGAGTGGTAAGAAATGAAGTTTAAAGCAGATTTCAAGGATTCCCGGGCAATGAGTTTTTTTATTGGAGCCGCCATCATCCTGTTCCTGCTGAACGTATTTTATACCATCAACTTGAACGCCATGCTCATCGCCTCACTCGGCCTCTTCATCTCATTTGCATTGCTGAATCATCTATATGAAACGCACATGCCAAAAAAGCTCAAAGTTGAAATAATCGATAAAGAAATGCGCATGTATAAAAGTCAAGGGGGAAAAATGCGCATCAAGATTGTGCAAGAGGGGATGCTTCCGATACTTGACGGCCAGCTAAGCATTACAGCCCGCGACAATATCCGGTTCGATGAAGAACACAATAACGGTACCCGGCATCATACCATGACTTCAGTCCGCTTCACGGTGATGCCGAGAAGTTCAACCGTCATTGAAATCCCGTTTGTCGGGCATGCCAGAGGCGTCAGTAAGATTATAGGCGCCAGAATGGAGATCCCCAGGATCTTTGGCTTCAGCACCTTCGAACTCAAGCAGAGCGGCACCGTAAATCATGAAATCATCGTCTATCCGGATCGATATGCCACCCACAACGACCAGATGGCGACCCCGCCCATCCAGGGCAGTTTCCAGCAAAAAAACGCGCTGTTCAATGACCCAATGCTGACGACGGGGACGCGGGAATACTTGCCGCAGGACAGTATGCGGGATATCCATTGGAAAGCGTCTGCCCGAACAGGAGGGCTGCAGACGAAGCGCTATGAAAAGACGACGAAAGTCACTTGGATGATTCTGATCAATCTGCAATCCGATGTCTCATATATGCCGCCCGAGAACATTGAAACCATCTTCGAGAAGATTGCGTTCATCACCAGTCAGGCTGCCGAAAACGGCATCCCCTATAAGATCATCTCGAACATGGTCACTTTCGACAACCGCTCTTTCTTCAGTCTTGAAGAGGGCAGCGGCGCCCGCCACTATAAAAGAACTCTAGAAGCGCTATCACGCATCAATACAGTCACCTATACCGTGCCTTTCGAGCGGTTTTTGAAGCATGTGCGCCTGCATGAAGAGATTCCTGCCCATGTCATTTTTACAGGAAAGGCAGATGCAGCCATCGAGGCTGAATTATCGATGTTCAGAGCAAAGGGCGCACACATATTCCAATTGGATACCCACGGCGTCGCCCCTTTTGAAGCCCACGGCGTCAGGGGGGTGTCGGTATGAGCCGGATGAAATATAATCTTGGACTCGCCCACACCTACTTCACCGATATGTTCCCGCTGCTGTTCGTTATAGTGCTGATCAATGTCCACAACAACAAGGCGCCCCTTGTGCTGCCGTTTGTGGCTTTAGTCGCAGCCGCTTTAATCGTAAGCTTCCTTATTGTCGGGCGAGTGGATATGAACCGCCTGTATTTCATGTTGCCTGTGTTGCTTGCGGCCGCATTCCTATTTGGTTTCAACTGGTTGGCCGCACTCCTCACCGCCTACATCCCGATACTCCGGCTCGAATATCTACACGATGATTCTAAAGGGACACCGTCGCCTGCTGCACTCATCACGACCTTCCTTCTGCTGATCGGCACAAACCTTATCGGTACCTCAGAAGCAATCGCCCACACCCAGCTCTTCCATGGCATATTCCTTGGTCTGCTGCTGTTCTTCTTCATCGGCAGGCTGATGGTCCACCTTATCGGCAATGGGTATGCCGCCACAAGGAACATCTCGATACTCCTTATGGCAGCAGGCACATTTATAGTGCTCGGAGGTATCTTCAGCCTCATCTACAATTATGCAGCCTTCGCCATGAAATATTTGGTGGTACTGCTTTTAAACGGTATGATATTCCTCCTCCGCCCCCTCTTTAACGCACTTGAAGATGTCGAATTGGAAATGCCGAAGATGGAGTCTGAAGAACAATCTGCTGAAGAAGGAGAATCGGTACAGGAACAGCTTGAGCAGGGCACCACATTCAACCATGTGCCATTCGACACAATTATGATGATTCTACTTGCGGTGGCCATCATTGTCGGGCTCTATATCTACTACAGGAAAAGGGAACAGCCTACTGCTGAGGAGTCATCTGCACACACTTCCGCCAATGCATCGGTTTCACATTCTTCATTGCCGGAACATAAAAAGGTGAAAGCACCGGATGACCGCGTCAGAAAGGTATACTTCAATTTCGAGAAATGGTTGGCTTCAAAGGGCATGGGACGATACCGCAATGAAACGATAGAAGAATGGATCGATCGCCTAGAGCTCTACACGCTCATCGACCAGGATCGGCTCGACACCTATATGGAAACGCGCTACAGGAGCCAGGATGCAACCCATAAGGACTATATGGCATATAAAGATAATATACGAGTCATGAAAAAAGCCATAAACAGCCATGTGAAGGGCCGCAAAGTTGATTGATCATTCTGAAATCATAAGGCTTTCGATAGATGTCACCCAACCAACTATGTTAAGGTGAACGTGTAATATGCAAAATGCATCATCATTGTTCCCCCGCCAGTTGGTTTAGAGCTTCAATTTCAACGTCTAAAAACACTATCGAAAGGAGCATGTATCATGATGAAGCGCTGGCCGATACTACTACTTATTGCAGGACTGCTGTTGGTGATCAGCGCGTGCAGCGGAAATGAGGAAGGCAGTTCAGATGACACCAGTCAGGAGACTGATGAGGCGACAACAGAAAGTACTGAAGAAAGCACCGAAGAGAGCGCCAGTTCAAATGGCGAAGAGATGACCGTTCCCCTAAAGGATGCTGACGGTGAGGAAGTTGCTGAAGCAACATTGACACCTGCCGAAGCTGGTGTCACGGTCACACTGACCGGTGACGGAGTGGCAGACGGAGAAGGAGAACATGGGTTCCACGTCCATGAAAAAGGCGTATGTGAAGCACCCGATTTCAAATCAGCCAGTGGCCATTACAACCCTAATGACGCCAATCACGGTAAAGAAGATCCGGACGGCCCCCACGCAGGCGATTTCGATAACGTAAAGACCGACTCCAATGGAAACTTGGAAGAAACAGAGTTTACGACAGATCAGATCAGCCTGGATGAAGAGGCAGCTAATACCGTGATGACTAAAGACGGTACTGCCCTTGTCATCCATGAAAAGGCGGATGATTATTCAACGCAGCCTTCTGGTGATGCAGGAGATCGTATCGCATGTGGTGTAATCGCCGAGCCTAAATAGCCCACAGCTCAAATAAGCACGCAATGGTACCATATGTCGCCATCCCCTTCAGCGTTAGGCTGAAGGGGTTTTTCTATTGAACAGTTGAATCACCCCCTTCCCCCTACTTCTTCAAAAAATTTTC
The DNA here is from genome assembly GCF_039538805.1 of Salinicoccus jeotgali. Taxonomy (GTDB): domain Bacteria; phylum Bacillota; class Bacilli; order Staphylococcales; family Salinicoccaceae; genus Salinicoccus; species Salinicoccus jeotgali. The sequence goes on along the minus strand of NZ_BAABCK010000002.1, from coordinate 3,189 downwards.
TAGGAATATATATAGGTAATATATGAAAAATGAATATAGAGTGTTATCCTGAGAGATAATAATAGAAAGGAGCTGCCTTATGACACGTTACATACGCTATACAACAGGGGCACTGTTGTTTTTTCTTCTGGCTGGCTGCAGCAGCCCGGAAGACCAGTTGAAGACGACGATCGAGCAGACTGATGAAGTGAAGGCTGAAATCACCGAAAACCTTCAGTCATTGAATGATCTCGACGCAAAAATGCAATCCGTATTTACTGATAGCCTTGAAGAGGATCCATTCAAGGCTGAGGATTCAGCGCTCGCGGACAACCGCAGCAAACGTTCCGATAAGCTACAGGCGCTTGAAGACAACACCGAAACATTCATCTCCAAGCAAGAAAACCTGGAATCGATTGAATTACCATCCGAGGATTCGGAACTCCATGATGATTATAAGACAGTCCAGGAGGCATATGGTACCCTCCGTTCCCACCTGGAATCTTTCACTGAAAATTATCAAGGTGCACTGGACACTCAAAAATCCGTCTTCGAGACATTAGCATCGGAAGATGCAGACTTCAAGGCACTGGAAAATGGAATCGAGGACATCAATGAGGCTTACGACCCTGTACAAAAGGAATATTCTGCGCTCGACGAGGCACTTATCAATCTGGAAGATGCGCATCAGGCCGCTCTGGCCACTTTCGAAGAAAGCGGGGAGAATTGATTGGAACATGTAAAATATACATTCATAACTTTACTGCTTGTTTTTCTCGTCGGCTGCGGCAATGAAGACACTTCAAATGATGATGCACAATCTGAGGCAAAAGATACAGAGGAGATGAGCGAATCTAAAGAGGAGGCAACTTCATCGTCTAATGCTTCAGAAGATGCCAACGAAGAAGAGAGTGAAGAGCAGGCTGATGCGTCATCCACGGCAAAGCAGGCCTATTATGTGGACCCGGCTTCCTACCGCATCTTGCCGCTCGATGATGACGCATCCCGTGTGGCGCTATTGACTATAGATGACGCGCCGGATCAGCACGCACTCGAGATGGCCGAAACATTGAAGAAACATGACGCGCCGGCCATATTCTTCGTCAATGGCATGTACCTCAATACGGAGGAAGGCAAAGATACGCTCCAAAAGATTTATGATATGGGGTTCGAAATCGGTAACCATACGATGACACACGCGAACTTAAGCAATCTGGACCCACAAGCAACGGTTGATGAAATCATCCCGGTCAACGATATGGTCGAAGAGATCACCGGAGAACGCCCACGCTTCTTCAGAGCACCGTTTGGCGTCAACACCGATGCTTCGATCCAGGTGACTGAAGATGAAGATATGACATTGATGAACTGGACATACGGTTATGACTGGGAAGCCGAGTACCAGGACGCAGATGCCCTCGCTGATATCATGGTCAATACCGAACTGCTCGATGACGGGGCCAACCTGTTGATGCATGACCGAACGTGGACAAAGGATGCCCTTTCAGAAATCATCTCCGGATTAAGGGCGAAAGAATACGAATTGATCGATCCGGCTAATATCCAAAGTGCAAGGGAGGAAGACGCAGATGAAGAGTAAAGTGATGCTTTTATGTTTGATCCTTGGTCTGATGATGCCAATTACGGCTAAAGCGGAAGGCTTGAACCTGAATGAAGGGCCTCTGCTTAAAATGCCGGAAACCATACCTGATAAATTTTCATACGATAGCGGCGTCGATATTCCCTACCCAGAAGACGGCGTTAAAGGTATTTTCGTCACAGGCTATTCCGCCGGAGGTGAACGCATGTCGAATCTTGTATCGCTCCTCAACGATACAGACTTGAATGCAATGGTCGTCGATGTCAAGGAAGACGCCGGAAACATCATGATGCCGCTGGAAGGCGCAAGTGAAATGGCCCAGGAAAATATGCAGAATTACGTCGATCCGGATCAGTTGATGGAGACGATGGACTCCGAATCCATCTACCCCATTGCACGCATCGTCGCATTCAAGGATTCCAACCTGGCCAAGGCCCGCCCAGATCTATCATTCACCCACGATGATGGCACCGTCTGGAAAAATGGGCGCGGCGAGAGTTTCGTCAACCCATTCCTGAAAGAAGTGTGGGATTATAATGTGGATATTGCGATCCAAGCTGCCAAGCTCGGTTTCAAAGACATCCAGTTCGACTATGTTCGTTTCCCGGAAGGGTTTGAACACCGTGCCGACTCCTTAAACTACGATGCAGCAGAATACGATGACGGGAATGATGATGATGTCCAGCAGCGCGTCAATGCCGTCACCGACTTCGTCGAATATGCCCGCGAAAAGCTTAAACCCTACAATGTTGATGTTTCAGTCGACATTTTCGGCTATGCTGCTACAGTACCGGAAGCACCTGGAATCGGACAGAACTTTTCGAAGATATCCAATAATGTCGATGTCATCTCATCCATGATCTATCCCAGCCACTGGGGCCCGGGAGATTTTGGCTTCCAGACACCTGACCTTGAACCATACGGCGTCATCGACTCCTATATGGAAGTCGAAAATGAGGTCTTGGATTCCCTTGATTCCCCACCACTCTCCAGACCATGGATCCAGGATTTCACTGCCTCCTACTTGGGTGCCGGCAACTATCTGAATTATGGCGTCGATGAATTGGAAGCCCAGATCCAGGCACTCCATGACAACGGTGTCGATGAATTCCTCCTGTGGGATGCAACCAATAACTATACAAGAGGCGTGGATTACACCCCTGAATGATGATCGAGTTCAGTCCGAATAGATGTTAAAGAATAAAAATATCTCTCCAGTCTTTTTAGATCAGAGAGATATTTTTATATCGTCAACCTTCATTATTATTTAAGTCCTCCCGATACAGAAGTTGTTTTTTATGTGCTTGTGGGGCATCGATTACTTCATTAGTCTTCGAAAGAGATTCTTAGGCACCCAGAAGTGTTTCTAATTCATCCAATATCCAATTCGGTTCTGTTATATCTGTGTCCACTGACCTTTTCCGAAAAGTTGCGCTAACACCTGACTATTTCCAATTCACTAAACAGACCTTCTAGGTTTCATCTTCTTCTAAAAACTCATGTATTTTCAATTAATATAGACAATGATTAGTACACTGGTTTTTGGACTCAATTTATATGAATAAAGGACGATCTCATGCATACATAAAATCGTCCAATTAACGGTCGTT
>NZ_BAABCK010000001.1:0-19863 GCF_039538805.1 Salinicoccus jeotgali | reverse complement strand
ATTTGCTAGTCATATTGCTGTCGCACATGCAAAAGGGAAATTTCATACCTTTTCGGTACAGACTTTCGCCAAGCAAAAGTTTTAAATGCCAAAGTCAAAACCAAAAATCAAAACAGAAAGGAAGATTTGAATGATAAAAATAAAACTTGAAAATCCAGATACGAATGAAAAAAGTGAGTGGTTTGATTTACTAATTGGGAACGGTACAAAGGAGGCTCACGAGCATTTATATAGTACATTGAGAGAGATATATAATAATTATGATGATTGTATTATAACTGACATTGAAAGCGATTGGGCTAGGTTTGATGACTATACAGCGTTAGATGATGTAGTTGATACAGTTAGAGTGCTAGTAACAATGTTTACTGATGAAATGACTATATTTAAGACCCTTTATAAAGAGGGGATTCATGAGCCACTAGATATAGCGAATAAAGTAAGATACCATGATTTCAAATATTATGATGATGTAACTGAAGATGATGAAGTTTGGGAAACGGTGTACTTTGAAAAAGAGAAAGTAACATACGCAATTTTGGAAGTTTAAGATGAAAGTATAATTAACTACTTAATCAATTAATTGATTAAGTAGTTAATTAATGATAAAATGGCTTCATAAGGAGGTTTTAGCTTGTTTAAACTATTACTTGTTTTCGCATATATATTTATAGTAGCACCTATGAAATTTACTAAATGGATATTATCAGTATAAGGAAGTGATAAAATGACGGTTATTTTTTTCGGAAACCATAAGGGCGGAGTAGGGAAAAGCTCACTAACAGAAGTAATGGCATACATTTACTCCGAACATAAAAAATATAAGGTGCTGGCGATAGATACCGACCCACAAACTAATTTAACAGATAAAATATCCAAGACATTTAAGAAAGATATATCGGATTTACCCCAAGAAGAAGATAGGTTTATGGGGGCAATCGAACAAGCAGACCTCACAAAAGCTATAATTAATATCACAGACAACTTAGATTTAATGGTGGGGGATTGGCATTTGGAACGCTTCCACGATTCTATCAGTGGCTTAGATAAACAGGCACGATTCTATTTACTGCATACATTATTAAAAGATATTGCTGATGATTATGATTATGTATTCATAGATACAAGACCCAGCACAGACTTAATGATGAATAATGTAGTATGTGCCAGTGATTATGGGATCATCGCCAGTAAGAGTGAAGAAGATAGTTTTATGAGTTCTGTAAAATACATTGAGTATTTAAAGCGTATGACAGAATATAATCCGGAATTGAATTTGATTGGTATTGTAAACTACCTTGTCAATCCGAGGGGCTATGTAGATAATGAAATTATGGCTCGTTTTAAAGCAGAATTTGATACTCTAGTATTTGATAATAAAATAAAATCGAGTGAAGTAGTAAAGCGATGGGGACTTTATGGAATTACAGAAAACAGACCATATGATAAAAAGATAATGCAGATGTATTATGCTGTTGCAGATGAATTAAATGAAAGAATTAAGGAATTGGAGGAATAATAATGAGCAAAGATAATAGCAATTTGAAAAATATTAATTATGTTGGTAGAGGTAATCAAACTGTTCCAGTAGATAAAAAGAAAAAAGAAAAGAAAGATAGGGTGCTTGTGGTTTATGATGAACAACACAGAATGGTTAAACAAGAAGCCTTTAAAACAGATAGAGAAATGAGAGAAATAACAAGTGAAGCGATTGATTTTTATTTTAAAAATAGATAATTATCTATATAACATTGCAATTGTTTAACAATTGAGTCTATAATGGCAATAACAAAAAAAAGAACGGGATTTACACAGTGCGGGAAACACTCTGTAAATCACAATTATTTGTACTAACCTACAAACAATTGCTGTCCGTTCTTGAAATCATCTTACTTATACAAAGATTATATAGCAAGGCGTAAGAGATTTCAAGAATGGAAATTCAATTTTAAGGGCTAGGTACATTTAATTGTACCTAGCCCTTTTTTAGATTGGAGGAGTAGTCATGCATACATCACAATATATAGAATTTATTATGAAAAATAGTATTAACCAATATGCTGTTAAAAATTCAAAAGTAACCCATATAAAAAATACTGTTGCTCGTCCTGGTAAAGTAGCAGCTACTTTCTCCAAAGAAGATCTATCCAATTATGGAGTGAATGGTGTAATATACGGCTCTATCGAAAAACTGGTTGAAAGTAGTCGCTACATTACCCATTGGACACCTAATCCGTATCGTTATTTAAAATATGATGATAATAAAAGAGTAACCAAGCATACAAAGGACAATATAAAGCAGATTAATACTTTTGTAATAGATATTGATACAGATTACAGCCAAGAGCATTTAACGCAATCTCTCATATCTGCTCATATAGATAATGGCGTACCGTTTCCAAATATGTATGTAAAATCGCCTAACGGCTGGCACTTATACTATGTATTAGATAATCCTTTATATATGAACAGAGAAAAACGTTCTCTGTTTGTCGCTGAAAAGGTACAGAGAAGTATTCTAAGCGCTTTGAATAATTATATTGATATAGATATCCATTGTGTCCCATTTGGTTTCTATCGCTTTCCTACGGTCGATACAGTTAAACATTTTACGAATGAGTATATATCTAAAGATGAATTGATTAATTGGAGTATGTCATATAGTGAGAAAAACAAGCCCGCTTTAGAAGTGGTTTATAGCCGAAATAAGAGCGAGCGTCCAGAATGGGTCAGTACACTACTCAATCTAAAAAATATAAAGCCTAAGAACGGATATAGGGCTTGTCGAAATAATACTATCTTCACGCTGGCACTGTATTTTTATAGTGCAGATGAAAGTTATGAAAAGACATTTAATATTTTAGATGAATTTAATTCTGCTTTAAATATCCCTCTGAATGTTAGTGAATTTAAAGGGATAATTCAGAGTGCTTTCAGTGGTAAATATAAAGCACCTAACAAAGATCATATCCAAAATATTATCGAAACATGGACTAATGAAGAACATGAAATAAGTGCTAATTATTTCAAAACATTCTACAAGCATAAGAAGAAAAGAACAGATAGAGTACGTTCACATTACGAGGAAAGAATACAAGATGTAGTCAATTACTTAGAAGAACATACAGACACAGAAAGTCTATATATTGAGGGAACAATCTCTAATATATTGGCTGAGTTCAACATGCCTAAATCGACGTTTTATGACGTTCTAAACACTCTACAAAATGACAACATTATATATAAGAAAACAGAGGGGAAAGGACGGTACAGTAAAACACGTATTGCTCTTTCCAAAAACATTCTAATGAAGTTCTATATACTTATCCAAAAGAACAAGGTAAAACAAGCTAATTATGTAGCTTATGTGGAGAGTATTGTACCAGCTATATTTGAAGTGAAAGATAATAGTGAATTAGATGTAATGGCTCTTAAATTGATAACCAAACTGATTAAAAAATTAGATAACATACAGCAGATTCAAGACAAAACAATTGCGTACAATAGTCTAATAATTTAATAGTCCGATGTGCCAATACAACCTCTAGTGAGAGAGGGTCATAGTAAACAAGGGATAATTATTAAGAGAATTATATTGTTAGTGCTATTAATATAGTGAGCCTATATGTAAAAAATAAATAAATAAATAATAAGCTAACCACTGTATAAATGTATTCTAATAATAATTCAAATGGGATTCTAATTAGATTCTAAATACTATATATAAGCATGGTATTGTTAAGGTTTTATGTGTTTATATGTTGTGTATTTAATTATTACTTTAATAGATTTTAGTATGGTATATGGTAAGTCCTTATCTGAATATTTATCTCTTATTAGTATTTATTAAGTCAGTTAAAGAGTATCGTTGTTAAGTGTACCAGCTACTATTAATCTGTATAAGTGATCTTTTTAGTTACTATAATTACATTGTCTGTTTCACTTTTACTAAAACTAAATATAATGCCGTTATATAATGGTATTGAATATAATCAAAGTTAATTGTTTTATTCCAACAACATTCTAATTACTTTCCAAAGTGGGGGATAAAGTGGGGGGTAAAGTGTCCCTGTCTGCACTTTTGCAATTATACGGTCTTTAGACGCTGACAACCCTTGCTGGGCGCCCGTTACATAAATATTCGATAGCAACGAGTTGCTATACTCAAACCTTGACCCCTGCATCACTACGTGGTGTGATACAGGGGTCAAGGTTAAAATTTATGTTTTCGGGCGAAATTATGGGTTGTCAGCGTCAGTAAAGAGGAGTAGTATAGCAGTAAGAAAGGAGATTAGTTAGAAAGTAATTAGAAATAATATGGAATTAGATTAGAATGTTGTTGGAAGTTTGAGGGTTGCTGGAGTAAGAGTATGTAATTAAAAGTAATGGTTAAAGAAAGAGGTGAAATATAAGAGAAAGGTATTAAGATCAAGTTCAAGTAAGTAAGGGCAAATGGTAAAAAGAATTAGTGAAATAAGAGATAGTTATGTTTGATTGAAATTGAATTAAGAAGTTAAATGATATTTGAAATAATATAAGAATTGGAGTTGGTAATAGTTTATTAAAAGAAGTGAGTATTTAGATGATTAAAGTTGTAGTTAGGGGGTTGATAGAGGTTGAAGAAGTGGAAAAAAAAGAACAGGCTCTCTAGTGAATAAGAGTAGCCTGTTGGGTGTAGAATATGAGTTCTACTTCTTCAATTATACTAAAAGCTGGGGGAATTAAAAGTGCTAATTCTAGGAGAGAATAAACTAAAGGTATTGAATTTAATCAATCGGTTTGGAGTTATTGGTTATCGGCAGTTGTTTGATTATTTTGAGGGTCAAATCAGTCAAGGTGCAATATATAAAATACTATCCGATTTACATGAAAATGAGTTAATTAAAAAAGGAAACGTAGGACGTATCTTCTATTGCTATATCACACCAAATGCTGAAGCAATCATAGATAAACCAATGTACAATTTTAAAACAGTAAATAAGACTGAAGTTATTCACGATTTAAGAGTAAATGATTTTATTTTAAAACAATATAAAAGTGCAGTCGCAACTGATAAATATAAGTACGTTGATTTTACTACTGAAAGAGAACTAACAGATGAACAATTGATAGAAAGAGAGGATTCTTTTAAATCCAATAACCTTACTCGAAATGTAGAAAAGATAAAGCGGAACATACCCGATGGAATGTTGAATTTGGAAACACAAGATGGTCGATTATTAAGAATAGCGATTGAATATGAATTTACGCAAAAGTCGACTAGAAGATATAAAGAAATACTCGGTCGGTATCAAAAACAATATGATAGAAACGAAATTGCGACCGTAACCTATATTTATAAAGGTAGTCGAGTTCGTCATAAAATTGAGCAAGTTATGAGTGAGAATAACTACAATTTTAATATCACATTCCGCAATGCTGATAACATATTCGATTAGAGGTTTTTAAATGAGAAATCAAAATAATCAATACCAAAGACCCCAAAAAAGTCGAGAAGAGATTGAACAAGGTAATCAACGATTTATGGAAATCGCATTGCCACTGTTGCTGATAATTGTAGTATTCCTCGTTTTACCGTTATTTGTAATAGCCTTGTTCATGTTAATACCATTATCGCTGGTCGGGAAAAAGACTAGGCGTTTAATCGCTCTCACAAGTGCCATAGTATTTGGCTACTTCATCTATAAAGAGCCAAGCCAGTTATTTGGATATTACGGCACATTGCAAGCAAACATTGGATTAGATATTCAATGGATTAATAGTATATTGACTGCTGTATTCAATGAAATACCAACAGCAAATGGTTTTACGTATCTACTCTATGTCATAGGATCAATTGTTGTCGCTTTCCCTTTAGTTGAATACAAGGAGTATAAAAAGCGATTGAGAGTAGATACAAAAGAACAGGAAATAGATAAATTTTATGATTCCGACAAGTATAAAAAGACTAAGGCAAATAGGCTTAAAGCTAACGAGCAATTACAGAAAAAGTGGCGTAAAAATCCGAAAGACAAAATGCTTGTAGGTATTAATGAGCATGGCAATCCAATGTATATGAATTTTAAAGAATTAAATCAACATGCTTTCGTATCAGCTACTACTGGTGGTGGTAAGACTGTACTTTTAATGTCATTTGTTGAATATGCCGTCATGAAGAATTATCCAATACTTTTTATTGATGGCAAAGGGTCAGCAAGTACAGTCAATGAGTTTGAACGTATCAATAATGATTATGGTCGTGATGTAACGGTCTTTGGAGATAACTATAATGTAACCTACAATCCTATCAAATACGGCAATTCACAGGTCATAGTTGATAAGTTACGCCAGCTGGTCGAAACAGAGAGTGTTTATTACTCAAACATAAATGACTTACTCATTCAGAACTTAATCATGTTTATTGATGATTATGGCTTCAAAAGAGATTTAAAGACTTTCGCTTATTATTTAGACAGTGAGAAAGTGAAAGATGTACTAAATAATGATTATGAAAAAAAGACAGTAGAAGTTGAAGTCGAAGAAGAAGATGATGATGAAGTTCAAGAAGATGACGATAATGAGTTTGATTTGCTCGATGGTATCGAAGAAAAACCTACGAAGCAAAAAATCAAACGTACAGAGAAAAGAGAAGTTCGTGAAAAGACAGAACGGTCTAAAAAGTTTTATGAACGATTCTTTACTAATTATGCAGATAGTAAAGAGGGAGAAGAATACTTGTTCATACATGGCTCGTCAGTACGGACAGAAATAATAAAAATTACAGAAAGTGATTTAGGTCATCTATTTGAAGAAACAGAGAACAGCGTGGATTTAATAGATGTATCGAGAAATAAAAAATCAGTTTTTGTTAGTTTTGACGGCACGATATATGAAAAGTTTATAGAGAAAACAGCAAGATTTATGATTTTAGATATAAATTATCTTGTCAGTGTGAGAAATAAACAGCTTGAAGATGTCGGCAATGATCCATTCCTTGCGATATACGATGAATTTGCTGTCTATGCTACTGAAAAGATAATTGATACAGTCAATAAATCTCGTGAAGCAGATTTCCATTGTGTTATATCTACTCAAACGATTCATGATTTAACAGCTATTGATTCAACATTCACAGACCGTATCTTAGCGAATACGAACACTTACTTTGTTGGACAAGTGAATGAAGATACGGAAGTCGATAAATGGACAAAAACGTTTGGTGTATATAAAGACCAAGAAATCACTACTGTTACTGAACGAGGGACTAAATCGAAGTTAAACCGTAAAGAAGAACGTGGCGACAGAGGGACAGCAAGAGGTGTACAGCGATTCCTTATTGAACCGCAACGCCTTAGAAACCTTTCAACAGGTCAGTTTGCTGTTAAGCGGAAAGCAAGCGGTATTGAGGCAGAGCCAGAGATTATATATGCCCGCAATCCTTTGGTTAAGTAGTAGGAGGTGTGAAAAATCAGTCGATTCAAACGAATGATTAACTTTGCTAAAAATCGAGGCAATGAAGAAAATAAAACTCAAAAAGAGCCTAAAAATCCCAAACAAAGTATAAATGGGGAAAGAAAAATAAAGTTAAGTAAGCATATGATTCAAAGGATTGTTAGCTGGGCGATCATATCATTGATTCTATTAAGTATATTTTTCAACGTAGTATTCTTCTCGAAGTACCACAATATCAGCAATGATGTACAGGTACAGAAAGAAGAAATTGAACAAGAATTAAATAAAGTAGAAGAAAACAAAGCATACTCCAGTGATAAAGTAATCCACTTCACGAAAGAATTTTTAAGAGAATATATCTCAATTAGTGAAGATGATGAAACTAGAAATAGCCAGGCACAATTATTGGAAACTTATTTCTATGATGGATTTGATGTAAATACTTTATACAATGTAAATGATTTTAACGGTAGTCGTACTCTAAAAAGTATTGAATACGTTGAAAAATCAGTTGATGAAAAAAACATTATAGATGTTGTTTTTGAAATCACATATGACCTTACCAGCATAGAGAATTTTTCAGATGAAGAAAAAACACAGCTAGAAAGTGAGATAAGGGCAGAAGTTAAAAAAGACGATGATATTAAAGATAAAAAGGTAGATGAAGAAGTCGCTAAACGCATGAAGAAAGAAGAAGAAGAACGTACATCGACAGATGAACATACTACCATGATTAAAGTGCCAATCATGGCGAAAAATAAGGGTTATGCAGTGATAGAAAAGCCGAAAGAAATTGATACAAAATTAGTTGCTGATGTATCAGAAGATGATGTTACAGAACGAGAATATAAAGGCGAGGAACTTACTCAATCAGATATATCAGAGTTTAAGACTACGTTAAATGATTTCTTTACGGCATATGGTAAAGACAATGAGAATGTAAGGTTAATTAGTAACTTTGATGGAGGCATAGGCGAGAAAGAATTAGTGGAATTTAATGTACTAAAAGCCTTCTCCTTTAATGAAAAGGATCAATCAAAAATAACAGCAGTTGTCGATGTGAAGTATCAAGATGAAAACACAAATCTTATTACCACAAATAATTATACAGTTACTCTACTGTATTACGATGATAGGTACATTGTTGATAATATTGAATAGCTTGAAATATATAGGCTTTCATTAAAAGGGGGTGAAATCATGTTTGATGTATCCAATATAGCAGAAAATATTGTGTCCCAAATAGGCTTTATTATCCTAGTTATAATGGCAGTCAGAGCCGTCATATCTTATCTACGCGAGGACTGGATGGGATTCTTCAGCGGTTTAATCATGGGCTTGCTATGTATGATAGTTGTATTCTTCGGGCCACAATTGCAAGAATTGGCAAGAACATGGGGTAACGCACTTTTCGGATAAGTTGAAGTTAAAAGTAGAGGGCAGAAGCGTAGATTCTGTCCTCATTTTTAATAATTAGGAGTGGCTATATATGAAAAATGACGTAAAAATCATGGGGAACAACTATACACAAGAACTAAAATACCCCATTAAAATATATAAGATATTTCAAGGTACCAAGTATGAGATTCAATTTTCAAAGGGGATTGAATTAAAGAAGATTATCACAGGGGTCTTTGCTGTTTTCTTAATGCTTATATTGATGACTATATCAATAAGAATTGGCAGTACAGATACACTTCTATTTATTTTGAATAATTGGCTGATTGTTCTGGTCGCTGGCGTGGCGATCACGTTAATTGTAGTATTCAGCTTGAATTATGATTACAAGCCGATACATGACTATTTTAAAGATAGATACACATTCTATCGCACTCGTCATATATCTTTTGAACATGATATAGAAGTCGATGAAAGTTTTGGAAAACCGATACAATATGAAGCATTTAAAAGGAGTGATGATTGATTGAAAACACTAGAATTTCCATACGTTGATGTTCAAGACAATATGATACTGAACAAAAATAATGAGGTGTGGGGTTTTTATAAACTGGATTACTCCTATCTTAAAATCAATGATGATGAAGATTATTTACGCTATGTCGAGAACACCGCTAATTTTTTAAATAACAAAGATTACAAATGGTCTTTCCATTTGATTCCAAGACCGTCAGACTTTGAAACGCATTTAGATAAGACCATTGAAAAGTTTATTGATGATAGAAAAAGTTCATCTACTTTCGATGAAGTGGGTCGCTTTTATTTAAAAAACTCCGCTAAAGTTTTAACAGATGAAATGTCGAATTATGAGCATGATATTGTATTCTCTGTTCAATTAAACGATAGCGAGTATGAAATCTCTGCTGATTTAATGGAATTGAGTAAACGTTTTGCTGAAAGGGTTTCAAATGATTTACAACGTTTTATCTTCAAAACTGCACAACATAAAAATGAATTTAAAGATGCTAAAAAGTCAGAAGAAGTCTTTTTAGATCATGTCGGATATTTTAAATCATTTAAACCTTTATCTGAAGAACAAATATATAGATATACCTATTATTTTTATCATCGTACAGAGGGAATACCCGAAAAAATTGAAAATAACTACAATGTAACAGAGGGTATTATCACTCAACATACTGGATATATCACAATTGAACATAAAGAGCATACTGAATATATAGCGACTTTACCAATTATTGAAATGCCTGCTTTAATCAATGGCTTTAAATTTATAGATAGTCTTAAAAGCACTTTTAATTTCCCATTAGAAATTAATTTTAAGTATAAATTTAATCCGAAATCAAAAGATGAGGGCTATGTGAGAAAGTATAGAAATCGGCTTAAAAACTTTGATAAGGAAATACAGACAGGCGAACAGATAGACGAGGACGATGTGGTCTCGCTGGCAAGTGAACGCTTAACAGTCCTACTAGATGATATTAAAAAAAATCATACCAATCTAATGTACTTCAATATGAATATTGTAGTATCAGCGCAATCACTGGAAGAACTGAAAAGACGGATAAAAAGTATTGAAGATTACTATAACGGCACTGATTTTAAAATCACACAGCCTAATGTAGACCAATTAATTTTATTCCATACTAATTTATTTGCCACAACAAGCAAATATAATTATTTTGAACAGATTATAGACCCATTTTATTTATCACAGTCTGCAATTGATCTTGATAAAAAGGTTGGTAATAACTACGGATTTCCATTTGGAAAGAACATTACTAACCTAAGATTGAAAGATGTATCTGAAGCTCGTTTTAAGAACAATGGCACTGTCTTTTTATACCCAGCTTTAACAAAGTACGATTTAAAAGGGGCAAGCCATACAAACGGTAATATGCTGATTACTGGCCCACAAGGTAGTGGGAAATCAATGGCTTCAAAATATATGTTTACATGGTCTGCATTTTTCGGAACTAAAATTTTATATGTAGACCCTAAAAACGAGTATGAACGGAATTTTAAAAATGCAGTAGATAAGTTTGGAGAAGATAGTGCGATTGCTCAAATTTATAAAAACATCAACTTTACGCACTTATCAAGCGAAGAACGGTATAGAGGAAGTTTAGACCCACTAATATTTTTGAAAGACGAGGACGAAATCGCATTGCAAACAGCAGAGCAAATCTTCTTGTCGCTGGGGAGTGTTAAGAACGATGATAGGGAGTTATCCAACATCATTACAAGTGCCATCAAGGACGAAATGCAGACACACAAGAAGAAAGCCACGATGACTGGTGCTTTAGAACGTATTAAAGAAGAAGATAACAGTCTAGGCAAGTTTATAGAACGATTTAATACAGGGCTAGGCAAGGTGCTTTTTGGCAAGCCAGACAGCAAGCCGTTAGCTTTCGATAGTCAAATCTCGGTACTCGGTATTCAAGGTATTAATCTAGGCAATGACAACGAAAATACAGGCAGTCAAACGGACGCTGAAAAACTAGGCACTTCAATAATGACAGCCATTTCACGCTATGTATATATTTTCAGTCGAGATGTAAATGAGGACGCTGCGATCTATATAGACGAGGCTTGGATATTAAGAAGTTCAAGACAAGGCGAAGAATTGATTAACGAAACGTTGCGGACAGGTCGCTCTCTAAAAACCGACATCATACTCATTACACAAGCCTTTGATGACTACAATACGGAAACCTTTAAAGAGTTGATAGGCTGTAAAATGTCATTTAAACCAAAATCCAATGAAAGCATTGATTCTTTGCTTGATTTCTTTGGTATTAAACAAAATCAAGAAAACATACAGATGATAGAGTATTTAAAATCTGGTATGTGTCTGTATCAAGACCATAAAGGACGAAACGAGGTCATCGCAGTGGATATTCTATTTGATGATATGTTTACTGCATTTAAGACAACAGACAAAGAGAATACGCTTGTGCAAGCAGAGGAAGATTATTATGGATAAATATAAAACAATCACTTTGATGATAAGTATTATTCTATTAGCCAGTTGTTCAAAAGCCATTCCGTATGGTTATTCAGAAGATGATATAGAAAAAATTAAAGAGGAAAGTTATTCATACTTTCCTCTCTCACTAAAAAATATAAATGATACATCTGATGTGGCAGTAGACAAGATATGTGAAGTCAATACGGAGACACTTACCACTAATAATTATGAGCATGTCTTTATTGCTCAACTTGATGAAGAAACACTCAATGTTGGATTAAACAAAGAAACAAATGAAGTGAATATTTTAGGCGATTTTTCTAATACTGAACAATGCAAAACTTTATAAGGGGTGGAGAAAATGAAGAAGTTAATTGTAGTCCCAGTACTGGCGTTAGTCATGACAGCATGTGGCAGTAATGCCAATCCATACGACATATCAGACGAGACACTAGATAAAGTACAAACAAGAGTGGCTGAATCATTCTTACCAAAATCAATAATAGATGATTATAAGAAAGAAGATATTATCATCACAAATATCTGTAAAGCTGAACATCCACTCGGAAATGAGAATGTGGATTATATATATCAATATAAAACTGATGATGATGAATATGAAAGTGAAATAGGAATTTTTAAAACTGATGATAAAGTTAAAAGATTAGGTCAGTATGAGATAGTCGAAGGCACTTGTGAATCAGTGAATTATCAGTAAGGGAGGTGTAGGAGATTAGATATTTAAAAATCCTTTTCTTAGCTGTTGTCGTGGTATTTCTATCATCAGATACACTCCTTGCTGATACAGGAACTAGTGCTGAAGAAGAATTTGATAGTTACTTCGAGCAACAGGAAGAAACATTCGAGGAAAGACGCTCTAAAGATTACGATGATCTCATGCATTATGAACTCATGTCCCATGCTGATGAAAACTGGTGGGATGTGGCAAGTAAGACAGGAAACAATATTTTAGTTGGTGTACGAGATTTGGCATGGTCAACCTATACAGTGGTGGCAGATGTCATTTCAACAGTTGTCTATCATATGTTCAATGTGGACTTGCTGGAAATGTTAATGCCGAACTTAAATAGCTTTACCAGTAGTACAGCAGGACAAATCATCAACAATCTACTTGTCTTTGGAATGGCATTTGTTGGCGTAACAATCACAATTAGAGGGTTTGTAAAGCAAGATTGGGGCGCATTTTTTAAGATACTGTTACTCACTTTAGTGTCCCTTACATTACTTTTTTCGATACAATCCGAAAAATTTAATTATATCGGATTGGTCAATGGCATATCAAAAGACATTGAAAATACGTTAATTGCCACCCCGCCCTCACTTTTAACAGGTCAAGAGGTTAATTATGGCACACAAGATACAGCCATTAATATGGAAAATAGGATATATAATGCATTACTGCTTCAACCGTATCTCGATTTACAGTATGGAGATACCAGTGTTTCAAGGATAAATGGCGAAAGAGAGGAAGATTATAAAGTCTATGATTATCTTGACGCCAGTCCATTTAATGAGGAAGGACAAGAAACAAGAAGTACAATAGCAGAATATGAATTTGAGGATATGAATAATAACAACGTGAACAGTGCCAACGCCAGTACACAGATTGGGAAAATATTTATGTACTTCATCTCATTATTGGTGCAAGGCTTCATTTATATTGTCCTCGCTGCTATACGGTACATGTTACAGATTGGTATGATAATTGCCCTTGTTATGCTCCCTTTCGTGCTCTTTTTAAGTTTAATATCATCATTTGAAAAAATCATAATTGGATATACACGCAAGGTATTTCAACTGATTCTATATAAAGCCATTCTCGTATTTTATATGATTTTCGTCATGGCGATCATGCAGATTACTTATACGATTCAAAACTACGGCATGATACAAGCCATTGTATTTCAAGTGGTGCTTGCGATTTCAGCAATCATGCTTTATTTCTACCGTAACAGCGCACTGGACACAATCTCTGATTCAAGTAGTATCAATGCTTCAGAAGCAAGTGGACAAGGTTTTGGACGGAGTATGAGCAATATGGGACACCGTATGAAATCGACAGCAACTAGGCAAGCTGGTTTTAAAGACCACAACGCCAAAGACTTTAAAGAAAGCAACCAAAGACAGGGTGCGACGGCTTTCGCAAACAAAGGCGAAACAGAACAATCACAATCAAACTTCCGTAAAAATACAAATCAGACCGACAATCAAGACATGAATACCCAACAAAATAAACGAGATAATGTAACCAGCTTTAGCGACTATCAGAATAAAAAACAGCAACAAGATGAACAGATGAATAAGCAAGAAGATACACTAAAAAATAATCAAACTGAAAACAGTCAACGCCAGTCTGCTGTACAAAGTGATGTAAGAGAAACTGAAAATAATCAACGCCAATCGGATATGAAAGAAAGCGGAAATATCAATGAAGAAACTACTGACATTAACCGCAATAATAATAATGCCCAGCACCAACAATTGAATACAAACCAAAGCGAAAATAGAGAATCTGCCACTTCTTCATATAGGTCAGAACAGACAGCTAAAGATAATCAGATAAATACATCAGAGAATAAAGACACAGCAAACACAGAGCAATACAGCCGTTCCAATATCAGCCACAATGCTCAAAATACCAGTTCAGCTCGCAATGTAGGTAGCAATCAATTTATTAATGATAAACCGCAATCTCAAAACAACAGTAAGCCAAGCCAAAATAGAACAGCAACTGACAGCAATTCAGATACTAAAAATAATCAAGCTAACAAAATCAATACTCCATCGAGTGATAAAGCCAAATCAAACAGAAATCGCAAATTGTCTGCTGTAAGGAACTCAAAAAACTTTGAATCAAAAGAGGGTCGTATTGATAATCGGAAACCGACACAATTAAATAAAAAGTCTGCTGTAAATCGGACAGACACACCATCAAGACAAAGTAATCTAAAGGGCATGGATAAGAGTAATAGTCCGCAACGCAATGCAAAAGTATTAAACCGCAAAAATACGCCACAATCAAACAGCGTAGGACAGACACCAAATCGTGCCAAACACACGCAACAAGGACGGCAAAACCGAAATGTAAAAGGACGAGCCAATG
The DNA here is from genome assembly GCF_039538805.1 of Salinicoccus jeotgali. Taxonomy (GTDB): domain Bacteria; phylum Bacillota; class Bacilli; order Staphylococcales; family Salinicoccaceae; genus Salinicoccus; species Salinicoccus jeotgali. Next base: position 4,918 of record NZ_BAABCK010000001.1, on the reverse strand, counting down.
ACAGCATTAATGAAATGAATAACCGTATAAAGCCTGTTAAACAGTCAAAGCGTCCTACTCCCCCCAAGCAAGAAGAAAACCATCAGAAAGTGGACGTAAATAAACATGTATCAAATAAATCACAGCGTCAAAAAACATTTGATACATTCAAGAACAAAAGAAAGGAGTAATTAAATGAGTGTAGGCAGTATGTCCAAAGAGTACGTTAAGAAACAAGTTAAGAAAAAAATCAGACGGAAATTGACTCAAACTGTCGGAATAAGAGTATTGATTCCAATATTCTTATTCCTCATTCTCTCCTTTGTTGGGTTGTTACTCATCACTGTTATGATGGGACAAAGCCAAGATGTTCAAGAACATAATATCAGTGAATACAGTGTCAACGGAGGATATGTTGAAAATCCGCTTGCTTCATATTCACTCAATGAGATACCCGAAGAATTTGAAGATATTTATAAAAAAATTGCAGACAAATATAATGTCGATTGGGAGATACTGGCTTCAATCCATCGAGTGGAAACAGTGTTCAGTAGTAATACTTCTGTTTCATCGGCTGGTGCAATCGGTCATACTCAATTCATGAAATGTACATGGGTAGGCTGGGACTATGGCGGGTGCAATGGTACGCTCGGAAATGCTGACGTCCCGAAAGAGGTTTATACAGATCCCGATAAGATTGCACAGTACGGTGGGGAGGGTGTTGATGGCAATGATAATGGCAAAGCCGACCCAATGGAACTATCAGACGCATTGAGTGCTACTGCTAAGAAGTTAGAAAAAGATGGTGTTAATTCCGACACTGAAAGTGCGGTCTTTAGCTATAACCATGATAGTAGCTATGTATCTAATGTTATGGAACACTACAACGCTTATAAAGATAATGCCTCGTTTATAACTGCTGGTATAGATGATATTACTATGCTCGGTAAAGGAGGCGGAGGTAAAGGTATGGTTGTAGGCGATATGGCACTCCCTCTTGATACAGAATTATTTTTAAATCAAATGACTGGTGGTATCGGACATTACAGTGGACACCCCGGATATGATTTCTCTGTACCAATGCGAACGCCTGTATATTCCCTTGTAGATGGCGAAGTCATTGAATCTGTAAAAGATAGACCAAATTACCCTGCTGGGCGTACACTAGCCCAAGCCCTAAGTTCTGATGATTTAGGGAATTATATTAGAATCAGACCGACTAACAGCCCAAATTTAGTAGTAAATTATATGCACTTAAATACAAAAGATAATGCTGGGAATCTTGTAAGTAAAGGCGATAAAGTAAAAAAAGGACAACATATAGGTGCGGTTGGAAATAGCGGTAAAAGTACAGCCCCTCATTTACATTTAGATGTATTGGAAAATAATCATTACAGCATTGATAGTGCCGTCAGATGGTATGACACCTTAGTGAAAGATTATAGAGCAAGCAAAGTAGAAGATAGTGATGGATAAGGGGGATTATATGAGGAAAACAATTGGATTACTGCTCACGCTATCACTACTTACGGCATGTGGGAATGATAACCTTGAACAGCAAGAAAAAGCGACACAGGAAAGTTTAGAAGATACTACTGAATCTGTCGAAAGTAAAGCCGAAGAACGCACTGATGAAAGTGAAGAATCTGCACCGACTAATGAAGCCCCTTATGAATTAGAACAAAATATAAGCCAATTCATTGAAGATATGTACACAAAAAATAAGTTAGAGGACTTTAGGAATTTAGATGAAGTTGTCAGTGATGATTTTAAAGAAAAGATAACTGCTCAATTCTCTGATACCGAGACCAACGAGGGTGGCACACAAGATACAGATATATCCTTACAAGATGTAAAGATATATAAATCGACTTCCGAACGTGATAATGAATATATGTATGTGATTGATATGGAAGTGATTAATCATGATACAAAGGATATTTTAAAGAATCAGCATATCGGTATTATAGATATGGTTGAAGAATCAAGTAACCTTAAAATCAATAATGTAAAAGAAATTAGTAATAAAGAGATTAATGGATAGGAGTGCTGGTCAATGTTTAAGCCCCAAAATGATAAAGGGTTGGAAAGTAATTTAAGTGTAGATGAAAACCTAAAATCGGGAGAAGTTTCAACTCTAGTTATTAGGAATCCTAAAAGCCCATCTGAATCTGAAACCTCCACTTTTCTTTTTAAGTATGAAGAAGATTTATACCATGTTTATGATGATTTAAAAAACATTCCAAGTTTCATCAATCAAATAAATAATGGACTTGTTACAAGCATTAAAAAGGCGTATAAGTACGCTAAAAAACCAAAATATATTATTATCTATTGTCCCCCTGTTCACAACGATCAGCCGTTCACTACGGTCTGGAATGTTAGTAAAAATGACTTTGGATATACAAACTTTAATTTAGAAGAACAGCTAGACGAGGAATTTTTAGATTATGCAAAGAGAGAAAAAAGATTATCTCATGACGTGTAAATTTTTATGCCGAGAAAACTTTTGGTGGGAAAAGCAACCCTGAATAAACTAAAAAGCCGGTAGGCAGATACCGTGAGGTATCAAAAATGCCTACCGACAGCTTTTGGGTTTTTAGGGTTGCCGTTGGTTCACACCAAAAGGAAATTGGAATAAATGGATTATAGGAGGTATTTAATCGTGAGAACAAGACTGCAAAAAGACCTGTATAGGGTAGCATTATTAATTACTGCATTTGAAGATAATTGCATTGAAGATTATACAGTACATTACAATAAATCTTTTCCCTATTTAACAAAATACATTGCTTATTATCCGAATCTAAAAGTAATGGAAAGCAAGAATGGAAGATATATAAAAGAAGAAAATACAGGGGAAAAAATGGATTATAAAACATTTGAGGATTGCGTATATACTCACGTTTACAATTTAATATAAATAAAGAGGACTTGCGATCTGCAAGTCCTCTTTTACATCAGACCATATATATATTTGAATTTAATATAAATCAATTCATTCTCTTTATTTACAATTACCATTTTTGATTTATCATCTATATATTCAATAATACATTCAAGAGCGATTTCATGTCCATTATTCCAGTACCTTATTACTACTGATTTATTTAATTTACTTCTCACTTGCGCTTCAATATACATGAGAGTGTCATTATCAAAGCTGGGTGGATTACATTTAGATTGTTCTTCAATCATATTATCTATTCTTTCATACTGCTCTGGCATTGTTTTAAAGGCTTGCCATTTAATCATACCTCTACCTTGCGGAATATTATTATCCAAGTATTCCACAGGTATCTCACGATAGTCATATCCCTCATAATTACATATCATAATTATCATCTCCTTACTGTTCTATTATACAGAACATATGTTCTGTATAATAGGGCGAATATATTTGTCTTTTAAACGATGATTTAAAAGACGATTTACATATCAACTTAACTATCAATATTTATAGGTATAAATGTCTTTAAACTCATATCGAAATCAAAGTAAATTAAACTCAATATCAAACCCTTTTAAATACAGAGCCATCTGTTTTAATTTTTCATTTAAGATCAATAAATTGACCTTAAATAAAAATTAACTTTGACGGAAAGGGATTAGAAGAAAATGAGAGGACTTGCTGTCAGCAAGTCCTTTTCTATTTAAGGCATTATAAATTTCCTTTTGCTTAGCGACACGTTCGCCACAAAGTGGCTCACTATTAATATGACTAACTCAACATCAGCCCTAAACGTGCGAGTATCTGTACTCTTCGCACGTTTTTTGCGACTGTTTACGGCAATTTGCTAGTCATATTGCTGTCGCACATGCAAAAGGGAAATTTCATACCTTTTCGGTACAGACTTTCGCCAAGCAAAAGTTTTAAATGCCAAAGTCAAAACCAAAACANGTTGGAAGAAGGCACTATACCATGGAACAAGCCATTTAAAAATGGCATTGCGAGAAATTGGAAAACGCAAAAACCATACAGAGGCATTAATGCTTTACTGCTGAATGGTGGAGAGTACGCCACATTCAAACAGATAAAAGAGGGTGGCGGTAAAGTTAAAAAAGGCGAAAAAAGTCAAATCGTTGTATTTTGGAAAATGCTAGATATTGAAGATGAAGAAACAGGACAAGACGCAAGAATCCCAATGCTAAGATATTACAGGGTGTTCCAAGTTGGGAAACAGACAGAAGGCATTGAGCCTAAACAAGAAATAGAAACCTTTGAACATGACCCAATAGAATCTGCTGAACAGTTGGTTGATGATTATATAGGTAAACCGAGAATCACTTTCGAGGAAGGTGGGGCATATTATCAGCCGTTTTTTGACAAAGTAAACGTGCCACCAAAAACAAGTTTCCCAAAAATTCATGAATACTACAGCACACTATTTCATGAATTAGTACACAGTACAGGACATGCAGAAAGGCTGAACAGAGAGGGTGTCAGTCAAATGGATAAGTTCGGCAGTGAACGATACAGCAAGGAGGAACTGGTCGCAGAGATAGGCGCTTCAATGTTATGTGCGGTGGTCGGTATTGAAAATAAAACAATAGATAATTCAGCAAGCTACATTGCTTCATGGTTAAAGGTACTAAAAAACGATAAGACAATGATAATTAAAGCGTCCCAGCAAGCACAGAAAGCATGCGACCACATGCAAGGCATTAAATTTGAAAACAAAGTCACCAGTTAAACTGGTGGCTTTTTCATTTTAAAATCAGTCGGGTTTGCTTAAATCTAATCGCTTTAAGCAACTTTCCAAAAGAAAGCCATTAATACAAGCGATTTTAAAGCAGTTAGTGATGGAGTACCCATGATAATGATACTAACTTGCCTTAAAATCGCCCTAATAGAATCAATCGGGTTTAATTTTTGCATTTAAGATCAATAAATTGACCTTAAATAAAAATTAACTTTGACGGAAAGGGATTAGAAGAA